>NZ_NRDQ01000001.1 GCF_002878455.1 Janthinobacterium sp. AD80
CCGGCGCCACGCCCAGCACGAAGGCGGGAGTCAGCGCCTGCAGCGGTTCGGCCGCCAGGAACAGCGCCAGGCGCTCGGCCAGGTTGCGCAGTTCGCGCACGTTGCCGGGCCAGCCGTGGCGGCGCAGCAGCCCTGCGCAAGCCTGGACTTCCGCATGCAGGTTCGGGTGCGGCCGTGCGCCCAGGGCGGCCAGCGCGTTTTTCAGCGACCATTCGGCCAGGGCCGGAATGTCGGCGGCCCGTTCGCGCAGCGGCGGCAAGTGCAGGCGCAGCACGGCCAGGCGGTAGAACAGGTCGGCGCGGAAGCGCCCTTCGCGGATGCGCTGTTCCAGGTCGCAGTGCGTGGCGCTGATGATGCGCACATTGATGGCGATGGGCCGTGTGCCGCCCACGCGCACCACTTCGCGCTCTTCCAGCACGCGCAGCAGCCGCGTTTGCAGGGCCAGCGGCATTTCGCCGATTTCATCGAGGAACAGGGTGCCATGGTTGGCCGCCTCGAACAGGCCCGCATGGCCGCCCCGGCGCGCGCCCGTGAAGGCGCCATCTTCGTGGCCGAACAATTCCGACTCCAGCAGGGATTCGGCGATGGCGCCGCAATTGATGGCCAGGAAGGGGCGGTTGGCGCCCAGGCTGCGCGGGCTTTCACGGTGGATCGCCTGCGCCGCCAGTTCCTTGCCGCTGCCCGTTTCGCCCTGAATCAGCACGGTCGCCGGCGAGCGGGCAAACAGCACCACCGACTGGCGCACTGCTTCCATCGCCTCGGACTCGCCGCGCAGGTCGTGCAAGCCGTGCTTGGCGCGCAGGGTGTCGGCCACCGCCGTGCGGCGCCCGCGGTTCGATTCGAGCTGGGTCAGGCGCGCCAGTTCCAGCGCGTCGTCGAAGGCGCGCCGGATGGCTGTGGCGGAATACACGAAGACGGCGTCCAGGCCCGCTTCTTCCGCCAGGTCGGTGACCAGCCCGGCGCCGACGACGGCCTTGACGCCGGCCGCCTTGAGTTCATTGATCTGCGCGCGCGCGTCTTCTTCCGTGGCGTAGGTGCGCTGCGCGATCTGGAAGCCGAAGGTGGCGGCAAATTCCGCCAGTTCCGGCATCGGGTCCTGGTAGGTGACGACGCCGATGTGTGGCGAGATGCGCCGCGCGCGCGCCAGCGCCTGCATCACGTCGTAGCCGCTGGCCCTGGCGATGATGACGGGGACCGACAGGCGGCCCTTCAGGTAGGCGCCGTTCGAGCCGGCCGCGATGACGGCGTCGCAGCGTTCGGTGGCCATGCGGTCGCGGATGTGGCGCACGGCGTCGTCGAAACCCAGGTTGATCGGCTCGATCGTCGCCAGGTCGTCGTATTCGAGCGTGATGTCGCGGAATAGGTCGAACAGGCGCGAGACGGAAACGGTCCAGATGACGGGTTTGTCGCGGTGGTCGAGCGGAGGATGGGAAGGGCGGCGCATGCTTTTATTCTAAACGATTTGTTTCATTTTCCTGCCATGCAACAGCATTGCAACACGGGTGTTGCACCTGCTCTGTGGCGTTTGCGATATTGCCAGCAAGGAATATGAAAAAACCCCGGGAAACTGGTTTATGATCTAGCAGCACCACGATGCTTGGCGGAATATATTACCTAGTTGCATGTTTGTTCAGTCCTTAACCGTCCCATGGGTGTCCATGAAGCGCGTCCCGACCAGTCCCGAATTTATTGCAGATGCGTTGAACCTCATCGCCTTGCCAGCGTGCGCCTGCGATGCCTGCGGCATGGTGGTGGCGGCGAATGGCGCGCTGGTGGACTTGCTGGGCGTCGATGTGTCGGGGCGGCTGCTGGCCGACTGTTTCAGCGACGCCTACCGCGCATCGAGCACCAGCATGCTGCGCGGCGCGCTGGGCCCGGCCGGCCGCGCGCGCCAGTGGGACAGCAGCCTGCAGGGCAGCGACGGCGCCATCGGCGTGCAGGTCTGGGCCAAGCCGCTGAAGGTGGAGACCGGCTTGCCGGGCGCCACCCTGGTGTTTGCCGATATCCGCGTGCAGCAGCGCGACCAGCAAGCCATGCGCAAGACCTTGCTGGAGCAGCAGGCCATCCTGGAAAGCGCGGCTGTCGGCATCGTCTTTTCCAAGGGCGGCTTCATCGAGGAGTGCAATATCCGCGCCGCCGAAATGCTCGGCTATGCGCGCCACCAGCTGACGGGCATGCCCGGCGCGGTGCTGTACCGCTCGGCCGAGCACTGCCGTTTGCTGGGGCTGGAAGCGGCGCCGCTGCTGTCGAAGGGCAAGCCCTACCGCACGGAGCTGGAACTGCGGCGCCAGGATGGCAGCCTGTTCTGGAGCCGCCTGCACGGGCGCGCCGTCGATCCGCTCAACACGCATGACGGCACGGTGTGGATCATCGAGGATATCAGCGAGCACCGGCGCGACGAAGACCAGCTGCGCCGCGCCATGCTGGAAATGCAGGCCGTGATGGACAACGCGCCGCTGGCCATCGGCTTCCAGCGCGACACGGGCGTGCTGCGCTACAACCGGCGCTTTGCCGAATGCTTCGGCTTTGACGGCGACAGCGGCGTGGGCCTGCCCGTGGCCGACCTGTATCCGTCGCGCGCCGCCTATGAAAACGTGGTGCGGCAGGCGGCGCCCCTGCTGCGGCGCGGTCTGCCGTTCCAGGGCGAAATGGAGATGCGCCGGCGCGACGGTTCGACCTTCTGGGCGCTCGCGTATGGCTATGTAATCAATCCGGAACATCAGGCCGAGCGCGCGCTGCGCGACACGATCTGGCTGTTCGACGACCGCAGCGCGCAAAAGGCGGCCGAGGAGGCGACGCGCCAGCTGATGCTGGAGCAGCAGGCGATCCTCGACAACGCCTCCGTCGGCATCCTGTTTTCCCGTTCGCGCCTGGTCCTGCGCTGCAATCCCCGCTTCGCCGAGATGTTCGGCTATGCGCAGGAAGAGATGACGGGCCTGCCCGCCGCCGCCCTGTTTCCCTCGCCCGCCGCGTACGAGGAATTCGGCGTGCAGGCGACGCCGCTGCTGGGCCAGGGCCTGCCCTATGAGCAGGATGAATCGCTGTTCCGCCGGCGCGACGGCAGCCTGTTCTGGTGCCGCATCCGCGCCAAGGCCGTTGACCAGGCGCATAGCGAGCAGGGCGCCATCTGGATACTTGAAGACGTCACGGCCAGCCGCCAGACGCAGATGGAGGTGGCGGCCATCATGACGAATGCCTCGGTGAGCATCCTGTTTACCAAGAACCGCCAGATCACGCGCTACAACCTGGGCTTTGCCGCCATGTTCGGCTACCGCGGCGACGAGGCGCTGGGCCTGCCCGGGCGCGCGCTGTATGTATCGCAGCAGTCCTATGATTTGCTGGGCGCGGCGGCATTCCCCTTCCTGTCTGTCGGCAAGCCGTTCCAGACGGAAGTGGAGATGATGCGCCGCGACGGCAGCACCCTGTGGGCGCAGCTAATCGCCTATGTCGTCAACCCCGACGATCCGGCCGCCGGCACCATCTGGATCATCGAGGATCGTACGGAAGCCAAGCGCGCCGAAGAATCCCTGCGCAATGCGCTGCTGGAAAACCAGGCCATCCTCGACAGCGCCGTGCTGGGCATCTCGGTGGTGGAGGGCGGCTTCAATTTGCGCAGCAACAGCAAGATGGAAGAGCTGTTCGGTTACGGGCCGGGCGAGATCAATGGCCTGTCCGTGCAGGCGCTCTACCCGGACGTGGCGGCATGGAAGGCGGCGCGCGGCGAGACGGCGCGCGATTTCCAGGCGGGCAGGGTGCACATGTCGGAATACCAGCTGGTGCGCAAGGATGGCAGCCGTTTCTGGGCACGCCTGTCCGGGCGGCCGTTTGACCTGGCGCACGCGCATGGCCGCTCCGTGTGGCTGGTCGACGATGTGACGGCGCGCCGCGAGGCGGCCGAGGCGGTGCGCCGCGCGCGCGACGAACTGGAACTGCGCGTGCATGAACGCACGGCCGAACTGGCGGGCGCCAATTTGCTGCTGCAAGGCGAAATCGTCGAACGGCGCCAGGCCGAGGCCAGAGTGCACCACATGGCCTACCACGACAACCTGACGGGCTTGCCGAACCGCGCGCTGCTGTCGGACCGCCTGGAGCGGGCCATGCTGGCATCGCAGCGTTCCGGGCGCAAGCTGGCCGTGATGTTCATCGACCTGGACCGCTTTAAAACCATCAACGATTCGCTCGGCCACATGACGGGCGACCTGCTGCTCAAGGACGTGGCGGCGCGCCTGTGCCGCGCGGTGCGCGCCAGCGACACGGTGGCACGCCTGGGCGGCGATGAATTCGTCGTGCTGGTGCCAGGCATCCGCGGCGCCGACGAGGCGGCGCGCGTGGCCGAGAAAGTCATCGAGGCGCTGACGCCGGCCTTTCCGCTCGACGGCCACGTACTGCATGTGACGCCGTCGATCGGCATCTGCCTGTATCCGGACGATGGCGGCGACGTCGACGCCCTGATGCGCCATGCCGACGCTGCCATGTACCACGCCAAGGGCAATGGCCGGAATAACTACCAGTTCTTCACGCAGACGATGAACCAGGCGGCGGCCCTGCATTTTGATTTGGAAAGCAGTTTGCGCACGGCGCTGGCGCTGGACCAGTTCGAGCTGTTTTACCAGCCCGTCATCGATATCGCCACGCGGCGCCTGCATGGCATGGAAGTGCTGCTGCGCTGGCGGCGTCCCGGCCACGGCATGGTGCTGCCGGACCGCTTCATCCCCATCATGGAGGAAAACGGCTTGATCGTGCCGGTCGGCGAATGGGTGATGCGCCAGGCTTGCGCGCAAAGCATGGCCTGGCAGCGCCAGGGCCTGCAGCCGGTGCCGCTGGCGGTGAACCTGTCGCCGCGCCAGTTCATGCACAAGGGCCTGGTGTCGGCCATCGGCGCCATCGTGCAGGAAAGCGGCATCGATCCGGCGCTGCTGGAGTTTGAAATCACGGAAACGGCGCTGATGCAGCACGGCGAGCATACCTTGGAAATTCTGCGACAGATCAATGGCATGGGCCTGCGTCTGTCGATCGACGATTTCGGCACCGGCTATTCCAGCCTGGCCTATTTGAAGCGCTTCCCCGTGAAGAAGGTCAAGATCGACCGCGCCTTCATCAAGGATCTGGAGCATAGCGGCGAAGACCGCGCCATCGTCGCGGCCATCATCGCGCTGGCCGACAGCCTGCAATTGTCGGCCGTGGCCGAAGGCGTGGAGACGGAGGAGCAGTTCGCCCTGCTGCAGGCAAACGGCTGCCGCTATGCGCAGGGCTATCTGTTTTCGGCGCCGGTGCCTGCGGTGAATGCGCAGGCCCTGCTGGAACGCGTGACATGAACTGCCGCGCGTCGGTACAAGGGCCCTGCGATGCACACTGTGCTCAGGCGCAGTTCCGCTTCCCGGCCGCCTCTGCCTTCCGCCCGCTGCGCTTCTGTCAGGCGTTCCTGAGCGCTTAGTCGATGGTGGCCACGACAGGCGCGTGGTCGGACGGCTGCTCCCACTTGCGGGGGACGCGGTCAATGATGCAGGCCTTGCAGCGCGCGGCCAGGGCGGGCGAGAGCAGGATATGGTCGATGCGCAGGCCCTTGTTGAGGCGGAAGCCCAGCTGGCGGTAATCCCACCAGCTGAACGATTTTTCCGCCTGCTCGAACAGGCGGAAGGCATCCGTCAGGCCGATGTCGAGCAGGCGCTGCAGGGCGGCGCGTTCCTTGTCCGAGACCAGGACCTGGCCTTCCCAGGCGACCGGGTCGTGCACGTCGCGGTCGTCGGGGGCGATATTGTAGTCGCCGACGACGGCCAGCTGCGGATGCTGCTGCGCCTCTTCCGCCAGCCAGTCGTGCAGGGCCGCCAGCCAGCCCAGCTTGTATTCATACTTGTCCGAATCGACGCTCTGGCCGTTGGGCACGTAGGCGCAGACGACGCGCACGCCGCCAATGGTGGCAGCCAGGATGCGCTGCTGCGCATCTTCGTAGCGGGGGTTGTTCTTGACCACATCGGTGATCGGCAGTTTCGACAGGATGGCCACGCCGTTGTAGGTTTTCTGGCCGCTGAAAACGACCTGGTAGCCGGCCGCCTCGATTTCAGCGACGGGGAACTTGTCGTCCGTTAGCTTGGTCTCTTGTAAACACAGTATGTCGACGGGGTTGTCCGCCAGCCACTGCAAGACTTGGGGCAGGCGCACTTTGAGCGAGTTGACGTTCCAGGTGGCGAGTTTCATGGGCAAAATCCTTGCGTAAATAAGTGCTGACAGCAGTGGTGCCTGCGTCAGTAACTGCGGTGACGCTTGCGCGTCGATAGGCGCGAATCTTACCGCATGCGTGTCGCCAGTGCCGTGGCGGGCTTGCCCGACGCCTGTTTTGTTTGCTCTGGAGGAAAATGAATGTGGAAAAAGTATTTATTTTTAACCAATCGTGGCGCATGAATATTATGTTTTTGTGTATGATTGATCAACCCCTGTGTTTGATTTGGCATCAGTGGCTGGCGCGGTGCGCCGAGCAAGGCGTTTTAACGCGATAAAGGTGTAAAGTTTCTCGCTAAAACGCGATAAAAACTACTAAAATGGCAGAATGTAACAACTGTGTCACACGGCTTTGTTACAGCCAAGTTAGCAACCAGGCAGGAAGCAGTTGTAATTAGTTGTAATTGCTATTCCGACTTACATGACCACTGTGCCCGGGGCGGAGCAATCATTCCGTTCCTGGCGCCGCCAGACTTGTTATATAAATTGCAGTACTATATCTATGAGACTGTTTTGCGACATCAATAGATGGTACTATTTTGAAATGTTGCAGTTTTAATAGTGAGACTTGCGCGTAGCATTTGCAAAGGAAGAAAATGCGAACTGCATTTGAAGCGTGGGCGCAGCGTGACGGCCACATTGTGCGGCGAAGAGAAGACAAACCGGACGAGTACCTGATTTTCGAAACCCAGCGCCGCTGGGTTATCTGGCAGGCAGCTCTGACGCATGGCAAGACGGCAGCCAAGCCGCGGGTCAGCGCCGCCGAAAAGGCCGCGAAGGCCCAGCGCGCGCTGGAAATGTCGTCCGACGAGGCGACCGTGCGCAACAAGGTGCTCAATGAAGTGCTCGATGCCTTCACTGGCGCCGATGGCGCCGCCGGCATGGAAGGCATTTTGAAAGTGATCCAGGGCCTGAAGATGAAGCAGAAGGCACTGGCCGACGACAAGAGCGAAGATTCCACGGCTTGAGGAGACGGCAATGCGCTATCGGCACTACAAGGGCGGCATTTACGAACTGGTGTGCGAAGCCACGCTGGAAGCGGATCTGACGCCAATGATCGTCTATCGCGCTGCTGACGGTTCGATCTGGACCCGGCCGAAAGACGTGTTCTTTCAGCTGATCGAGGTCGAAGGCGTCATGGTGCAGCGTTTTGCCCCCATCAACTGATGGCCGTGTTCGCACGTGCCCGGGATACTATCTCCATGCATAAATTGCTGGCTGCAGCATGGCTGCTGGGCGTTGCGTGCGCCACGGCGCAGGCCGAAACCATCGGTTCCGTCGATACTGTCTTCAAGCTGATCGGCCCTGACCACAAGATCGTCGTGGAAGCCTACGACGATCCCCGCGTCGCTGGCGTCAGCTGCTACCTGTCGCGCGCCAAGACGGGCGGCATCAAGGGCGCCGTCGGCCTGGCCGAAGACAAGGCCGATGCGGCCGTGGCCTGCCGCCAGGTGGGGCCGCTGCAATTCAAGGGCAAGCTGCCGCGCCAGGAAGAGGTGTTTACCGAGCGCGCCTCGATCTTCTTCAAGCATGTGCGCGTGGTGCGCATGGTCGACAGCAAGCGCAATGCGCTGGTCTACCTGGTGTATTCCGACCGCCTGATCGAGGGCAGTCCGAAAAACAGCGTTACTGCCGTCGCCGTGCCCGGCGACCAGCCGATCCCCGTCCGTTAAGCGAGTTTCCCATGCGTGGACCATCGTCTGCCGCTCTTGCCGCCAAGGCGCTGCTGTTGCTGGGGCTGGGCGGCTGCGCCACCCTGACGGGCAATACCGAGCAGATGGTGCTGGTGCAAACCATTCAGGATAACCGCGAACTGACTGGCGCCGGCTGCATCCTCAGCAACGACGTCGGCAAGTGGTTCGTCACCACGCCGGGCCGCATCACCATCCGCAAGAGCCAGGAACCGCTGAAGGTCGATTGCCGCAAGCACGGCTCGCCCGCCGTCGCCACCGACGGCAGCATCGATCCCAAGCTCAATGGCAGCGTCTGGGGCAATGTCATCCTGACCCTGGGCGTCGGCTATTTCGTCGACCGCAACACGGGCGCCGGCTTCGACTATCCCTCGGTGCTGACCATCGTCATGCAGGACCCGGCGCGCCTGGCGCCACCGCCGCCACCCGCCAGGATCGCCGCGCCGGCTCCTGCCGCTGCCGGCGAAGCGACGCCGCACAGCGTGGTGCAGCCGAAGGTGGCGCCGCAGCCGATTCCCGATCCCGTCGTCTATTAGGTCAATACGCCGCACGTGAAAAAGCCGCCAGGGTCACACGGACCAGGGCGGCTTTTTTGCAGTGCAACGCCGGCGGCAAGGCGCCGCCGGCAGGCGTCAACTTATACTCTGTTGATCAGGAACGTCGTCAGCAAAGGCACCGGACGGCCGGTGGCGCCTTTTGCGCCGCCCGATTTCCAGGCCGTGCCGGCGATGTCCAGATGCGCCCAGGTGTACTTCTTGGTGAAGTTTTCCAGGAAGGCCGCTGCCGTCACCGCGCCGCCGCCTGGCGTGCCGATGTTGGCCAGGTCGGCGAAGTTCGATTTCAGCTGCTCGTTGTACGCTTCTTCGATCGGCATGCGCCATGCCGTGTCGCTCGCCTGCTTGCCCGCTGCCAGCAGTTCATTGGCCAGTTGGTCATGCGCCGCATCGCTGCGTGTAAACAGACCGCTGTTATGGTGGCCCAGGGCCACGACGCAAGCGCCCGTCAGGGTGGCGATATCGACCACGGCTGCCGGCTTGAAGCGTTCGGCGTAGGTCAGCGCATCGCACAGCACCAGACGGCCTTCGGCGTCCGTGTTCAGCACTTCGATGGTCAGGCCATTCATCGAGGTGACGACGTCGCCCGGCTTGGTGGCGCGGCCCGACGGCATGTTTTCGCACGCGGCGATGATGCCGATGACGTTCAGCTTCAGGTTCATCTCGCCGATGGCGCGGAAGGTGCCCAGCACCGATGCGGCGCCGCCCATGTCGTATTTCATCTCGTCCATGCCAGGACCGGCCTTGAGCGAGATGCCGCCCGTGTCAAAGGTGATGCCCTTGCCGACCAGGACGACTGGCGCGTCCTTGGCCTTGCCGCCCATGTGCTTCAGGACGATGAACTTCGGCGGCTGTTCGCTGCCGTTGGTGACGGACAGGAAGCTGCCCATTTTCAGCGCTTCGAGCTGTTTGCGGTCCAGCACTTCGACTTCGAACTTGAAATCCTTGGCCAGCTGCTTGGCCGTGCTGGCCAGGTAGGTCGGGTTGGCGATGTTCGCTGGCAGGTCGCCCAGGTTGCGCGTCAGGTCGGAGCCGTTGGCGATGGCGATGGCTTGCGCCAGCGCGCCGCGCGTGGCGGCCGTTGCCGGTGCCGACAGGACGATCTTGCGCACGCCCGCCGGTGCCGGATCTTTCTTGCTTTTTTGCGAGTCGCAGCGGTATTCGCTGTCGTGTGCAGCCTGCACCACACAACGGATTGCCCAATTTACGTCGCGCTCTTTCACATCTGTCAGTGGTAATGCGATAATGGCGTCCGCAGCGCCCAGGGAGCCGAAGGCTTTCAGCGCCGCTTGTACACCGGTAGCGAAGCTTTTCTCGCTGACGCTTTCATCGCTGCCCATGCCGACGAGCAGAACGCGTTCGGCGGTGACGCCATCGACTGCACGCAGCAGCAATGTGCTGCCAGGCTTGCCGCTGATGTCGCCGGACTTCAGCGCAGCCGAAATTGCACCCTTGCTGTCCAGCGATTTTGCCGCTGGCGACAGTTTTTTGTTTTCGAATACCGCAACCGCGATGCATCCGCTTTTGGCCGTGCCGAGGGTGCTCTTGGTATCGAATGCTTTTATGCTAAAGTCCATTTGGTTCTCCGTTTTCATTTACTAGTAACGTGTTACTCAACTAACCGATCCGAATTATAAACTCCGAATGATCTTTCAACGCGCCCTTCGACGTGAATTGGCTAGTGCCGCCGGGGCCACCTTCACTGTTTTGTTCAGCATCCTGCTCACCTGGATGTTGATTGGTATTCTCGGCAAGGCTGCGGGCGGCAAGATCGCGTCCTCGGACGTCATGTCGCTGATGGTTTTTTCCGCCCTGATGCAGCTGCCTACCATCATCATCCTCACCGGATTCATCTCGGTGCTGATGGTGGTCACGCGCAGCTACAAGGAGTCGGAGATGGTGGTCTGGTTCGCCTCGGGCATGAGCCTGTCGCGCTGGATCTGGCCGGTGCTGAGCTTTGGCTTGCCGCTGGTGCTGGCCACCGGCATCCTGAGCCTGTATGCCACACCGTGGGCGCAAAAGAAAAGCGACGAATATGTGGCGCGTTTTGAAAAGCGCGAAGACCTGCAAAAAGTCACGCCGGGCCAGTTCCGCGAATCGGCCGGCAGCAACCGCATCTTCTTCGTCGAAGGTGGCGGCGGCGAGAAAAACGTGGTGCACAATGTGTTCGTCAATACCGTCGATGCCAAGGGCAGCGCGGTGGTTGTCGTCGCCAGGGAAGGCGTGATCAATACGGATGCCCGTGGCGAACGCTTCCTGGTGCTCAAGAGCGGCCGCCGCTACCAGGGCACGCCGACGCAGGCCGACTTCCAGACCATGGAATTCGAGCAGTACATCATGCGCATCGAGAGCAAGCAGCAGGAGCTGGGCGCGGACCTGGGCGTGCGCGCCATGAGCACCATGGCGCTGATTGCCGAGCCGAATCAATTCACCAGGGCCGAATTGTTATGGCGCGTGAGCGCGCCGCTGATCGGCCTGATGCTCATCCTGCTGGCCATTCCGCTGGGCTTTGTCAATCCGCGCGCCGGCAGTTCGGCCAACCTGATCATCGCCCTGCTGATTTTCTTCACCTACAGTAACCTGATCAAGGTCATCGAGGCGAGCGTGAAGCAGGGGCGTTTGACGTTCGGCCTGGCCTGGTGGCCGCTGCATCTGCTGGCGGCGCTGGCTGTCGTGGCGCTGTTTGCCTGGCGCCTGAATGTGAACCACCGCTATCATCCGCTGGTCCTGCTGGCGTCCTTCAAGCGCGCGCGCCGCGCCGGCAAAACAAGTAAAGCGGCATCGAAATGAAGATTTTACAGCGCTATTTTGCGGTCTCGATTTTCCAGGCGGTGCTGTTCGTGCTGCTCGCCTTTTTGGCGCTGCAGGCGTTCATCGACCTGACCGGCGAGTTGCCCAAGGTGGGCAAGAACGGCTACAGCATCCAGTACGCGTTCTTGTATGTGCTGGTGCTGGTGCCGGGCCATGTGTATGAAGTGATGCCCATCGCGGCCCTGATCGGCACGATCTATACGATGGCGCAGTTTGCCGCCAGTTCGGAATTTACCATCATGCGTGCGTCGAGCATGTCGACGGCGATGGCGGCAGGCTTCCTGTTCCGCATCGGTATCGTCTTCGTCGTGATCACCTTCATCTTCGGCGAGTTGATCACCCCGCGCACGGAAACCCTGGCCGAACGCCTCAAGCTGACGTCGCGCGGCGCGGCCGTATCGAGCGAATTCCGCTCCGGCCTGTGGACCAAGGACATGGTCAAGAGCGATGGACTGACGGGCACCGTCACCGGTTCGCGCTTTTTCAACGTGGGCGAGGCGCGGCCGGATGGCCTCCTGAAAAACGTCAAGCTGTATGAGTTCGACACCGACATGCGCCTGCGCACCCTGACCGTGGCCCAGGGCGCAACCTATCAGGGCAATAATATCTGGCGCCTGACCGGCGTGACGGAGACGACGTTTTCGAATAGCGCCAGCACGTCGCCCGGTTTCGAGCCGAAGCTGGAAAACTACTTTGGCCAGGAAACGAGCCTGGTGCGCACAGTGCAAAGCGCCACCAAGGACATGGTTTCCGAGGTGACGCCGAAGATCCTGACGGTATCGGCCTCCGATCCTGAACGCATGTCGGCCAGCGAACTGGCCGTGTACACGCGCCACCTGGCCGAAAACAAGCAGGAGACCGAGCGTTTCCGCATCGCCTTCTGGAAAAAGCTGATCGATCCGCTGGCGATCTTCGTGCTGATGGCGCTGGCGCTGCCGTTCGCCTACATGCATACGCGCAGCGGCGGCATCAGCCTGAAGATCTTCATCGGCATCATGATCGGCGTGAGCTTCATGCTGGTCAACACCCTGTTCTCGCACCTTGGCTTGCTGAGTACCTGGCCGGCCTTCCTGACCGCCGTGGCGCCGAGCGCACTATACCTGCTGCTGGCGCTGGGCGCTCTGTGGTGGGTGGAGCGGCACTGATGGAGACGCACGTGAAACAGGCATTGATTCTGTTTGCCCATGGCGCGCGCGCCGCATCGTGGGCCGCGCCCTTCGAACGCCTGCGCGATCTGACCCAGGCGCGCATGCCTGCTACCGGTGTGCACCTGGCGTTCCTGGAGCTGATGACGCCGCGCCTGCCCGAACTGCTGGAGACCCTGCTGGCCGAGCTGCCCGCCGGCGCCATCCTCAACGTCACCGTGGTGCCCGTGTTCCTGGGGCAGGGCGGCCATGTGCTGCGCGACTTGCCCCTGCTGGTGGAAGAATTGCGCCAGCGGCATCCGGCATTGCGCCTGAAGGTGGTGGAAGCGGTGGGCGAAAACGCCAGCGTACTGGCGGCCATCGCCGATTACTGCGTGGCGGCGCCAGGCTCCAGCCCTCTCCCTTGAGCGGCATCGACATCGTCTACCTGTGGGTTGACGGCGCCGATCCCGCGTGGCGCGCGCGCCGGCAGCAGGCGTATGCGGCCTGGGCGCAGACCCATCCCGGCCAGCTGGCCTTGCACGGCAACGTGGCGGGGCGCTACCGCGACAATGGCGAACTGCGCTACAACCTGCGCGCGCTGGAACGCTTCTTCCCGGGCCACGGCCATGTCTATCTGCTGACGGACAGGCAAGTGCCGCAATGGCTGCGCACCTCACCGCGCCTCACCGTGATCGACCATGCCAGCCTGATGCCCGGCGCCGCGCTGCCGGTGTTCGACTCGGGCCATATCGAATCGTATCTGCACCATATTCCCGGCCTGTCCGAACGCTTTTTATACCTGAATGACGACGTCTTTCTGGGCGCGCCGTTCGAACCGGCATTCTGGTTTGGCGAGGGCGAAGACCGGCGCCTGAGCGTTTTCACCGAGAGCGCGCCGCAAGTAGTGCAGCAAGGCTTGCGCGATGACGTGGCGGCGCCCGTCAATTGCGCCACCTTGTCCAGGCAATGGCTGTCGGCGCAGTATGCCGGTTACCGGCATGCGCCGCATTTGTATGCGCATGCGCCGCGGCCCATGCTGAAAAGCGCGCTGCATGCGCTGGAAGCGCTGGCGCCGGGCATGTTTGCGGGAGTGCGCGCCACGGTGTTCCGTTCCTGGCGGGTGCCGGCATTGCTGCCTGACCTGGTGCCGCGCTGGATGGTGCATCAGGGATTCGCGCGCGACAAGGTACTCGACCCGCTGCATATCGCCAGCGGCGATGCGCATGCGCCGCGGCAGCTCGCCGAGCTGGCGGCGCGCTTCGGCAGCCTGCCGTTTTTCTGTATTAACGATACCTGCGACGAGGCGCAGGACGACGATCCGCGCCTGTTGCGCGTGGCGGCTGCCTTGCAGCGGCTGCTGCCGCTGCCATCGTCATTTGAAGTAGCTTAGCGCTTGCCCTTGGGGGCCAGGCTGATGCGGGCTGCGGCCGAACTGTCGCACAGCGAGGCGAGGAACAGCAGCAGATAGGCACCCAGTTCGAACACTTCTTCGCCCAGCAGCGCATACGCGTCCGGCATGCCATGGAAGACCTTCTTGTCGAACGGCCAGCCAGCCACCATCAGCAAGCCGCCGATGGCCGTCAGGATGGTGATGCGCATGCTGAAAATCAGGCCGGCATGGGCGAAGACCTTGCGCGCGCGCGGCGCGAAGAAGATCAGCAAGCGTATCAGGATCAGCAATTCCAGCACGCGCAGGGCCTTTTCAGCCTGTGCCCAGGCGGGTGCCGTGCCGAACTGGTCGATGTCGAGCTCGCGCAGCAGGAAGCCGAACAGCAGGGCGCACAAGCCGGCATGCATGAGGAAACGCAGCGACTGGCGGTCAGGTTCCTGCCAGGCGCGCACGCCGTGCACGGTGCAGGCCAGAGCCAGGAACAGCGCCTGCAGCCATTCCAGCAAATGGTTCTCGTCGTCGATATTGGGGAAGACCGTCCACAGGGCGATGGAGGCGAGCATGCTCAGGATGACGGCACTGGCGACGCCGGCATTGCTGCGGCTGAGCGAAGTCAGGGCTTCGCGCATGGAGGTGAAATTCATGTGTGGTCGTAAGGCTAAAGTTGCGCGGCGCGGTATTGCAGCCTGCGGGCGCAGCTTTTTTCGGGGAGATTGGGGCGCGGTGCCCTTGGCGGGGAGGCCGAGCAACAAGCGCTATGCGGGGTGAAGCGTGAGTTTCATTGCTATCACGCAATAACTTCTCGAGAAAAGATGCGTAGGCATCGTATCATGTTTTCCCGCAAGACGTCAGTTACTGACTTTAAAGTCGGTAAAATACGCTGTGTTTATTCATGCATGGCGCGCCAGAATGGCGGCCGTTTTGTCGATGGCCTGATGCGCGCGTGTCGCCATGGCCTGGCCCAGCATCACCAGCACGGGGCCATGGGCGTCGCCCAGGCCGTGCGCCAGCGCGCTCAGCGGCAAGCGCACGATGCGCTGGTCGGCGCGGCTGCAGTTTTCAATCACCACCACGGGCGTATCGGCAGGACGGCCTTGCGCCAGCAGGCGCTGCGCCGTGACGATGGCTTCGCGGCCCCCCATGTATTGCACCAGGGTGTCGCAGTCGGGAATGCGCGTCTGGTCCGGCTCGCCAGGTGCCGTGCTGGAGGTAAAGAAGGCCACGCTGCGCGAGACGCCCCGCTTGGTCAGCGGCTGCTGCGTGGCGGCGGCGGCCGCCAGCGCCGTGGTAATGCCCGGCACCACTTCCACTGCGATGCCGGCTTCTTCCAGCGCGCGCAATTCCTCGTCGGCGCGGCCGAACAGCATGGGGTCGCCCCCTTTCAGGCGCACCACGACGGCGTGCTTGCGGGCATTGTCAACCAGCTGCTTGTTGATGAAGGCCTGTGCCGTGGAGAGCTGGCCGCAGCGCTTGCCGACCAGGATCTTCCGCGCCTGCGGGCACAGCTCCAGCATCTCCGCGGTGACGAGCGCGTCGTGCAGCACGACATCGGCCTGCGCCAGCAGGCGCGCGCCGCGCAAGGTCATCAAGTCTTGCGCGCCAGGTCCGGCGCCGATCAGGTAGACCTTGCCTGGGAGAGATGTGGAGTGGTTCATGCTGCTTGCCTTCCTTAGCTGACGCGGATCATGCCTGCGGCGACCGTTTGGTGGGTGACTTCATCGATCAGGATAAACGCGCCCGTGGCACGGATATCGTCATACGCATCGGCAGCCAGCGGCTGCTGCACGTTCAGGCTGATGCGGGCGATGTCGTTCAGCTTCAGCCCTTCCGCCGGATGGCGCTGCTGCGTGTTGATATCGAGGATGGAATCGATCGCCGTCACCTTGGCGGCCGTCTGCTTCGTGCCATGCTTGATCCAGTACTTGCGGCGCAGGTCCAGCGCGTCTTCCGACAGCCAGCAGACGTCGGCCACCACGGTTTTCAGCAGGGTCGCAGGGCGCTCGCTGCTGGCCAGCAAGTCGCCGCGCGAAATATCCAGGTATTCATTCAGCAGCAAAGTCACGGATTGGCCCACCACGGCGGTGCTCAGCGAGCCGTCCAGCGTAACGATATCTTTCACTGTTGCCGTCTGGCCCGATGGCTGCACCACCAGGGTGTCGCCGACGCTGACCTTGCCTGCCTCGATGCGGCCCATGTAGCCGCGGAAGTCGTTGGCTTCGTGGCCATTGTGGCGCGCCACCAGCTGTACCGGGAAGCGGAACGGCGCGTCGTGCGATTCATCGTAGACGGACAGCGATTCGAGCAGCTCGATCAGGGTCGGGCCCGTGTACCAGCCCAGCTTCTCGCCGCGTTCGACGACGTTGTCACCCGTCAAGGCGGACAGCGGGATCGGCGTGATGTCCTTCAAGCCCAGCGACTGGGCGAATTCGCGGTAGGCCGCGACGATGCGCTTATACACCGTTTCATCGTAGTCGACCAGGTCCATCTTGTTGACGGCGACGACCACGTGTTCGATCTGCAGCAAGTGGGCGATGGTCGAGTGGCGCTTGGTCTGGATCAGCAGTTCCACGCTGCCGTCGTCGCCCAGTTTGACTTTCGACACGTCGATCAGGATGATGACGGCGTCGGCGGTCGAGGCGCCCGTGACCATGTTGCGCGTGTATTGCTCGTGGCCTGGCGTGTCGGCGATGATGAATTTGCGCTTCGGCGTGGCAAAGTAGCGGTAGGCCACGTCGATGGTGATGCCTTGCTCGCGCTCGGCTTCCAGGCCGTCCGTCAGCAAGGACAGGTCGACCGTGTCGCCCACCGTGCGCTTGTGCTTGGAGCGCGACATGGCGTCGAGCTGGTCGGCGAAGATGCCCTTGCTGTCGAACAGCAAACGGCCGATCAGGGTGCTCTTGCCGTCATCGACGGAACCGGCCGTGATGAAGCGCAGCATGCCGCGCTCCAGGGTATCGGTCAAATTGGTGTTCTGGATTGCTGCGTTCATTAGAAATACCCTGCTTTCTTGCGTTTTTCCATCGAGGCTTCGGAAGTCTGGTCGTCCATGCGGGTGGCGCCGCGTTCCGTGATTTGCGTGATTGCCGTTTCGGCGATGATGGCGTCCACCGTTGCCGCATCGGACGAGACGGGGCAGGTGCACGAGATATCACCGACCGTGCGGAAGCGCACGACTTGCGTTTCCACCGTTTCGCCGTCGCGCGGCGGCGTCAGATCCGTCAGCGGCACGAGCAGGCCGTTGCGCGGGATCACCTGGCGCTCGTGCGCGAAGTAGATCGGCGGCAGTTCCAGCTTTTCGCGGGCGATGTATTGCCACACGTCCAGCTCCGTCCAGTTCGAGATGGGGAACACGCGCATGTTTTCACCAGGATGCACGCGGGTGTTATACAGGTCCCACAGTTCCGGACGCTGGGCTTTCGGGTCCCAGGCGCCGAATTCGTCGCGGAACGAGAAGATGCGTTCTTTGGCGCGGGCTTTTTCTTCATCGCGGCGCGCGCCGCCGATGCAGGCGTCAAAGCCGTGTTTGGAGATGGTTTCCAGCAAGGTCACGGCTTGCGCCGCGTTGCGTGAATCCGTGGCCGGATTGCGCAGGCGCACGGTGCCGCGCTGTATCGAGTCCTCAACGGAGCCGACGATCAGGCGCTCGCCCAGTTCCGCCACCTTCTTGTCACGGAAGGTGATGACTTCAGGGAAGTTGTGGCCCGTGTCGATGTGCACGAGGGGAAATGGGAATTTGCCTGGACGGAAGGCTTTCTCTGCCAGCCGCAGCAGGACGACGGAATCCTTGCCGCCCGAGAACAGCAGGGCGGGATTGGCCGATTCGGCCGCCACTTCGCGCAGGATGTGGATGGCTTCCGACTCAAGGCTGTCGAGGTGGCGCTGGTTCAAAATATTGCTCATATTGGATGCTTTCT
This sequence comes from Janthinobacterium sp. AD80, assembly GCF_002878455.1. GTDB lineage: Bacteria > Pseudomonadota > Gammaproteobacteria > Burkholderiales > Burkholderiaceae_D > Janthinobacterium. The sequence goes on from NZ_NRDQ01000001.1 coordinate 17,704, forward strand.
TGTTCTGCTGCGTCTGTTATGTCGGATCAGGCTGCCACGGATTTGATGCGGATCAACTTGCCATCCACCATGTGCAGGCCGCATTCCTTGGAATCCGGGTTTTCCCACCACCAGCGTCCGGCGCGCACATCTTCGCCCGGCTGCACGGCCCGCGTACATGGTTCGCAGCCGATCGACGGGTAGCCCTGGTCGTGCAGCGCATTGTAGGGCACGTCATTGGCGCGGATGTAGGCCCACACGTCTTCTTCCGACCAGTCCGCCAGTGGATTGAATTTCGTCATGGCGTGCGCTGCGTCGTCTTCCTGCACGTGCAGCTCGGCGCGCGTGGTGGATTGGGCGCGGCGCTGGCCCGTGACCCAGGCCTTGTTGCCGGCCAGGGCGCGGCCCAGCGGCTCGACCTTGCGGATACGGCAGCACTCGCGGCGCATCTCGACGCTATTGTAAAAAGCGTTGAGACCGTTCTGTTCCACGTAGGCGGCCACGGCATCGGGCTGCGGGCGGTACAGGGTGATGTCGTGGTCGTAGCGGGTTTTCACCTTGTCGAGCACGGCCAGAGTTTCCTGGTGCAGCCGGCCTGTTTCCAGGGAAAAGATGCTGATCGGCAGCTTTGCCTTGAGTATCATGTCGGTCAGCACCATGTCTTCGGCTGCCAGGCTGGACGCAAACACGGCCGGCGAAAAGTCCGCGGCGATGCGTGTCAGCGTTTGCTCGGTGGCGTCAATTAAAGTAGAGAGGTCGCTCATGGCCCGCTTTCTCAGATGCCGGCCGCGTTGTCGAGGTCAGGATTCTGGCCTTCCCGCTGGTGGCGGCGGAACAGCGGCGACTTCTGGTCCCACGATGCCTGGTAGGTTTCCGAAAAGACCGACAAACCTTTCAGGGCGTCATGGATGCTGCGGTCGGGCCGGGTGGCATAAGCGTCAAAGCCGACCCGGTGCATGGAAAACAGCTGGTCGCGCAAGACGTCGCCAATGGCCCGCAATTCACCCTGGAAACCCAGGCGTGCGCGCAGGTTGAAGGCGATGGAATAGCCGCGGCCATCCGTGAACTTCGGGAAGTCCACGCCGATGACGGGCAGTTGCGCCACGTCGGCCGCCAGTTCTTCCGGACGCTCGTCGCTGGCCAGCCAGACGCCGATGTCGGGCAGGCGGGCGGCCAGGGTCTCGCGCTGGGCTTGCCATACGAGCAGGGGGACGATGACCTTGCCTTCTGGCACGACCACCGTTTCCGGCGTCTCGTTTTCATCGAGGCGCAGCAAGCCCCAGCTGTTCGGCACCACGGCGGCGTTCTTGATGATTTCTTCGCGTACTTCAAACATATTCGTCTTCTCCCACCAGGTTGCCGACCGTGATCGGCGTTGCATATACGTGTTCCTTGAACGGCGCCAGGCCCAGGCGCTGGGCCGTGTCGACGAAGCGCTCGCCTTCATGGCGGTCGCGCACGTAGACGTGCAGCAGGCGGCCGATGACTTCAGGCATCTGCAGGGAAGAGAACGATGGTCCGATGATCTTGCCGATGGCCGCGTTGTTGCCTTGCGCGCCGCCGATCGACACTTGATACCATTCGCTGCCATCCTTGTCGACGCCGAGAATGCCGATGCTGCCCACGTGATGGTGGCCGCAGGCATTGATGCAGCCGGAAATGTTCAGTTCGATCTCGCCGATGTCGTGCTGGAAGTCGATGCTGTCGAAGCGTTCCGCGATGGCGGCCGCGATCGGCAGCGACTTGGCGTTGGCCAGCGAGCAGAAGTCGCCGCCGGGGCAGCAGATCATGTCGGTCAGCAAGCCGATGTTTGGCGTGGCCAGGCCGTGCGCCTTGGCTTCCTGCCACAGCTTGAACAGTTTCGACTGTTCCACGTCGGCCAGCACCAGGTTTTGTTCATGCGTCACGCGCAGTTCGCCAAAGCTGTAGCGGTCGGCCAGGTCGGCCACGAAGTCGATCTGCTCGGCCGTCGCGTCGCCCGGCGGCACGCCCGTTTTCTTCAAGGACAGCACCACGGCCACGTAGCCAGGGCGCTGGTGCGGCTTGACATTGCGCGCCAGCCAGTTCACATACGCCTTGTTGTCCGCGTGTTCCGTCTTGTAGTCGAGTTCCGGCAGGGCCAGGTAGGCGGGCGGATTGAAGAAGTCCGCCACGCGCTGCATTTCTTCCTGCGTCAGGGTTTCCGGACCGTCTTTCAGGTCGACCCATTCCGCTTCCACCTGGCGCGTGAATTCTTCCACGCCGATGGCTTTCAGCAGGATCTTGATGCGCGCCTTGTATTTGTTGTCGCGGCGACCGTGCAAGTTGTACACGCGCATGATGGCCTGGATGTAGGTCAGCAAGTGCTGCCATGGCAGGAAGTCGCGCACCACGCTGCCCAAAATCGGCGTGCGGCCCATGCCGCCACCGGCCATCACCTTGAAGCCCACTTCGCCGGCCGCGTTGCGCACGGCTGTCAGGCCGATGTCGTGCACGGCGATGGCGGCGCGGTCTTCCTCGGCGCCATTGATGGCGACCTTGAATTTACGGGGAAGGGCAATGAACTCGGGGTGGAAGGTGCTCCACTGGCGCAGCACTTCCGCGTACGGACGCGGATCGATGATTTCATCGGCGGCAACGCCGGCGAACGGGTCCGATGTTGTATTACGGATACAGTTGCCAGACGTCTGGATCGCGTGCATTTCCACGGAGGCTAGGTCGGTCAGGATATCGGGTGTCTGTTCCAGCTCGATCCAGTTGAACTGGATGTTCTGGCGCGTGGTGAAGTGGCCATAGCCGCGGTCGTACTTGCGCGCGATGTGCGCGAACATGCGCATCTGCGTCGACGACAGCAAGCCGTACGGCACGGCGATGCGCAGCATGTAGGCGTGGCGCTGCATGTACAGGCCGTTTTGCAGGCGCAGCGGAATGAATTCCTCTTCCGTCAGCTCATTGGCGATACGGCGCGCAACCTGGTCTCGGTACTGGGCGATACGTTCTTTGATGATGAGGTGGTCGTACTGATCGTAATGGTACATATCAATTCCTAAAAAAGCCGGGGTGCTGGAAGATTGCCTGGGATTATGTTCTTGATACTGCTCTTGTCACTCGTTCGGTATTAATAGATTAGCTTTACTGCCACGCCGGTCAAGGTCATCGCCAGCAGCACTCTTAAAAACTTTTCCGGCACGGAACGGGCCACCCAGGAACCGAGGGTGATGCCGGGCAGGGAGCCGACCAGCAAGGAGGCCAGCAATTCCCAATGGATGGAGCCGAGCCACCAGTGGCCCAGCGCGGCGATGGCCGTCAGGGGCACGGCGTAAGCGATGTCGGTGCCCGCCACTTCGGCTGAGCTCATGCGTGGGTACAGCATCACCAGCAAGGTGGCGCCGATGGCGCCGGCGCCGATCGACGAAACCGTCACCAGCACGCCCAGTACGGCGCCGGAAATAATGGTCGCTGCGGCAAGCTTGTTGCCTTGCAATTGTTTTTCGGGATGGGCATTGATCCAGGCCAGCATGCGGCCCTTGAAGATCAGCGCCACCACCGTCAGCAGCACGGAGCCGGCGATCGAGTAACGGATGATCTGGCCGATTTCCGGCGACAGGGTGCCGAATGATTTCAGCGCCAGGGTCGAAATGACGGCGGCGGGCAGGGCGCCGATGCACAAACGCTTGACGATATCCCAGCGGATCGTGCCGCGCAGGCGGTGCGTCAGGGTGCCAGCGCTCTTGGTGATCGAGGCGAAGGCCAGGTCGGTACCCACGGCCACGGAAGGCGGCACGCCAAACAGCAGGGTTAACAGCGGCGTCATCAGCGAACCACCGCCCACGCCGGTCATTCCTACGAGTAATCCTACGGCAAATCCTGAGACTATATAAGACAAAGTCATGCTTGCACCCCCAAAGTACCCGCAATAGTAATAAACTTAAGGTTTAATCCAAACTACTTAGTACGCATTTGCTTATATGCGATATGCGTATATGCATGAACGTAAAATCATGGGTGGGGCGGAAACCTCGGCAAATCACGGCAATCTAGGGCAAAACCAGCAATGAATCTCCATCAACTGCGCTTCGTGCGCGAAGCGGTCCGGCAGAATTACAACCTGACGGACGCCGCCAAAGCCTTGTTTACGTCGCAACCGGGCGTGTCGAAAGCCATCATTGAGCTGGAGGAAGAACTGGGTGTGGATATTTTTACACGCCATGGCAAGCGCATCCGTGGCTTGACGGAGCCGGGCCGCCTGGTGCTGGAGTCGGTCGAGCTGATCATGCAGGAAATCGACAGCATGAAGCGCATCGGCAAGGAATTCGCCGCGCAGGACAGCGGCAGCTTTACCATTGCCACCACGCATACGCAGGCGCGCTACACTTTGCCGAAAGTCGTGCAAGCGTTCATGATCAAGTTCCCGAAAGTACGCTTGTCTTTGCTGCAAGGTAATCCGCGCCAGATCGCCGAGATGGTGCAGCGCGACCAGGCCGACCTGGCCATTGCCACGGAATCGATCGCCGCCATCGATGGCCTGATCACCTTGCCTTGCTATCAGTGGGAGCATGTGGTGGTGGTGCCGGTCGACCATCCGCTGCTGAAATCGAAGTCCGTCACCCTGGAAGAGATCGCCGCATTTCCCCTGATTACCTATGACAGCGCGTTTGCCGGACGCAACAAGATCGACCACGCTTTCGTGCTGCGCGGCCTGAAGCCTGACATCTTGCTGGAGGCCATCGACGCGGACGTGATCAAGACTTATGTCGAGTTGGGCATGGGGATTGGTATCATAGCGGGTATGGCCTTCGATGCCGAGCGCGACAAAGGCTTGCGCGCCATCCCTGTCGGGCACCTGTTCGGCATGAATGTGTCGCGCGTGGCCGTCAAGCAGGGTGCGTATTTGCGCAGCTATATTTATACCTTTATCGAGTTGCTGACACCGACCCTGAACCGCAAGCTCATCGAGCAGGCGATGAGCGGTGATAAAGAGCACTACGAACTATAACAATGCAGGAAGCCGGCCGGGCGGGTTGCCTGGCCAGGATTATTTACGAAGAGAAGAAACAATGATTACCGATCAGCTTGCCAAATATTACGCCACCATCGCGCAGCAGTACGAGCGCGTCTATGACAAGCCCGAACGCCAGGAAGACCTGGAAGTATTGCGCGAGAAGGTTGCCGACGTGCTGGAAGGCCACACCGTGCTGGAACTGGCTTGCGGCACCGGTTATTGGACGGAAGTGGTCGCCGAATCGGCCGAGTCCGTATTGGCCACCGATATCAACGATGAAATGCTGGCGCTGGCCCAGGCGCGCGGCTTGCCGGACAACGTCACTTTCGCCAAGCTCGACGCCTTTAACTTGCCGGACGACTTGCTGGGCAAGTTCACAGCCGTGTTCGCCGGTTTCTGGTGGTCGCACGTCAAGCGCGAAGACCAGGATAAATACCTGAAGCAATTGCGCACCAAGCTGGGCAAGGACATCCTGCTGGTGCTGATCGACAACTCCTATGTCGATGGCAGCAGTACCGTGATCGCGCGTACCGACCTGGAAGGCAACACCCACCAGTTCCGCACGACGGAAGCGGGCGAGCGCTATGAAGTGCTGAAGAATTTTCCTTCGGATAGCCACCTGCGCAAGAAGTTTGCCCACTCGGCCCGCGAAATCCGCATGAAGCGCCTGGAATACTACTGGCTGCTGAGCTGCCGCTTGAAATAAGGCTGCTCTGTCTATATGGTAGCTCGGATTAGCGGCGCAGCCGCGTAATCCGACACCGCCGCCTTGCCAACAATGTTGTCGGATTACGCGTGGCCTTGCCCCGCTATTCCGGCCTACGGTAAATAGGCCGGCCATGCCGCCGCACAAACCGCCCTCGGGCGGTTTTTTTTCGCCTGTTGTTTTTATCTGACACGACGTTGTGCCAAAAAGCAACATCTTGTCGTTGTCATATTGTTGAAGCATTTGATGGGCATGATTCGGTTCAGCAGCTAAGCAGCTACCTACGCAGCCGCACAACTTGTCCAACCTAATGTAGAGAATCTCAAGTGAAAAAAATTACTCTGGCAGCATTGATCATCGGCACCTTCGCAGCAGCTACGGCGCAAGCACAATCGAACGTGACCGTGTACGGCCTGGTTGACCTCGGTATTGCCAAGACCACTGGCCAGCCGACGGTACAGCGCGAAAACAATGCGTCGCGCCTCGGTTTCAAGGGTACGGAAGATCTGGGTGGCGGCCTGTCCGCAATTTTCAACCTGGAAAGTGAATTCCTGGCCGATACCGGCGCGCAAAAAGGCGTGTTGTTCGACCGTCAAGCCTATGTGGGCTTGAAAGGCGCTTTCGGTACCGCCATCCTGGGCCGCACGAAAAACCTGGTCGATGGCACCATTGCCCGCGTCGACCCATTCAACACCTACGGCGTCGTCGGCAAGAACAATGAAACCTTGCTGCGTTCGGGCGTCGGTTCGTCGCGCGTCAACAACGCTGTGACCTACAACAGCCCGAGCTTTGACGGTTTCGTGGGCAGCCTGCAATACGTGCTGAGCGAAGTCAACAGCGCTGACGCTGGCGTGATCGGCCTGGCAACTTACGACAATGGCCCGATCAGCCTGCACGCCGGCTACGAAAAAGCCGTGCAAGCAACGGCAACGGCTGCCAAGCCGGACCTGTGGTCCATCGGTGGCGGCTATAAATTCGGCCCGGCCAAGATCACGGCCGCCTACTCGAAAGGCGATACCAAAGTTGCGGCAAATGGCGAGTTCAAGTCCTACCTGATCGGCCTGAACTACACGGTTGGCGGCGGCGATGCCAAAGTGTCGTATGGCAAGCAAGAGCAGAGCAACAACAAGGTCAAGGATCAGGACACCATCAAGGAATTCGGCGTCGGCTACGACTACCACTTGTCGAAGCGTACCGACTTGTACGCTTACGCTGGCCGCGAGCGCGTCAAGTCGCTGACGTCGTACCAGGTCGGCATCGCACACAAGTTCTAAGCATCGCTGGATGTGAGGGAATGGAAGGCGCCTGCGGGCGCCTTTTTTATTGCAGGGCGGATTCGTGTTCCTCCGCATGCATCGGCACGGTAATCTCGATGCGTGTGCCACCCAGTTCGTTGTCGGCGCCGATATGGATGCTGCCACTCAAGCCCCAGACGCGCTCGCGCATGCCCAGCAAGCCCAGGGCCGTGGATTTTTCCAGGTCGTGCTCGGCGATGCCCCGGCCGTCATCCTGGATGGTGATCGCCAGCGAAGAGTCGATGCGGTGCAGGGCGATGGTGATATGGCTGGCTTCCGCGTGGCGGGCGATATTCGTCAGCGCCTCTTGCACGATGCGGTAGATGGCTGTGCTGCGCGCATCGTCGAGTACCAGGTCGGCCTCGTCGGCCAGCAAGTCGAAATGCACGGTGCGGCGCAGCAGGAAGTCGTGGCGCAATTTTTGCAGGGCGAAATACAAGCCGCCTTCATCGAGCGCGCGGGGGCGCAGATTGCTGGCGATGCGGCGCAGCGAGGTGATGGCCGTCACCAGCAAGCCATCCATGCTCTGCAGCAATGCCTGCAGGGACAAGGTCGTGTCCGTATGCTGACGCACGAGGGTCAGATCGACGCGCAAAGTGGCCAGCAATTGCCCCAGGTCGTCGTGCAATTCGCGCGCGATGTGCTTGCGCTCTTCCTCGCGTATGGTTTGCAGCGCGCTCGACAATTCACGCAGTTGCGAGAAGGAGCGCGCCAGCTGTTCATGGACTTGCTTGCGCGCGCTGATGTCGCGCACGATGATGGTGGATACGATGCGCCCGCCTTCCTGCATGGCCGAGAGCGAACCTTCGAGGGGAAACATGGCGCCATCGCTGCGCCGGCCCGTCAAGGTGTAGTCGGTGGCGCGCCGGCCCGTCAGCCGCAACTCCTGGCCGATGTCATCAAACTGGGGCTCGCCGTCATGTTTGCTCAGGCTGCGCAAGTCGCGCAGGATGTAATGGCCCAGGCGCATGCCGCGCATGCCGTCCTGCGTGTCGCCGAACAGCCGGGCGGCGGCGGCGTTCGCATGCAGGATGGTGTGATGGCTGTCGATGCTGATGATGGCGTCGCTGGCGCTGTCGATAATGGCCTGGCCCCGTGCCTGCCGTTGCCTGCTGGCCTTGAGTGGGGGAAATAAACATAGCAGTAGCGCTGCCGCCATGCCCAGGGGCAGGAGGCGCAACAATCCGGTGGTGCCTGGGTAGGGCATGTGATTTCCTTGCGAACGTGGCAACGACAGCAGGCAGGTGGGGGAGCACTGGCAGCACAGTTCAGCCTAGGCCTGTTGGCGCGGCATGGCTTGACGTGGCGCAGGAAGGCGCCAGGGAGTGATCAATGGACGGCGATGCGCCGCGCCGGCAAGGCCGGACGGCGGCAGGGGATTTACATTTGTTTGAACAGGTGCAAGAAGCTGCGGCTGACTTCCAGCTTGTCGGGCTTGCCCTTGATCAGTACCAGGTGGCGGCCACGGATGTCGCGCGTGACGCCTTCGATGGCGTTTACGTTGACGAGGGTGGCGCGGTGGATTTGCCAGAACAGCGAAGGGTCGAGCTCTTCAGCCAGGTCACGCACGGGTTTGCGGATCAGCGCCTCATACTTGGCCGTCTGTACGCACGTGTATTTCTCGTCTGAACGGAAGAACAGGATTTCTTCCACGGGTATCATGCGCAAGTCCTGGCCGATGCTGGCCTGTATCCATTGCAGATAGGTGGGCTTGGCCGTGATTTTTTCCGCCAGTTGCGACAGCATGGCCGTGACGCTGCTGTTGACGTCCAGCGCCGGCTTGTTCAGATGGGTTTTCAGGCGTTCCACCGTGACCAGCAAGCGCTCATGCTCGGGCGGCTTGAGCACGTAGTCGACGGCACCCCGCTCGAAGGCTTCGACGGCGTGGGTGTCATAGGCGGTGACGAAGACGATATGCGTCTTGCCGCCAATCACCTGCGCTGCTTCCATGCCTGTCTTGCCGGGCATGCGGATATCGAGGAAGGCAAAGTCCGGCTTGAGCTGCTCCACCAGGTCGATCGCTTCATCGCCATTCTTGGCTTCGCCGATGATTTCCAGTTCGGGCCAGGCCTGGCCCAGGCGCAAGCGCAGCTGGTCGCGCATCAGTCTTTCGTCGTCGGCAATAATAGCGGTAGGCATAGGTCTCAAGTGTGAACAGGCGAAGATTGATTATTCAATGATTTAGCGTTTTTATCAACTGTCTTATAGATACACGTTATTTGGACAATTGATACGGCACTTCGATCACGGCGCACACGCCACTTGGCTGATTTGGCGTAATGGTCAGGCTTCCCTGATCGCCATGCAACAGTTTCAGGCGCTCACGGATGGTGGGCAAGCCCAGGCCTGTGCCGTCGCTGGGAACTACGCCAAAGCCGAGGCCATCATCGGTGACTGTCACGCGCAGCTTGTTGTGCGCCACTTCGGCCACGATGCGCAGGGTGCCGCCTTCCGGCTTGACTTCCAGGCCGTGCTTGATGGCGTTTTCCACCATCGACTGCAGCATCATGGGCGGGAAGGCTGCGCTGCGCAGGCCGTCGGGAATCTGGAAGTCGACGGTGAGGCGCTCTTCCATGCGCATTTTGAGCAAGTTCAGATACGCTTGCACCATGTCCGCCTCACGGCCCAGGTTGGTAATCAGGGCGTTGTCGCGCATTTGCGGCAGCACGGCGCGCAGGTACTGGATCAGGCTGCGCTGCATCTTGGCCGCGCGTGGCGGATCGACCTGGATCAGGTGTTCAACGGAGGCGAGCGTGTTGAACAGGAAGTGCGGTTCCACTTGCGCCTGCATCATCTGCATCTTCGCTTCGCTGAGCTGGCGCTGCATGGATTCGCGCTCGGCCGCCTCGTTCGCCGTGACTGTTTCCGCTTCGGCGCGCTTCTTGCCGCCGACCAAGGCCTTCATGGCAAACAGGGCTAATACCAGCAAGGACACAAAGCTCTTGAACCAGGTGGATGCTTGCTGGTGGTAGCGCGATACTTTTTGCTCTGCCGCATCATCGACAGCTTCTTCGATGGCATTCGACAGCTCTTCACCGATCTGTGGCGGCAATTCGATATGCACTTCTTCGCCCGAAGCATTGGTCGTGACCGGGTAGTTGGGCTTGGCAGGCGCCGCTGGTGGCTCAGGTGGTTCGGGGGGTACTGCATTTGCGTGCTCGTCCGCTTCGGCGGCATCGGCCGCATCAGTGGCGTCGGCCGTGCTGCTGCGCCGGTTCTTGCTATTGCGAGGATTGAAATGGATGCCCGTATCGTCGATCAGGATATTCGTTTCGCCCGTGCCCTTGCTGGCCCGTTTATGCGACTTGATGACGACTTCTTCATTCGGACTGGACGAGAACAGCTCATCCTGCAAAATCGAGCCGGCGATCAGGGCCAGTGCGGCAAACAGAAAGAATTTCCACCAAGACAGTTGCGTGACCCACGTCGTGGTCGCGTCGAATCCCCGTTGCAACCAGGCGAGTATGGTTTTCAACAGTTGCGGCAGGTTGGAAATCGGGAGCATGTGGACGCTTTCAAAATACGGGATACAAGAGTTAATGACGTGGCGGGCAAGTGTAACCTGTTGCTGGGCCACGTCAGAGTCTGATGTTGCCACTGTGCCCAAAGTCAGGGAGGCGCGCCAGCCTATTGCGACAGGCTGCAAAAAAACGTGCTTGAAGTGAAGGGCAGGCTTGCTGGGCGGTGAGCGGGCTGCTTGGTGCTGAGAAATAGCCCTTGCGGGACGCGCCGGGCTTGGCTATAATTCGCCCCCTCGCTGAACGACGCATGCAAATGCAGAGTAAAGCAGGGTGAAAAAAGAAGGTTGACGAAATGCTGCAAACGCTTCATACTCTTCCTTCTTCGCAGCTGACAAACACAACGCTTTGTCGATAGCGCGAAAGCAGTAACCGAATACAGTTCTTTAACAATTAACAGTCGATAAGTGTGGGCATTTGATGTAAGTGCAGCAGTGATCTTCGGATCGCTGTAAAACTTAAAATATCAAATGTTCACAAGAAATAATGAAATAGGATGCTTCTTCGGAAGTAGCCTGTCAGTTTTTTGAGTGAGCGACCCGTCAGCAATGACGGTGCCAATAAAATGGCAAAGTAACAGAGATTAAACTGAAGAGTTTGATCCTGGCTCAGATTGAACGCTGGCGGCATGCCTTACACATGCAAGTCGAACGGCAGCACGGAGCTTGCTCTGGTGGCGAGTGGCGAACGGGTGAGTAATATATCGGAACGTACCCTGGAGTGGGGGATAACGTAGCGAAAGTTACGCTAATACCGCATACGATCTAAGGATGAAAGTGGGGGATCGCAAGACCTCATGCTCGTGGAGCGGCCGATATCTGATTAGCTAGTTGGTAGGGTAAAAGCCTACCAAGGCATCGATCAGTAGCTGGTCTGAGAGGACGACCAGCCACACTGGAACTGAGACACGGTCCAGACTCCTACGGGAGGCAGCAGTGGGGAATTTTGGACAATGGGCGAAAGCCTGATCCAGCAATGCCGCGTGAGTGAAGAAGGCCTTCGGGTTGTAAAGCTCTTTTGTCAGGGAAGAAACGGTGAGGGCTAATATCTCTTGCTAATGACGGTACCTGAAGAATAAGCACCGGCTAACTACGTGCCAGCAGCCGCGGTAATACGTAGGGTGCAAGCGTTAATCGGAATTACTGGGCGTAAAGCGTGCGCAGGCGGTTTTGTAAGTCTGATGTGAAATCCCCGGGCTCAACCTGGGAATTGCATTGGAGACTGCAAGGCTAGAATCTGGCAGAGGGGGGTAGAATTCCACGTGTAGCAGTGAAATGCGTAGATATGTGGAGGAACACCGATGGCGAAGGCAGCCCCCTGGGTCAAGATTGACGCTCATGCACGAAAGCGTGGGGAGCAAACAGGATTAGATACCCTGGTAGTCCACGCCCTAAACGATGTCTACTAGTTGTCGGGTCTTAATTGACTTGGTAACGCAGCTAACGCGTGAAGTAGACCGCCTGGGGAGTACGGTCGCAAGATTAAAACTCAAAGGAATTGACGGGGACCCGCACAAGCGGTGGATGATGTGGATTAATTCGATGCAACGCGAAAAACCTTACCTACCCTTGACATGGCTGGAATCCCCGAGAGATTGGGGAGTGCTCGAAAGAGAACCAGTACACAGGTGCTGCATGGCTGTCGTCAGCTCGTGTCGTGAGATGTTGGGTTAAGTCCCGCAACGAGCGCAACCCTTGTCATTAGTTGCTACGAAAGGGCACTCTAATGAGACTGCCGGTGACAAACCGGAGGAAGGTGGGGATGACGTCAAGTCCTCATGGCCCTTATGGGTAGGGCTTCACACGTCATACAATGGTACATACAGAGCGCCGCCAACCCGCGAGGGGGAGCTAATCGCAGAAAGTGTATCGTAGTCCGGATTGTAGTCTGCAACTCGACTGCATGAAGTTGGAATCGCTAGTAATCGCGGATCAGCATGTCGCGGTGAATACGTTCCCGGGTCTTGTACACACCGCCCGTCACACCATGGGAGCGGGTTTTACCAGAAGTAGGTAGCTTAACCGCAAGGAGGGCGCTTACCACGGTAGGATTCGTGACTGGGGTGAAGTCGTAACAAGGTAGCCGTATCGGAAGGTGCGGCTGGATCACCTCCTTTCTAGAGTTTGCACGAACTGGGTAACTGGTTCACGCATCAAATGTTCACACTTATCGGCTGTTAATATAAAGAACAGCATTTGGGGCTGTAGCTCAGCTGGTTAGAGCACCGTGTTGATAACGCGGGGGTCGTTGGTTCGAGTCCAACCAGCCCTACCAGTTTCTGTAGTAAATCTCAGGGGGATTAGCTCAGCTGGGAGAGCACCTGCTTTGCAAGCAGGGGGTCGTCGGTTCGATCCCGTCATCCTCCACCAAAAGTTCAAACGTAAATCAGTGTTGATTGCAACACCGGGATTTAGGTTTGGTCTTTTCGAGACCAAGTGCTGTATGTTCTTTAACAATCTGGAAGAAGTAAAGATTATTTATTGATCAAGTCTATGCATGCAGCAATGCATGAGGCGACTTGATGGGTAATGATTGTATGTATCAACAAACAAGCAACAACGTTGTACTTTCTTATCCCTGTAGCGCTCTTTCATTATGCAAATGATGAGAGGCTAACGTTATAGGGACAAGCGAATAAGTGCACATGGTGGATGCCTTGGCGATTACAGGCGATGAAGGACGTAGTAGCTTGCGATAAGCTGCGGGGAGTGAGCAAACACACTTTGATCCGCAGATTTCCGAATGGGGCAACCCACCCTTTTAGGGTATTGCATACTGAATACATAGGTATGCAAGGCGAACGCGGCGAACTGAAACATCTAAGTAGCTGCAGGAAAAGAAATCAACCGAGATTCCCAAAGTAGCGGCGAGCGAAATGGGAAGAGCCTGTACGTGATAGTCGGACCGATAACAGAATCCTCTGGAAATAGGAGCCATAGTGGGTGATAGCCCCGTATGTGAAATCGGACCGGTGGTACTAAGCGTACGACAAGTAGGGCGGGACACGTGACATCCTGTCTGAATATGGGGGGACCATCCTCCAAGGCTAAATACTCGTAATCGACCGATAGTGAACCAGTACCGTGAGGGAAAGGCGAAAAGAACCCCGGAAGGGGAGTGAAATAGATCCTGAAACCGTGTGCATACAAACAGTAGGAGCGGACTTGTTCCGTGACTGCGTACCTTTTGTATAATGGGTCAGCGACTTACATTCAGTGGCAAGGTTAACCATATAGGGAAGCCGTAGAGAAATCGAGTCCGAATAGGGCGATCAGTCGCTGGGTGTAGACCCGAAACCAAGTGATCTACTCATGGCCAGGATGAAGGTGCGGTAACACGCCCTGGAGGTCCGAACCCACTAATGTTGAAAAATTAGGGGATGAGCTGTGGGTAGGGGTGAAAGGCTAAACAAACTTGGAAATAGCTGGTTCTCTCCGAAAACTATTTAGGTAGTGCCTCAAGTATCACCATCGGGGGTAGAGCACTGTTATGGCTAGGGGGTCATTGCGACTTACCAAACCATTGCAAACTCCGAATACCGATGAGTGCGAGCTTGGGAGACAGACGTCGGGTGCTAACGTCCGGCGTCAAGAGGGAAACAACCCAGACCGCCAGCTAAGGTCCCAAAGATTGGCTAAGTGGAAAACGAAGTGGGAAGGCTAAAACAGTCAGGATGTTGGCTTAGAAGCAGCCATCATTTAAAGAAAGCGTAATAGCTCACTGATCGAGTCGTCCTGCGCGGAAGATGTAACGGGGCTAAGCCAGTCACCGAAGCTGCGGATATCCTTTATTGGATATGGTAGGAGAGCGTTCTGTAAGCCTGCGAAGGTGTCTTGTAAAGGATGCTGGAGGTATCAGAAGTGCGAATGCTGACATGAGTAGCGATAATGGGGGTGAAAAGCCTCCACGCCGTAAGCCCAAGGTTTCCTGTTCAACGTTCATCGGAGCAGGGTGAGTCGGCCCCTAAGGCGAGGCAGAGATGCGTAGCTGATGGGAAGCAGGTTAATATTCCTGCACCGTCGTATGATGCGATGGGGGGACGGATCGCGGAAGGTTGTCTGACTGTTGGAATAGTCAGTTTCTGTCTCATAGAAGGTACTTAGGCAAATCCGGGTACGCAATTCAAGGGGATGGGACGAGTGAACTTGTTCACGAAGCAATCGGAAGTGGTTCCAAGAAAAGCCTCTAAGCTTCAGTCATACGAGACCGTACCGCAAACCGACACAGGTGGGCGAGATGAGTATTCTAAGGCGCTTGAGAGAACTCGGGAGAAGGAACTCGGCAAATTGGTACCGTAACTTCGGGAAAAGGTACGCCCCGGTAGCTTGATTGGTTTACTCCATGAGGGTGAAAGGGTTGCAATAAACTGGTGGCTGCGACTGTTTAATAAAAACACAGCACTCTGCAAACACGAAAGTGGACGTATAGGGTGTGACGCCTGCCCGGTGCTGGAAGATTAAATGATGGGGTGCAAGCTCTTGATTGAAGTCCCAGTAAACGGCGGCCGTAACTATAACGGTCCTAAGGTAGCGAAATTCCTTGTCGGGTAAGTTCCGACCTGCACGAATGGCGTAACGATGGCCACACTGTCTCCTCCCGAGACTCAGCGAAGTTGAAATGTTTGTGATGATGCAATCTACCCGCGGCTAGACGGAAAGACCCCATGAACCTTTACTGTAGCTTTGCATTGGACTTTGAACCAATCTGTGTAGGATAGGTGGGAGGCTTTGAAGCGGGGACGCTAGTTCTCGTGGAGCCAACCTTGAAATACCACCCTGGTTTGTTTGAGGTTC
Source organism: Janthinobacterium sp. AD80 (assembly GCF_002878455.1). Classification (GTDB taxonomy): domain Bacteria; phylum Pseudomonadota; class Gammaproteobacteria; order Burkholderiales; family Burkholderiaceae_D; genus Janthinobacterium. The sequence goes on from NZ_NRDQ01000001.1 coordinate 32,976, forward strand.
TAACCTTGGTCCGTTATCCGGATCGGGGACAGTGCATGGTAGGCAGTTTGACTGGGGCGGTCTCCTCCTAAAGTGTAACGGAGGAGTTCGAAGGTACGCTAGATACGGTCGGACATCGTGTTGATAGTGCAATGGCATAAGCGTGCTTAACTGCGAGACTGACAAGTCGAGCAGGTACGAAAGTAGGACATAGTGATCCGGTGGTTCTGTATGGAAGGGCCATCGCTCAACGGATAAAAGGTACTCTGGGGATAACAGGCTGATTCCTCCCAAGAGTTCATATCGACGGGGGAGTTTGGCACCTCGATGTCGGCTCATCACATCCTGGGGCTGTAGCCGGTCCCAAGGGTATGGCTGTTCGCCATTTAAAGTGGTACGTGAGCTGGGTTTAAAACGTCGTGAGACAGTTTGGTCCCTATCTGCCGTGGGCGTTGGAAATTTGAAGGGGGCTGCTCCTAGTACGAGAGGACCGGAGTGGACGAACCTCTGGTGTACCGGTTGTCACGCCAGTGGCATTGCCGGGTAGCTAAGTTCGGAAGAGATAACCGCTGAAAGCATCTAAGCGGGAAACTTGCCTTGAGATGAGATTTCCCAGAGCCTTGAGCTCTTTGAAGGGTCGTTCGAGACCAGGACGTTGATAGGCTGGGTGTGGAAGTGCAGTAATGCATTAAGCTAACCAGTACTAATTGCCCGTACGGCTTGTCCCTATAACCTTAGCAGGTACAGAGGATAAGACGGTACAACGTTGCGTGTGTGTTGATACAACCAGTCATTACCCCAATCTTTGCTTCTTCCAGATTCATGGCCTTGTCGTCCTACAGGAGACAAGTGTCAGTACAAGTTATGCCTGATGACCATAGCAAGTTGGTCCCACCCCTTCCCATCCCGAACAGGACCGTGAAACAACTTTGCGCCGATGATAGTGCTGCAACCAGTGTGAAAGTAGGTTATCGTCAGGCTTGTTATTCGCAGTAGAGAAAAACCCGTCAAGCAATTGGCGGGTTTTTTTTTCGTCTGGTGGTTTTGTTTGCGTGATACGCCGCAGGTGGTGTCGGCTTACGCGCTGCGCGCTAAGCCGACCTACGTTCGTTTGCGGCTGGCCAGGCCGGGTAGGTCGGATTAGCGCGGCAAGGCCGCGCGTAATCCGACAACTACGCCAGCCGGCCAGGGTAGCCAAAGCATAAAAAAGACGAAAAAAAGCAGCGCTGCGCGCTGCCTTTGCTGTTTGACGCTCAGTTTTCCTGCAAAACCTGGCGGAACAGCTGATTTAATGCTTCCATGCCACCGGGTTTTTCTTCCTTTGCCACGCTGAAGTTCTCCAGCCTGGCCAATTCTGCTTCAATGAAGGCATTAAGTTTATCGATGCGCGGCGCCAGTTCTTTTTCCTGCGCGAGCTTTTTACGCTCGAGCAGCAGATGTATCTCTTCCAACAAGCCGTCTTCCTTGGGCAGCAGGTGCAGCAAGGCGGAAAATTCGATCGGCGGTGCGCTCTGGTAGGTTTGTATCCAGCGCGTGGCCAGCAGTGGGCGCAAGACGTAAAAATACTTCTTCAAGGGCACCATGTCCGCCATCAGGTAGCCGCGGTAATTGGTCTTGGCCATGCTGCGATAATGGTAAATGCCTTTTTCCAGTGTATAGACGGAATCGAGCAAGGCCTGCATGCCCGTCCTGAATCCGCCCTTTTGCATATATTGAATCGGCGACTGTATCCATTCAATCACGGCGGGATTGGAACGCCAGAACAGCTGCAGTGCCTTGCGCACATCCCAGCCATTCAAGTCGATATCATCGACGATCGGGTATTCAATCACATCGCGTTTATCCTCCAGGTCCACGCTCAGATACCATTCCTGCGGGCGCGCATAGATGAAACGGACATCGAAGTCGCTATTTTGCGAGGCAAATCCCCAGGCACGGCTACCCGATTCAATCGCCATCAGGATACGCACGCCTTCCTTCTCTTCCACGGCCGCCAGGCGGCGCATGATTTCTACTCGTATATCTTCTGGAATCATCGTGCTCTCATCTTAGTTGCTTGACGATACTTTATCCCAGTCGAGGGTAAAGCGGGCCAGGTATTTCTTGAGCCGGTCTGCATCGTTCGGCTTGGCTTTCGCCGCGCGCGACACGGCATACAGGGTGCGCCCGGCATCGGACATATTGTGCGATTGCCGGCACACCTTGATGACGGCCTGCAGCTGCAGCGCGTCAAACAGGTCGAGCTGCGCGGCTGCTTCAGCGCCCATAATATCGGCCAGCTCGATTTCCATGCCACCCTGATGTTCGCCATGGTGCAGCCACATGCGTTTCAGGCGCCTGATTTCCTCGTCGACGACGCTATCGGTGATGCGCCCCGCTTCCGACAGGGTGGCCAGGCGCGTGACAGCGGCATGCAAATCGCGGAAGTTGCCATGCCATGCGGCCGATGGCGAAGCGGCAAAGCGCATGAAGCGTTCGCGTGCCTCCTTGTTGAAGCGCACTCTTTCCCCCGTTTCCGCGCCGTATTGCGCCAGCAGGTATTCCAGGTTCGGCTCGATGTCTTCCGGGCGCTGCGCCAGGCCTGGCAATGCGTAAGTCCACAGATTGATGCGCGCATACAGGTCTTCGCGGAAGCGGCCGGCGGCCACTTCCTTGCCCAGGTCGAGGTTGGTGCCGGCGATCAGCTGGAAGTCGCTTTGCACTTCCGTATCGGCGCCGACGGGGAAGAAGCGTTTTTCTTCGATGGCTTTCAAGAGCATCGCCTGTTCATCGAGTCCCAGTTCGCCGATTTCATCGAGAAACAGCAGTCCCTTGTGCGCGCTGCGCAGCAAGCCTGGACGATCGGAGGCGGCTCCCGTGAAGGCGCCCCTGATATGGCCGAACAGGGTGGATGCGGCGCCGTCGCCATGCAAGGTGGCGCAATTGATGTCGATGAATTTTCCATCGATCTGGTGGCGCGACTTTTTCAGCTCATACACACGGCGCGCGAGGAAGGATTTGCCTGCACCCGTTGGTCCCATCAGCAGCATGGGCGCCCTCGATTTGATGGCGACACGCTCGATTTCATCGATCATGGCATTGAACTTTGCATTGCGCGTGGCGATGCCGGACTTCAAAAACGCCACGCCCGCCGCCTGTTCGCGCGTAAAGCGCTGGGCGATCTGGTCATAGCGCGACAGATCGAGGTCGATCAGCGCGTAGCTGCCGGGATTACCGGCCGCCTGGCGCCTGGGCGGTGATGTCTGCACCAGGCGCCCCGGAAAATAGCGCGCTTCCGTCATCAGGAACATGCAGATCTGCGCCACGTGGCTGCCGGTGGTGATGTGGATCCAGTATTCTTCCCTGTCCGGATCGAACGGGTAGCTGTTCGCGAAATCGTAGAGGGCACCGTACACATTCTCGAAGTCCCAGGCATCGCTGATCGGGAGCGCGTGCGCGCGCAATTGCGTTTCAGGCGAGACGCTGGCGATATCCTGCGACACCTGGCGCACCAGATTGTCGAACTGGCTGCCGGCATACAGCAGCTCGAAGCGGTCGATGATCCTGTCTTCATGCTGGGTCAGGGCGACGCTGGGGCGCCACTTTTCCCAGCGTGCGGCACCCCTGCCATTGTCGAGCTGCGTACCGAGAAAACCGATAACGACCGTGCGTTTTTCTTGCATAATTTGGATAAATATTTATCTTAAAAGATAATTATATCTAAGATTGAAAAGCACGTGAATTTTCCTGAAATAAGGTGAATGAAAATATTATTCAATAAAATCAATGGCTTATATCTATTCATGGTGAAATATTGAAAGCTGGCACAGCGCTTGCAATAAAGAGTGTAGCAACGAGATGAATGTAGAGAGCCGAGAGGGGAGGCAATGGCCAATGCCTACCTCCAGAGCCGATACATCGGCAGGCGTTTCACCAATCGTTGTCATCACACCCGATAAAATAGAAGAAATGAAGCACATGAAAAACGAAGAATACGAAGTCCTGCATACCGAAGGCAGCCGTCCCGTCAAAATGTGGACGCGTGGCGTGCCCGTCGAGGAAGCGGCTAAAAAACAATTGCGCAATACGGCGGCCCTGCCGTTCATCTATAAGCATATCGCCGTCATGCCGGATGTCCATCTGGGCAAGGGTTCGACCATCGGCAGCGTGATTCCCACCCTGGGCGCAGTGATTCCGGCGGCCGTCGGCGTGGATATCGGTTGCGGCATGATGGCGGCGAAAACCACGCTGACGGCGAGTGACTTGCCGGATAACCTGGGACCTCTGCGTAGCGCCATCGAGCGTGCGATCCCGCACGGAATGTCGCCGAAGACGCGCGGCCACCGCGGACGCGATGAGGGTTCATGGCATACGCCGCCTTCCGTGGTTGATGCCGCCTGGCTGCAATTGAAGGATGAATTTGATGCGATCTGCCTGAAAACGCCGAAGCTGAAAAACACCAACAATTATCGCCACCTGGGGACCCTGGGTAGCGGTAACCACTTCATCGAAGTGTGCCTCGATGAACAGGGGGCCGTTTGGTTCATGCTGCATTCCGGTTCGCGCGGCGTGGGCAATGCCATCGGTACGCATTTCATCGAACTGGCCAAGCAGGATATGCGCACCCATTTTATTAACTTGCCCGACCAGGACCTGGCTTACCTGGCCGAAGGCACGCAGCATTACGATGATTACGTGGAAGCGGTGGGCTGGGCCCAGCGTTTTGCGCGCAATAACCGAGAAGTGATGATGCAGAATCTGATCGCCGCCGTGCGCACGGTCATCCATAAACCATTCCAGACGCACGTGGAAGCCGTCAACTGCCACCATAACTACGTGCAGAAGGAGCACCACTTTGGCAAGGATGTGCTGATTACGCGCAAAGGGGCCGTGTCGGCACGCGCGGGTGAACTGGGGATCATTCCCGGTTCCATGGGCGCCAAGAGTTTTATCGTGCGTGGCAAGGGCAATGCGGAAAGCTTCCATAGCTGCAGCCACGGCGCGGGGCGCACGATGAGCCGTACGGAAGCGAAGCGGCGCTTCAACCTGGATGACCAGGTCCGCGCGACGCAAGGCGTCGAGTGCCGCAAGGATGAAAACGTGATCGATGAAATTCCGATGGCCTACAAGGATATCGACGCGGTGATGCTGGCGCAGCGCGAACTGGTCGATGTCGTGCATATCTTGAAGCAGGTCGTCTGCGTCAAAGGATAAGAGAGAGAAAGCAGCGATGATAGAAATAGATGGCGCACAGGGTGAAGGTGGCGGACAGATTTTACGTTCGGCGCTGAGCCTGTCCATGATTACGGGCCAGCCATTCCGGCTGGTGAATATCCGCGCGGGGCGCAGCAAGCCCGGCCTGCTGCGCCAGCACCTGGTGGCAGTGCAGGCGGCGGCCGGTATCTGCGGCGCACGCATGTCGCCGGTGGCACTGGGGGCAAGCCGCCTGGAATTTACGCCGGGAACGATACGCGGCGGTGATTACCGCTTCGCCATCGGCAGCGCCGGCAGTTGTACCCTGGTCTTGCAGACCTTGCTACCGGCCTTGCTGCATGCGGATGCGCCATCGACCGTGCGCATCAGTGGCGGCACGCACAATGCCATGGCGCCACCCGTGCATTTTCTGCAGCGCGCGTATGGCCGCATCCTGGCGCAGATGGGGGCGCAGGTGCAGATTGAGTTGCTGCGCTACGGCTTTGTGCCGGCCGGTGGTGGTGAGGTGCTTGCCACCGTGCAGCCTTCGCACCTGCGGCCCATCGAATTGCTGCAGCGCGGCGAGCGGCAGGCGGGGTTTGCGGAAAGCATGGTCGCGGGCGTGCCCGTCGGCGTGGCGCAGCGCGAACTCGAACGCATCGCCGGCGGCATGGGCTGGAGCGGCAAGCAGCTGCGCATCGTCGGCTTGCCGGCGGACCAGGGGCCGGGCAATGTACTGATGCTGACATTGGAGCATGAACACGTCACGGAAGTGTTTACTGCGTTCGGCGAAAAGTCCGTGCTGGCCGAATCGGTGGCCAAGCGCCTGCTGAACGAGGTGCGCGGCTATCTCAAGACGGATGCGGCCGTGAGCGTCCACCTGGCAGACCAGCTCTTGCTGCCCATGGCGCTGGCCGGTGGCGGCGCCTTCAGCTGCAGCAAGGTCTCGCAGCATGCGCTGACAAATGCCGAGGTGATCGCTCGGTTCCTGCCGGTGCGTATCGGCTTTGAACAGCATGGACTGTCGCATCTGTGCACGGTGAGCGCCGCCTGACACACGGTTGATACGCGGTTGACACAAACAGCTGTTGCAGCTGTTCCAAATTGATACATGGGCCGCCTGGCGTGGGGCCAAGATGCATGGCATGGCATTTGCTCTTCTTGGGATATTCATCAAAAAACCAAGGAGACCAGCATGACCTATTCCATCCGTACCTTGCTCGGCGTGGCGGCCGCCGGCGCCGTTGCCCTCACATCCCTGCTGACCTTGCCGCATGCCTATGCACATGGCAATGTCACGCCGCAAGGCGTCGACACCACGGGCTTGCCCAAGGTGGGCGACAAGTGGCTCGAGCAAAACCCGTATCGGGGCAACAAGCTGGCCTTGACGGTGGGCACGTCGGCCTACAACCAGAACTGCGCGCGCTGCCACGGCATCGAAGCCATCTCGGGCGGCATCGCACCGGACTTGCGCCAGCTGGACCGCGATTGTTTCAGCATCAAGAATGAGACGAAGAAACAAGCGTGCTACAAAGAAACGGACAACTATTACCTGGCGACCATACGCCACGGTAAAGTGCGCAATGGCGCCGTGTATATGCCGCCGTTCGAGGGCGTGTTCAACCAGGAAGCCATGTGGGCCATCAAGACCTATCTGGAAACACGCCGCGAAGCCAACTGAGTCGAACCGATCACGAAGGAGTTCCATGCATTCATTCACACTCCGGGGCATGCGCGCGATGATCCCGCTCGCCTGCCTGGCCCTGTGCGCGGCCGCACCGGCGCGTGCCGACTGGCAGAAAGTGCAGCAATCGGGCAGCCTGAAAGTGGCCGTATATAACGAGTTCGCGCCGTTTTCCGACAAGGGAACAGGCATCGATATCGACATCGCCGAGGCGCTGGCGAAAAAGCTGGGCTTAAAGCTGAGTTTGCTGCCTTTTCCCGCCGGCGAAAACCTGAATGACGATTTGCGCAATATGGTGTGGAAGGGGCATTACCTCGGCTACGGCCCCGCCGACGTGATGCTGCATGTGCCGGTCGACAAGAAACTGATGGCCGACAACGACAAGGTCGAAATCTTCGCCCCGTATTATGTGGAAACCGTGCGCCTGGCGCGCAGCACCGGTGCCGTGCCGCAATTCGATGGTGTCGCTTCGCTCGCGGGCAAGCGCATCGGCGTGGAAAAAGTATCGATAGCCGCCATGCTGATGCTGGGCGAAGACAATGGCAAGTACCGCGATGATGTGCGCATCTTCGATACCGCAGCAGAAGCCCTGCAGCAATTGCAGGCGGGGCAGCTCGATGCCGTGCTGGCCAACCGCTCGGAAATCGAGTCCGTGCTGAAAGGCGATCCGGCCTTCGCCATGAACGAAGTGGCATTCGCCCGCCTGCCGCGTGCAGGCTGGGCCGTGGGACTGGCCGTCAGCCGCCAGCAGCTGGACGTGGCCAAGCTGCTGCAGGCGGCCATGAACGAGATGGCGACCAGCGGCGAATTGAAGGCGATCTTTGAAAAATATGGGGTGCAGGAAGCGCGGCCTTGATAGGCCACGCTGGATGGGGAAGCCCGCGCATCGGAAGATGCGCGGGCTTTTTGTCATGAGGACGCCTGAAAGTGTTCAGGGCAAGGTGCTTTGCCGCAGGCAGTACGAATAAGTCCGACCAGGCAATGCAACGCGGCCCCGGACTTTTTCTCAGGTGTTCTTAGAAGGTATATTGGGCGCTGACACCCAGCAACCAATTCCGCCCCGGCGCCGCCTCATAGTAGCGCTTGTTGCTGTCGCCGACGATGACGGAGCCCACGTAGGTCTTGTCGAAAAGATTGTTCAAGCGGGCAAACTCCTTGAAGCGCCAGTTGCCCACGCTTTGCTTGGCATTGATGCGCGCGTTGAACACGGTGTAGCCGGGCGCCGGTTTTTCGCTGTTGCTGTCTTCCGCGTAGACCTTGTTGCTGGCTACGCTTTCCAGCGCCGCGCCAACACGGTCGAGCGTATCTTTCCAGGCCAGTTCCGCGAACAGGTTGGCGCTGGGCACGCCCGGCAAGCGGCTGCCTTTGCGCACACTGTTAAAGGCGTCGTCATACACGGCGTGCAGGCTGGTCAGTGCCACTTTCGTCGTGAAGCCATACGGCAGGCTGGAGTCGAGCGACACTTCCATACCCTGGCGCAAGGTCTTGCCCGCATTGCGGTAGCTGGTGCGTCCGCCGCTGGAACTGTCGACCACCAGTTCGTCGTTGGTCTTGATCTGGAATACGGCCGCATTCAGGTGGGTATTGTTGTTGATCCTGGCCTTCACACCCGCTTCCACGTTGGTGCTGGTGGCTGGTTTCAAGTTGAAATTGAAGCCGCTGCCCGTGCCCGAGTAAAACAGTTCGTTCAGGGTGGGCGCCTCAAAACCGCGCGCGGCGCTGGCGTACACGTTGACGTTCGGCGTCAGTTTGTACAGCAGGCCCAGCACTGGTGTCGTATGGCTGAATTCCAGGCTGCCGCTGTCATTGCCATTGCTGAGGAAATGGTCGTTCACCGACACTTTCATCTTGCTGTAACGCAAACCGGCACTGAACAGCCACGGGCCGCTTTGCCATTCCGTCTGGATGTAGGGATCGAGGCTGGAGACGACATCCTGCTCGTCGCGGCGCAGCTTGCCTTTCACGCCAAAAGTATTGCCGATGAAATTTTCATAGCCCGTGCGGTCGTCGCTGGATCGGCCGTAATCGATGCCAATGGTGGTGCTCAGCTTGCCGCCGGTCAGTTGATTCACATGCAGCCAGTTGGTGTCGATGCCGTAGAACTCGCGCTGGAAGTCGACCACGCCGCCGGAGTGGCTGGCGGGTGACTGGAAACCCTTGGTGAAGGCCTGGTACTGGATCACGTCGCGGTTGCCGCCGTAGGCCGTCACGTGCAGGCGGTCTTCGCCAAACGACTGTTCAAAGGTGGCGCCGATTTGCTGGTGGTCAATGCTCTTGCGTGTGTTGTAGCGTTCGGCCAGGGTGCGTTTCGGATTTTGCGTATCTGTCGCGTCGATTTCGCCCGCGCGCGGGTCGCGTGCGAACGTGGCCCAGGTGGCGCCCAGTGGATCTTGCGTATTGCCTTGGTGCAGGCTGTTGGCGACGATGGTCAGCTTGCTGTCCGCAGTGGGCTTGACCGTGATCTTGCCGAATGCCTGTTCCCGCGTGGCGGCGCTGTGGTCGCGGAAGCCGTCCGTGCGAAAGCGCGAGGCGTCGAGCACGTAGCCGATGGCGCCGGCCTGGCCCTGCGCCGAGAGATCGACTTTATTGGTGCCGTAGCTGCCGCCCGTCACATTCAGTTCAACGGACGGGGGATTTTGTCCATCCTTGGAAAACAGCTGGATCACGCCGCCCGAGTGGTTGCCGTAGATGGCGGAAAACGGTCCGCGCAGCACTTCGATGCGCTCGGCTGTATCGAGGTTGAAAGTGGCGGCCTGGCCCTGGCCGTCGGGCATGCTGGCGGGAATGCCATCGCTGATCAGTTTGACGCCGCGCACGCCAAAGGCCGAGCGGGCACCGAAGCCGCGCGACGAGATCTGCAAGTCTTGCGCGTAGTTCTGGCGGTTTTGCACGACCAGGCCCGGCACGGCGGCCAGCGCTTCCGACGCATTCACGCGGATCTGGCCATCCTGGATGCGGGCGCTGTCGACCACGTCGATGGAGGCTGGCACTTCCTGGCTGGGATGGGCGATGCGGCTGCCGCTGATGACCACCGTATCCATGAGCTGCCCACCCGGATCTGCGACCTCGGCGGCGTAAGCGTGGGGAGCCAGGGTGGCGCTGCCGGCAACAAACAGGCTGGCGATGGTGTTCAGGCGGAAACGATGCTGCATGCGGGTTCTCCAATGTGAATAAAAGCCTGTTTTACCGCGTGCGCGATACAGGTCTGCATAGTCTTATCAAGCAATATGCTTGCCATGTCTCCATTGGTGGGCTGAAATTATACGCCTGTCCGTGGCATGGCGTTTGCATGCAGCAAGCTTTACCCGCGCCGCTCGTGCGCGCTTTTTCTGTGTCTTTCCATTGAAAAGGTGATTATGCCCAACTTATTCTTTCGCTTGCGCCAGATTTGCTGGCTGCTGCCTGTGCTGGCCGGCACGGCCGTCCAGGCGGCACCGTTTGCCTATGTTCCCAATGAAAAGTCGGGTAGCGTGAGCGTGATCGACACGGCCACCGACCAGGTGGTGCGCCAGATCGCGGCAGGCCAGCGCCCGCGCGGCATTGCCGCCGACCCCGGCGGGAAGCAGCTGTTTGTCACGGATGCGGCCAGCAGCGCCTTGCTGCTGATCGACAACGTGGCTGGCGCGCCTGCGCGCAAGGTGACGCTGGGCAAGTCGCCCGAAGGCGTCAGCGCCTCGCTGGACGGCAGCCATGTGGCCGTGGCCGTCGAGGAAAACAATAGCGTGGCCTTGCTCGATGGTCACACGGGCATCTTGCTCGCCGATATCAAGGTCCAGGGGCGTAACCCGGAACACGCTGTCTTCAGTCCGGACGGGCGCTGGCTGCTGGTCAGCGCGGAAGAGGCCGAGCAAGTCGATGTCATCGACGTGGCGCAGCGCCGGCAAGTCGCTTCCATCGCGGTGGGGCTGCGTCCGCGCGGCATCGGCTTCAGTCCGGATTCCGGCCGCGCCTATGTGGCGTGCGAAATGGTCAATGCCGTGTATGTCATCGACATGAGGCAGCGCAAGGCCATCGCCACCATTCCCGCAGGCAAGAATGCGAATGGCATCGCGGTCCATCCGAGCGGCAAGCAGGTGTACGTCTCGAACGGCATCGATGGCACGGTAATGGTGATCGACACGGCCAGCAATCAGGTGACGGCCACCATTGCCGTGGGCAAGCGTCCGTGGAACATGGCCATCACGCCGGACGGCGCCAAGCTGTACGTGGCTAACGGCCGCTCGAACAGTGTCTCCGTCATCGATACGGCCAGCGCGCGCAAGGTGGCCGATATTGCCGTGGGCGAATTGCCATGGGGCGTGGTGATTCGCTAGCGGGCGCAACCCAGGTGTTCCAGTCTGGCACACCTGTTCCATTGTGCAGCGCCGTCCACTGCCACCGCCCCAGGCTGGCACCTATTGCAACAGCGCGAGTCCAGCTTGTTCAAAACACAAACAGGGCGACAGCAGCCATGCCCGCCGGGGCATGGCATGCATAGCGCGGCCGGATGGACGCCACGCCCTTGCAACAGGGCCAAAACCCGCTAAGTTTGTAGTGGGGAGGCGAGCTGGCACGGCATTTGCGGAAGACACCATGTACTCACCCCATTTGTACCAGGACGTTTGTTTCATCCACCAACAATTCCATACGATATAGAGGACGACATGAATCTCGCAGACATCAGCAAACTGGGCGTCGCCAATCCCTTCAAGCAACGCTACGACAATTACATCGGCGGCAAGTTCGTTGCCCCCGTAAAAGGTGAATACTTTCCTAACATTACGCCGATCACGGGCTTGCCATTTTGCGAAATCGCCCGCTCCACGACGGAGGACGTCGAGCTGGCGCTGGACGCCGCCCATGCCGCCAAGGAAGCGTGGGGCAAGACCTCGCCTGCCGAGCGCGCCAATATCCTGAACCGCATCGCCGACCGCATCGAACAGAACCTGAGCCTGATCGCCACGGCGGAAACCATCGACAACGGCAAGCCGATCCGCGAAACGATGAACGCCGACATTCCGCTGGCCATCGACCATTTCCGCTACTTCGCCGGCTGCATCCGCGCGCAGGAAGGTTCCGTCGCGCAAATCGACGCGGAAACCTATGCTTATCACTACCACGAGCCGCTGGGCGTCGTCGGTCAGATCATCCCTTGGAACTTCCCGATTTTGATGGCCGTCTGGAAACTCGCGCCAGCCCTGGCCGCGGGCAATTGCGTGGTGCTGAAACCGGCCGAACAAACCCCGGCCTCCATCATGGTGTTGATCGAGCTGATCGGCGACCTGTTGCCACCGGGCGTGTTGAACATCATCAACGGTTTCGGCCTGGAAGCGGGCAAGCCGCTGGCGTCGAGCAAGCGCATCGCCAAGATCGCCTTCACGGGCGAAACGGGCACGGGCCGCCTCATCATGGGCTACGCCGCGCAAAACCTGATTCCCGTCACCCTGGAACTGGGCGGCAAGTCGCCGAACATCTTCTTTGAAGACGTGATGGATGCGGATGACGATTATTTCGACAAGTGCCTGGAAGGTTTTACGATGTTTGCGCTGAACCAGGGCGAGGTGTGCACCTGCCCTTCTCGCGTGCTGATCCAGGAATCGATCTACGAGAAATTCATCGAACGGGCCTTGAAGCGCGTGGCCGCCATCAAGCAGGGCAATCCGCTTGACTCCGCCACCATGATCGGCGCCCAGGCGTCGCAGGAGCAGCTGGAAAAAATCCTCTCCTACCTGGACATCGGCCGCCAGGAAGGCGCCGAAGTGCTGGCCGGAGGCGAGCGCAACACGCAGGCCGGTGATCTGGAAGGTGGCTACTATGTGCGCCCGACCGTCTTCAAGGGCAACAACAAGATGCGCATCTTCCAGGAAGAGATTTTCGGACCGGTCGTGTCCGTCACGACCTTCAAGGATGAGGCCGAAGCGCTGGCGATCGCCAACGACACCTTGTACGGCCTGGGCGCCGGCCTGTGGACGCGCGACGGCTCGCGTGCTTTCCGCGTGGGCCGTGCCATCCAGGCAGGCCGCGTGTGGACCAATTGCTATCACCTGTATCCGGCCCACGCCGCGTTCGGTGGCTACAAGCAATCGGGTATCGGCCGCGAAAACCACAAGATGATGCTTGACCACTACCAGCAAACGAAGAACTTGTTGGTGAGCTATAGCCCGAAAGCGCTGGGCTTCTTCTAAACCGTTACACGCGCCGCGCCTCTCCAGGGGCGGCGCGCTGAAAGGGATGCCATGGGTGCAGCAGTTGCCAGGGTGGTCGCCACGGATGCGGCACTGGACATGATGGACAAGTTGCGTGAGCGTCACGGCCCGCTGATGTTTTTCCAGTCGGGCGGCTGCTGCGACGGCAGTGCGCCCATGTGCTACGCGCTGGGCGAGTTCGATGTCAGCGATTCCGACATCTATCTGGGCAATTTGAACGGCACGCCGTTCTACATGGGGCTCGAGCAATTCGCGTACTGGGAGCATACCCAGCTGATTATCGATGTGGTCGACGGCAATGGCGGCATGTTTTCACTCGACAACGGCACGGGCAAGCGCTTCCTGACGCGCTCGCGCCTGTTCACCGATGAAGAGTGCGCCGTGCTGCATGCCCAGCCGCATGAGCACCGCAAGACTTGATACACACATACTAATAAAACAGAGGGAGATGATTGTGCAGAAAAAAATCATGGGGATACTCGTCGGTTTGAGTTTGGTTTCCTTGGTCCAGGCGGCCGACGTAGGCAATGTCACCAGCGCCATGCTCGACAATACGGCGAAGAATCCGTCGAGTATCTTGTCGTTTGGCATGGGCACGCAGGGCCAGCGCTATTCGCCGTTGACGCAGATCAACGACAAGACCGTGGCCAAGCTGGTACCTGCCTGGTCATTTTCGTTTGGCGGTGAAAAGCAGCGGGGCCAGGAATCGCAGCCTTTGATTCACAATGGCAAGATGTTTGTCACGGCTTCGTATTCGCGCATTTTCGCCATCGACTTGAAAACGGGCGCCAAGCTGTGGAAATACGAGCATCGCTTGCCAGACGGCATCATGCCATGCTGCGACGTGGTCAACCGTGGCGCCGCGCTGTATGGCAACCTGGTGATTTTCGGCACGCTCGATGCGTATCTGGTGGCGCTGGATCAGAACACGGGCAAGATCGTCTGGAAGGAAAAAGTCGACGACTATGCGGCCGGCTACTCGATGACGGCCGCACCGCTGATCGCCGAAGGCTTGCTGCTGACGGGCGTGTCGGGCGGCGAATTCGGCATCGTCGGCCGGGTCGAGGCGCGCAACCCCATGACGGGCGACTTGGTGTGGACGCGCCCTACGGTCGAGGGGCACATGGGCCACCGCTACGACAAGGATGGTAAGGCAAGCGATAACGGCGTGTCCGGCACCGCGAATAAAACCTGGCCTGGCGACCTGTGGAAAACGGGCGGCGCTTCTACCTGGATGGGCGGCACTTACGATCCGCAAACCAAGCTGGCCTATTTCGGCACGGGCAACCCGGCGCCATGGAACAGCCACTTGCGTCCCGGCGACAACCTGTATTCCTCGTCCACCGTGGCGCTGGACGTGAAAACGGGCCAGATCAAGTGGGCGTATCAAAATACGCCGAATGATGCCTGGGATTTCGATGGCGCCAATGAGTTCGTTACCTTCGACATGGATGGCAAGCGCTACGGCGGCAAGGCCGATCGCAATGGCTTTTTCTATGTGATCGACGCGACCAGCGGCAAGCTGCAGAATGCCTTTCCTTTCGTGAAGAAAATCACCTGGGCCAGCAGCATCGACCTGAAGACGGGCCGGCCGAACTACATCGCCGCCGGCCGCCCAGGCGACCCGACCAAGGGCGAAGAAGGCAAGAAGGGCACGACCGTGTTTGCCGCGCCCGCTTTCCTTGGCGCCAAAAACCAGATGCCGATGGCCTACTCGCCGCAAACCAGACTGTTCTATGTGCCGGCGAATGAATGGGGCATGGACATCTGGAACGAGCCCATCAGCTACAAGAAGGGCGGCGCCTTCCTCGGTGCCGGTTTTACCATCAAGCCCTTGTTTGACGATTACATCGGCGCCATGCGCGCCATCGATCCGAAGACCGGCAAGATCGTCTGGGAAATCAAGAACAACGCGCCGCTGTGGGGCGGCGTGATGAGTACGGCGGGCAACCTGGTGTTCTACGGCACGCCGGAAGGCTTCCTGAAGGCCGTCGACGCGAAGTCGGGCAAGGAACTGTGGAAATTCCAGACCGGCTCGGGCGTCGTTGCGCCACCCGTCACCTGGCAAGATGGCGACACGCAATATGTCGCCGTCGTTTCCGGCTGGGGCGGTGCGGTGCCGCTGTGGGGCGGCGAAGTGGCGAAGAAGGTCAATTTCCTGGAACAGGGCGGTTCCGTCTGGGTCTTCAAGCTGGCATCGAAGTAATGGGGTGAAACGCCCGGCTTTCTGCGGATGGGTGTCTCCCTGTCCCGCCGGGCGTTTTGTTTTTTGCTGACGGCCCAGGCCGTCAGTTTTTTGTTTACGCAAGCGTTCGATCAGTATGCTGGCGGTCAAAAAATGAACATTGTTCGTCAGCATTGATCCGCTGCTATACACGTCAAGCGCCAATTTTTCTGCTCTCCCCCGGTGCTTTGCTGGGCACGCTTATTGCCAAGGATTGAGCTACATCAATCACTGGTGTGCACACTAAAAACACAGAAGAAAAGGGGAGAAAACATGAATGCATTCATCAAGCTGGGGAGCCTGGGGGCCATGACAATCGCAGCGATGGGACAGGCGAACGCCGTCGATATCAAGGCTGGCGACTGGACCGTGTCGGTGGGCGGCATCGTCAACGCCTACTACACGCAAGTGTCGTGTTCGGGCGATGCCGTGGGCGGGCTGGCGCTGGGCGGCCAGGCGCTCGGTTGCGGCGGAGAAAAAGACCGCACCACCATCGGCAATGGATTGCTGCCGAACGGCCTGATCACCTCGGCTTCATCGCGTTTGGGCGAGTACGACGTGAAGGCCCTGATCGGCATCTACAACTCGACGGCCACGGACAGCGCCATCAGCCAGAACAGCGTGGTCGATGTGCGCCAGGCTTTCTTCACATTTGGCAACGAACACATGGGCACTTTCAAGCTGGGGCGCGACTACGGCATGTTTGGCGCGAATGCGATCCTGTCCGACATGACCTTGCTGGGTTCGGGCGCGCCCGTGCAGGCCACGCAGCGCGGCCGTGTCACCTTGGGCCATATCGGCGCCGGCTACACCTATCTGGGCAACTATGGGCAGATCATGTACAGCTCGCCGAAGTCGGGCGGCTTTGGCGCCGACGTGGCGCTGGTCAGCCCCGTCTCCGATACCCCCATCGTGGCAGGCTCGACGTATTCCTCGAAGTCGAGTCCGCAAATGCAGGCGCAACTGACGTATGCGCACGAAGGCTTGAAAGCCTGGCTGGGCGTGAAGTCGCAAAAGTTCACTTCAAAAACGGCCGGTGTGGATGACCTGACCATGCGCGGCGTGGAAGTGGGCGGCTCGTATCAGATGGGCCCGGCTGGCGTGCTGGTGAATTTCCAGGGCGGCAAGGGGCTGGGCATCTTGTCCGATGCGGACCAGGGCGATACCAAGTCGAAGAACTGGCTGCTGCAAGGCACGTACAAGACTACAGACAAGCTGAAGCTGGGCTTGTCCTACGGTATCAGCAAGAACGACGACAACACGGCCGGCACGGGGGGATTGAAATCGAACGCCAACCTGACCCTGGGCGCGTACTACTCGCTCAACAGCGCGATCACCCTGGTGGGCGAACTGGGCCAGACGCGTTCGAAAGGTTTTGCGGGCGGTGAAGCGAGGATGAATGGCGTGTCCCTGGGCGGTATTATTTTCTTCTAATCAGTTATCAGCACGCGGCGCCGGAAACTGCGGCGCCGCACGGAGCACGGTGCATGAGGACAATGCGGTTATTCATCGCTTGCTGGCTATTCCTGTTTATCCTGGGACAGGCGTGGGCCGGCGTACTCACCAAAGCGGAGCTTGTCCGGCGCTTTCCTGCGCCCCTGGTCGTGGGCGACAAGGAAGTGGATGTGCCTGTGTGGCCATTGTTCAAGCAAAACGCCACGGCCACCGACTTGGTCGGCTATGTATTCGAGTCGGTGGACCTGGCGCCCATTCCCGGCTTTTCCGGCGTTCCCGTTAATTTGTTGATCGCGATCAATCCACAAGGCAGTTTTCTTGAGGTGGCCGTGTTGTCTCATCACGAGCCCGTCTTTCTCGACGGCCTCGGCGAAGCGCCGTTATTCCAGTTCGTCCAGCAATACAAGAATTTGTCGCTGAAACAGAACATCGCCATCGGTGCGCGCACCAAGCGGGCGGCGGACACGACCCATGCCGATATCGATGGCGTGTCGAAGGCCACGGCATCCGTGCGCATCATCAATCAGAGCGTGCTGGCGTCGGCCTTGAAAGTGTCGCGCAAAAAACTGGGCTTTGCGCAAGGCCGCGATCCTGACCAGCTCGCCCGCATTCGCATGGCGGTAGTCGAAAAACTCAGCGTGACGCAGATGCTCGAGCAGGGCTTGATCCAGCATGTGCGCCTGAGTAACAAGGCGGTGGAAGCCCTGTTTGCGGGCGGTCCCGGCGCTGGCCTCGATGCGGAAGGTGCGCGCGATCCGGAGGGCATCTTCATCGACTTTTACCTGGCCTATGTTTCCGTGCCGTCCGTGGGCCGCAACCTGCTGACGGAACGCAGCTGGAACAAGCTGCGCAACCGGCTTGACGAGGGCGACCACGCCATGCTTGTCCTGTCGCGCGGGCGCTACAGCGTGCTGGGGGACGACTTCGTTCGCGGCACGGTACCCGACCGGCTGCTGCTGAAGCAAGATGGCTTGCCTATCGACATGCGCGACCTGGACCTGGAATTGAACTTGGCCGACACGGCGTCGTTGCCGACGGAGAATAACGTCGTATTGCGCATCATCAGCCAGGCGGGCCTGGATGCGGCCAGTCCGCTGGCGTTTTCCTTGCCTATCACGCGCAGCAAGGGCATCGTGTATCCGGAGCGAATCACGCGCAATGTCGATCTCAGCTACCGCCTGCCAGCCAGATTCCATACGACGCCGCAAGGCAGCGACGCCAGCTGGCGCGGCACGTGGACGGGCCGCAAAGTAGAGCTGTTGAGCTTGCTGGCCGGGCTGGCGCTGCTGGCCGGCGCGCTGGCCTGGCAGAAGCGTCTGGTGCGGGATAGCCGCCAATTCCTCTGGTTCCGCCGTGTATTCCTGTTGTTTACCATCGGCTTCATCGGTTACTACGCGCAAGGGCAATTGTCGATCGTTAATCTTACAGGCGCCATCCAGGCGGCGATGGCGGGGCGCGGCCTGGGCTTCTTCCTGTTCGACCCGATGACGGTGATCCTGTGGGCCTTCGTGCTGTTCAGCTTGCTGATGTGGGGGCGTGGCACGTTTTGCGGCTGGCTATGCCCGTTCGGTGCCCTGCAGGAGTTCACGGGCAAGCTGGGCCAGTGGCTGCGCTTGCCGCAGTGGAAGATCCGGCCGCGCCTCGATGCACGCCTGAAATGGATCAAGTATGTTTTGCTGGCGGCCATTCTTGCCAGCAGCATGTTTTCCAGCCAGCTCACGGACAAGCTGGTGGAACTGGAACCGTTCAAGACGGCCATTACCCTGAACTTCGTGCGCGCCTGGCCATTCGTCGCGTATGCCGTGGGCTTGCTGCTGCTCAGCAGTGTTTCCTATAAATTCTTTTGCCGCTACCTGTGTCCGTTTGGCGGGGCGCTGGCCTTGCTGGGGCGGGTGCGCTTGTTCAGCTGGATTCCCCGGCGCAAGGAATGCGGCACGCCATGCCAGACTTGTCGTCACCGTTGCGAATATCACGCCATTGCGCCGGATGGCAAGGTTGATTACGGTGAATGTTTTCAATGCATGGATTGCGTGGTGATTTACGCCAGCGATGAAAAATGCGCGCCCTTGATGCTCGACATCAAGCGCGCCCGCACTATCCCGATTGTCCGCGCGACGGTAGAGGAGAGCAGCAATGCAGCGTAGAACGTTTATTTCCGCAGCGATCGGCAGCGTGGCTGGTATGGGGTGCTTGTCATTGCCAGGGAGCATGGCGCGTGGTACGCCTGCCGCCTCCGGCATGCGCTTGTACCGGGGGGCCGCGCTGGCGTTTGGCACCACCATCGCCGTGACAGTGCAGCACCATGAGCAGCGGCAGGCCGAGCTGGCGATTGAAGACGCCTTGCATGCGGCGCGCAATATCGACCGCCTGATGAGCATTTACAGTCCCGCCAGCCAAGTGTTTCAGCTGAACCGCGACGGGCGCCTGGCCCGGCCCGATGCGCATCTGTTGACCGTGCTGGCGCAGGCGCAAGCCTTGTCGCAATGGAGCGATGGGGCATTTGATATCACGGTGCAGCCGCTGTGGCAGCTGTTTCGCGCCGCAGCAGACGAGGCGAGCTTGCCGGCGGACACATTGCTGCGCGCGGCGCAGGCGCGGGTAGGTTGGCGGCAACTGGCGTGGGATAGCCGGGAAGTGCGGTTTCTCCGGCCCGGCATGGCGCTGACCTTGAATGGCTTGGCGCAAGGTTACGCGGCGGACATGGCGCTGGCGGCCACACAGGCGCGCGGGGTGCGGCATGCGCTGCTCGACACGGGTGAATTTATTGCCCGCGGACAGCGTGCCGCACAGCGGCCCTGGACCTTGGGTATCCAGGACCCACGCGATGCGGAAATCCTGGCGGCCACCGTGAAAGTGGAAGGGCGCAGCGTGGCCACGTCGGGCGATTACGAATGCACGTTTACACCTGACTTC
The DNA here is from genome assembly GCF_002878455.1 of Janthinobacterium sp. AD80. Classification (GTDB taxonomy): domain Bacteria; phylum Pseudomonadota; class Gammaproteobacteria; order Burkholderiales; family Burkholderiaceae_D; genus Janthinobacterium. The sequence continues at coordinate 52,588 of NZ_NRDQ01000001.1, forward strand.
GCGCATCACCACATCTTTGATCCCTCGAAGGGCGATTCGCCGCGTGAACTGGCCAGCGTGACGGTGCTGGCGCCCACGGGCTTGCTGGCCGATGGCTTGTCGACGACCTTCATGGTGACGGGTACGGCGCGTGCGCATGCGATGGCCTCGCGGATGGATGGGGTCGACTTGATGACCATCGACAAGCAGGGCCGGCGCCAGATGTCGCCCGGCTTTTCCCGTCTGCTTTAGGCTATTTCAGATGCGGCAGCTTGCGATAGATGGTGTTGCGCGACACACCCAGGGCCCGCGCCGTGGCCGAGACGTTGCCGCCGTGAGCATCGAGCGATTTAAGGATCACGCTGTGCTCCATTTCTTCCAGGTTGGCGCCTGCGGCGATCATGCGGTCCGTGCTGGCGCTGACGGCATGTGCTTGCGTCATCTCAATATCGTCGACGAAATCGTCGGGCATGTGGCGCAAACAGATTTCGTGTTCGTCGCCTGCCATGACGATGGCCGTGCGCAACAGATTGGTCAGCTGGCGGAAGTTGCCTGGCCACTTGTGCTGGTGGAACATGCGCAGGATGTCCGGCGCCACCGTGTAGCGCGTATCGGGCGCTTCCGTCGCGAGGATTTTTTTCACAACCGTGTCCAAGTCCGAGCGCTCGCGCAGCGGCGGCAGTTTTACCACCAGGCCATTCAGGCGGTAATACAAGTCTTCACGGAACAGGCCCTTGGCCATGCGTTCGCGCAAGTTGTGATTCGTGGCGCAAATCAGTTCCACATTGACGGTGATCGATTTGCTGCTGCCCAGCGGCGTGACCATGCGCTCCTGCAGCACGCGCAACAGCCGTGCCTGCAATCCGAACGGCATGTCACCGATCTCATCGAGAAACAGGGTGCCGCCATTCGCCTGCAGGATCTTGCCGATCGCGCCTTTCTTGCGCGCGCCCGTAAAGGCGCCGTCTTCATAGCCGAACAGCTCGGATTCGATCAGGGTTTCCGGAATCGAGGCACAGTTGACGGCGATGAATGGCCCCATGGCGCGTGGCGAATCGTTGTGGATGGCTTGCGCCAGCAGTTCCTTGCCTGTGCCCGTTTCGCCCATGACGAGGATGGGAATATCGCGCCCCAGTACCTTGTTGACCTTCTCGATCACCAGTTCCAGCTGCGGATCGCCGGTGCGCAGATAGCGCAAACCTGACAGGCGCCGCGCGGCGTTTGCCGCATGGCTGGCAGGGGCGGGAATCGCTGCCGGCAAGGCATTGATATCGCTGTGCTCGCTACCGGCGGTAATGCCTTGCTGAAAGACACTGTTAGCCAGACGCAGCTGCGCACGGCCATACACGCGCACGCCGCTGTGCATGCACAGGTTCAGCAAACCGGGGACTGCCGTGCGGTAGTGATCGTACAGGGCGGAGACGGGCAAGCCGAACAGGGAGCTGAAAGTGTGTGATTGCAGTGCGGCAAATGACAGGCCCAGCTGGAACAAGTCCATTTTTATTCGCGGATAAAAACCGTCCACCCGGTGTAAACGAGGCGATGCCTTCCATTAACGTGCCGACAAATTCTGGCCGCGCATGGAAGTGCACGGTGATGGCGTCTTCGAAGGTGGCGGAAAACAGCTGATTTTCGATCATCAGCGCCGACATGCGCACAAGGGCCATCGTATGCTTGTGGAAACTGCGCTGGTCGCTCGAGACGTCCAGCACGCCGATGACGTTGCCCCGGTGGTCGGTGATCGGTGCCGCGGAGCACGTGAGGAAATGATTGGCGGCCAGGTAATGCTGGTCCGCATGGACCAGGGTGGGTACTTTTTCCGTGATGGCCGTGCCGATGGCGTTTGTGCCGCGGCTTTGCTCGGACCATGCCACCCCCGGCTGCAGGGCAACACGGTTGGCTTTCTCCAGAAAATCATCGTCGCCCAGCGAGTGGACGATGACGCCGTTGGCATCCGTCAAGATCACCATATTGTGGGTGTTGACGATTTGCTGGTACAGGGTTTCCATGGCGGGCAGCGCGTGCGTGTGCAGCAAGCGGTTTTGCTCGATCAGCAAGGACAGGTCGGATTTTCCCGCCGGCGTAAAGTCGGGCGTGGCCGTTGGAGACAGGCCAAAGGCGACTGAGCGCTGATGGGACGTTTCAATGATGACGGGAACGTTGTCCTGTCCTGCCGGTGTGATGTTCGCGTCCGCGATGGACGAAAACGGTGCGCTACGGTAAGTAGCTGACGGTTGATACATGATCTCGTTGCCTCCGTTGGGCCCTGTACTGCGGCGCTCTTTTGAATCGAGAGTGTTCCATAATGTAGCACCTGTCACAGATGGGAGCAAAGCAAAGCGAACCGGGCTGTCCCCAATGTTGCTGCCTGGCCCAGGGTTGCTCTCATCAGTGGTCGGTGCATGTAGGCATATAAGCAATTGCGGTGCCAGGATCATGGAGTTGAGTACGGGGCAAGTACGGGGCAAAAATAGCCCTTGCGGGGCGTGCAGGGCTTGGCTATAATTCGCCCCCTCGCTGAACGACGCATGCAAATGCCGAGTAAAGCAGGGTGAAAAAAAGAAGGTTGACGAAATGCTGCAAACGCTTCATACTCTTCCTTCTTCGCAGCTGACAAACACAACGCTTTGTCGATAGCGCGAAAGCAGTAACCGAATACAGTTCTTTAACAATTAACAGTCGATAAGTGTGGGCATTTGATGTAAGTGCAGCAGTGATCTTTGGATCGCTGTAAAACTTAAAATATCAAATGTTCACAAGAAATAATGAAATAGGCGCTACGCAAGTAGTGGCCTGTCAGTTTTTTGAGTGAGCGACCCGTCAGCAATGACGGTGCCAATAAAATGGCAAAGTAACAGAGATTAAACTGAAGAGTTTGATCCTGGCTCAGATTGAACGCTGGCGGCATGCCTTACACATGCAAGTCGAACGGCAGCACGGAGCTTGCTCTGGTGGCGAGTGGCGAACGGGTGAGTAATATATCGGAACGTACCCTGGAGTGGGGGATAACGTAGCGAAAGTTACGCTAATACCGCATACGATCTAAGGATGAAAGTGGGGGATCGCAAGACCTCATGCTCGTGGA
>NZ_NRDQ01000010.1 GCF_002878455.1 Janthinobacterium sp. AD80
GCATACGCTGTGTCCGGCGTGACGAGCCAGCCGCGCCAGCGCTGCCGCGTGCTGTCCCAGGCATCGAGCAGCACGGCGCCAAAGCCGGGACAGCGCGCCAGCAGGTGGATTTGTCCGCCGGCGATGGGCCGCGCAGCCAGCGGCGCGGCGTCGCTGCGGCGCGCAAAGCGTTGCTGCACGTGTTCCGGCACGGCGACGCCGCGCCAGTCGGGGGTGGCGCCGGCCACCTCGCCGTCCAGCATGTCGACTGACGATGGAGGAGACGGCAGGCGCGCGGCAACGATGGCCAGCGTGGGCGTCAATGCATTCATGCCGAAGGCCTTTCATCGGGGTTCGAGGGAGTGGACGCGGGGTCCATGTGCAGGGATAACGCGGCCAGGCACAAAATATCCAAAACTATTTGCGCCGCCTGCAGGTCGCGTGCCGCCAGGGCATCGCCCACGCGCAATTTGAGCAGGTTCAATACCCAGCTGCCCAGCAGGGTGGCGCGGTGGGCCGGCTCGACCACCTGGCGCCCCGCGCTATTGGCCTCGCCCTTCTGCTTGTGCACCAGGCCCAGCTTGCCGCCGTGGTAATGCGCCGACGCGATCTGTTCGGCCAGTTCCTTGACGGGCATGCCGCCGCAGCCGCAATGGCGCAGCAGCAAGATCAAGTCATGCGGCAAGGTCGTGATGAACAGGTCGGCCGCGTCGCGCACTTGCAGTGGCGTCAGCTGGTAGTCGCGCAGCGGCTCGGCGTAAGAGTCGGGCGCCTGCAGGTCGCAGCCTTCTTGCGCATCGGCATCGTCGTCATCGCGCTGCTTGCGCAGCTGGTCGATGATGAAGCGCTTGAAGTACAGGAACAGGGCGCCCACGTGATGGGGCGCCGCATCGCTGTCGCCGTGCAGGACTTTTTCAATGAAGAACTGGTGCCGCAGGTCGGCCAGGGACTCGCCCAGCGACGCGGCCTCGCGCGGGCGGCATGGCGTCAGCGCGGCGATGACGCGCTGGTAAAACTCGCCCAGTTCGCCTTGCGTCAGCTGCTGGCGGCGGGTCCAGAAAGCATGAATAGGTTCAAATTGTTCCGATTGCACAGCCGGTCCGATCATGTGTTGGGGCGGCGCGCGCCACTGGCCGGAAGCAAGGCTCGCCGGTAAAGAAGAAATACGCTGGACAACAAGACAAACTTGTCAGTCAGGTAAAATGCATTCGGGCAATTTTCTCATACCACACTGGAAATCGCTAACTTTTGTTACTTCCACGACAATTTCCGAGCCGCCGATGCAACGCCTGATTCCCTTGTTCCTGAGCCTGTTCTGTTTACTTTGCGCCAACATGGCGCAGGCCGCCGTGCAGGCCAGCGCGCCAGCGGCCCCCGGCAAGCGCATCGCGCTGGTGATCGGCAATGCCGCGTATCCGCAGCCATTGTTGAACCCCGTCAACGATGCGCGCGCCATGGCCGAACGCTTGCGCCGCCTGGGCTTTGAAGTGCTGCTGCGCACGGACATCACGGCGGCGCAATTACAACAGGCCTCGGCGCAATTTTCCACGCAGGCGCGCGGCGCCGACATCGCCCTGGTGTTTTACGCGGGCCACGGCGCGCAGGCAGGCGAAGCGAACTATGTGCTGCCGCTGGGCGCGAACATGAACGCGCTGAGCGCGTCGGCCATTGCTGCGCAGGGCGTGTCCGTTTCCAGCCTGGCGGGCGACCTGCAGCGCACGGGCGCGCGCGGCGCCGTGCTGATCCTCGACGCCTGCCGCCAGGAATATACGCGCGGCGGTGCCACCGTGCCTGTGCCCGGCGGCAGCAATGCGGCCAGCCACGGCTTTGCCGACACGCAAGCGCCGCGCGGCGTGGTGATCGCCTATTCGGCCGGCCCCGGCGCCCTGGCGCGCGATTTCTGGTCGCCCGATTCGCGCAACAGCCCGTACACCAGCGCCCTGCTCGACGCGCTCGATGCACCGGGCTTGCCCATGGGCGATGTATTTTCGCAAGTGGCGGCCAGGGTTGCCGCCATGACGCATGACGTGCAAAAACCGCGCGTCTCGTTCGGCGAAACGTCGCGCGCCTGGTGCTGAACATGGGCAGCGGCAAGGGCGTCAGCCAGCCAGCACCTGGTGTGCTGGCCGCAGGCAACAGCGGCATGCGCGCTCCGGGGCCCGCGCCAGCCCCGGTGCCCCCGGCGGTGGCCAGCACGGCCCCCGGTGCGAAAGTGTGGCCAGGCAATGTGCTGCAAGACATCAACTATGAAATCCGCATGCAGATCGCGGCACGGCCGTTTCCCCGCCAGCAGCTGGAAAAGCGCGCACGCACGGGCGACCTGGTCGCGCTGACGGCGCTTGGCTACGGCATCGGTGGCGGCGACGCCGGCATCAAGCAGCCGAAGGCGGGCATGCAGTGGCTGGAAAAAGCCGCCGCCAAGGACTTTCCCATCGCCCAGACCTATCTGGCGGAATTGCTGATGGTCAAGGGCGACCCGGCCTCGTTGAAACGCGCGGGCGTGCTGCTCGACGCCGCATCGCAGGCCGGCTACAGCCCCGCCCATGCGTATAAATTCGACCTGGCGCGGCGCACGGGCGCGCCGCCGCAGGACGCGGCACGCCACTTGCAGGACGCCTTCATGGGCTTGATGAAGGATTACCAGGGCGCTGCCAAGGACCTGATGCAGCCGCCCAAAAAATAAACTGAAAAAATTTTGTATTTCCCTGAGCTGCCCCCGTTATCCGTGGGTACATGCAATAAAGCATGACAGCTCTCAGGGAAATTCCATGCACGCATCCAGCCCAGCAGCAAGCAGCGCCACGCAACGTGGCCGTATCCTCGCCTACCAGCCCAGCGGACAAGGTTCCGTCAGCGTGGCAGGCATTCAACATGCGTTCGACGTCGCCACGCACTGGCGCTCGGACGTGGCGCCCGCCATCAACGCCGTCGTCGACGTGCGCTTTGACGATACAGGCAGCCTCGACACCGTCAGCGCCGTGGCGACACAGCAGCTGGCGCAGGAAGAAATGGCCGGCGCGGCGAAATTGGCGCGCGAAAAAAGCCAGCAGTTGTGGGGCCGGGCCGTGTCCGCCCTGGGCATCAAGGTGCTGGCCAGCCTGGGCGTCCTGATCGCCGGCGCCTTTATCTTCAACACCATCGGCATCCGCCTGTTCGCCAGCGTCTCGCGCACCTACTGGCAGCTGCTGGGCCTGTCCGCCGACAGCCTGGAGAGCTTTGCCCGCGATGGCGGCGGCGGTTTTACCTCCGCACAATTTTTCTTCCTGCTGGCCATTGCCGGATGCTTTGCCACCATGGCCAGCAGCCACCCGAAAGCGGCGCTGGGCAAGTGCGCTCCTTTGCTGTTCATCGTCATCCACAGCAGCTTGCTGTTCATCAAGATCAAGGGCGCTGTCAGCGATGCGGGCAGCGCCATGGGCGGCATCATGGGCACCCGCGCGGCCCGCATGGCCGAGCAGATGGCCAGCGAAATGCTGGGCCAGGTCTGGCAGGGACTCTCGTTCGGCATCGGTTTTTACCTGGTGCTGGCCGCATCCATCGTCCTGGCCGCTTACGGCGTGGGCGAATACAAACGCTTGGGAGGCAAGCACTGAAAACCTACTGCGCAGCCCACTTCCGGGTCGGCGTTGCTCACTGTACATAAAGTACGGTTCCGCTACTCAACCCGGCATTGGGCTTGCTCGCTACGGTTTTCAGCGCTGCCGTGACTTTCACAACCCTAAAAATTAACACCGTCACTACCTTTTAACTTATCTTAAAGGAAATATCATGAACCGTACCCTGCCCGCCCTGCTCGCCATCGCCATCCTGCTGTCTGCCTGCGGCAAGCCCGCCGAGCATGCCACGCCGGCGGCTTCGGCGCCCGCCACCAGCGTGGCCGACATGGCCGCCAAGGCGCAAATGAAGGCGGCCGCCGCCAGCCTGCCGCAAGCGGACGCCGCCACGCCAACATCGAGCTATGTCGACATCACCAGCGGCAACCAGTTGATGTACAGCTACCTCGCCCTGTCCGGCGTGCCGCCCGACTACGCGGCCGTGGCGCAGCGCATCTCGCGCGAATATGCGGGCAGCAACGATGCCTTCCGCAAACAGGAAGTGCTCGACGCCCTGAAACCGCAGATCGACGCCAAGGTCAATGAGGCGAAAACCAAGCGCTACCTGCGCTACCAGATCAATGGCCAGGGCGCGCTGTCGCCGTACGCGATGGACAAGGCCGCCTTCCCCGCCAAGTTCGCCGAAGCGGGCACGTATTACTACATGTACGACAACGGCGACTACAAGCTGGCGTTCACGAATGGCGATGGCTACTCGCTGCTGAAAGTGGACCAGGACGCGGCCCGCAAGATCGAAGCGGCGCGCAGCGGCTACAAGGACTTTGCCATCGTCGTGTATGCCTACGCCCAGGAAGCGGACATGGCCAGCAACCAGGTCAAGGCGCAGATCGTCAAGGTGGCGATCAAGCTGAATGGGGAAGAAATTCCCGTTCAACAAGCGATGTAAACCCAAGGTCAGGTAGCGGGGTCGAACCCTGAGGGGCCGACCCCGGCCTTCGTTTTGGGTTCACGACCTCGCCACTTGCAGTTACACTATTCGCCAACGACATCGAGAGTGAGACATGGGCGAACAGACACTGGCGGAACAACAGCTGGCCAAGGGCCGGCAACTGCAGCAGCAAGGCAAGCTGATCGAGGCGATCAACGCCTACCAGGCGGCCTACAAGCAGGACCCGGCCCTGGCCGAAGCGCAGCATTTCCAGGGCCTGGCGATGCTGGAGCTGGGCCAGGGCACCATCGGCCTGGGCCTGTTAAAACTGTCGCTCAGGCAGCAGCCGGACAATGCCCTGTTCCACTACAACCTGGGCAATGTGCTGCGCGGCACGGACAGCGCAGCGGCGCTGGACAGCTATGCCACGGCGGCGCGGCTGGCCCCGCACGAGCATGATTTCGCCATCAGCCATGCGGAATTGCTGCTGGGGAAACAGCACCTGCAGGAAACCATTGCCGAACTGGAACGCGCCCACGCGCTGCGCCCGCAACGCTGGCAAACCCTGCAGGGCCTAGCCGAGCTGTACTACCGCACGGGGCAGCAGGAACTGGCGCTGGCCCGCTACGCGCAAGCCCTGGCGCTGCACCCGGCGCTGGCGGACAGCTGCCGCATCGGCTTTGCCCACCCTGCGCCGGCGGGCAGCGAACAGTCCAGCGTGCCGGAGGTGGCCGCCGGGCTGCAAGACTTCCTGCGCGAAACAGACCTGCACATCCTCGACGATTTCCTGCCCGACCCGGCCGCCTGGCGCGCGCAGGCGTTGACGCTGCCGTTCGCGCAGCAGCGCTATGCGGGACAGAACTATCCGGGCAGCCAGACGGATGGCCAGCCCAGTCAAGCCATCATGGAACGCATCGCCACGGCGCTGGGCCGCCCCATCCGTTTCATCTCGCCCGACAATGGCTCCTACCGCCTCAGCTATGCGGACGCCATGGCGCGCACGGATATCCACGTGGACAACGAGACGGGCAACAATTTCAATTTCTATGCGGGCGTGCTGTATTTGAACCCGCCCGAGCAGTGCCAAGGCGGCACCACCTTCTGGCGCCACCAGCCCAGCGGCTGGTACCGGAGACTACCGGAGGCGGACGTGAAAGCGGGTGGCTACGCCAGCTTCAAGGATTTTCAGAAACGCTGGCTGCCAAACAGCACAGTGCAGAAATTCAACGACCTGCAGGAACAGCGCGACAGTTGGCAAGCCTTGCTGGAAGTACCCATGCGCCACAACCGCCTGATCGTCTACAAGGGACACTACTTTCACTCGATCAGCAATGTGTTTGGCGACACGCCGGAGAATGGACGCCTGGTGCAGCTGTTCTTCTTTGAAGTGCCCGACTGAGCATGCTGCGCGGGCATTGTCGGATTACGCCCTGCGGGCTAATCCGACCTACCTGTTACCGTGCCATCCGTCGGTCGGATTAGCGGAACGCGTAATCCGACACAGCTCCCACAGCGACGGTTCAACACATCTCCGCGGCAGTGGTGCGTACAGGCACAAGCACCACAGCATCGATTCAATACATGTGGTTGTTGACCGTCGGTCGGATTAGCGGAACGCGTAATCCGACGCAGCTCCCACAGCGACGGTTCAGTACATGTCAGCGGCCGTGGTGCGTACAGGCACAAGCACCACAGCATCGATTCAATGCATGTGGTTGTTGACCGTAGGGCGGATTAGCGGAACGCGTAATCCGACACAGCTCCTACAGCGACGATTCAACACATGTCCGCAGCAGTGGTGCGCACAGACACAAGCACCACGGCATCGATTCAATACATGTGGTTGTTGACCGTCGGTCGGATTAGCGGAACGCGTAATCCGACACAGCTCCCACAGCGACGATTCAGTACATGTCAGCGGCCGTGGCGCGTACGGCTTTTAACAGCATATCCGCCCCGGGCGACAGCAAATGATCCTGCTGGCGGATGATGCCGAAGGCATCCATCTTGCACGGCAGTTCGATCGGCAGGATGCTCAGCACGTTCAGGGATGCGTAGTAGTGCGCCACTTCCGTCGGCATCACGTGCAGGGAATCCGTCTGCTGCAGCAAGGACGTGATCAGGAGCAAGGCGGTCGTGTCGACGACGTCGACGGGAGGCTCCAGGCTGGCGCGGCGGAACATCATGTCGAAGCGGTGGCGCAGGATGCTGCCTTGCGGCGGCAAGATCCACGGCTGGCCCGCCAGGTCCTTCAATTGCAGATTCTTGCGCGACAGCAGCGGATGGCCATTGCGCGCCACGGCGCTGGCCGGCTCTTCCGTCAATTCCTCGTAGATCAGCCCGGCGCTGCTTTCCTTTTCCAGGATGCGCCCGATCATGAAGTCGAGGGTACCGTGCTGCAGCATGTCCATCAGGGTATTGCTGTGCTCGAGGTGCACGCCGATGCGCATCAGCGGCGCCTGCTGCTTGATGCGCGCAATGGCGCGCGGCAACAAGGCCATGGCCGGCGTCATGATGACCCCCACTTCCACCTGGCCCGTCAAGCCCGACTTCAGGGCGACGATATCGTCATGCGCCAGCGACAGGCTGGTCAGGGCCATGCGCGCGTGGCGTATCATCGTCTCGCCGTAGATGGTCGGCTCCATGCCGCGCGGCAACCTGTCAAACAGGCGCACGTCGAGCATCTCTTCCAGATCCTTGATTTGCTTGGACGCGGCCGGCTGCGTCATGTGCAATTCTTCCGCCGCGCGATGGATGTTGCGCTGCTCGTCAAGGGCGATCAGCAGCAGCAATTGCCGCGTCTTCAGGCGGGCTCGCAAGAACCAGTTGGGGTTGAGGGTATCCATGAATAAATCATATCATGATCGATATCAGTTTCTAGCTGATACCGATATTATAGATATCGGTATTTCTCCTTTTTGTACGTGAAAACAACGCCTGCTTAACCGGCCTTGCAGGCCGCGCCGGGGTTCGCCGCCGGACCCTGCTGCGTCTGGTGGATGAACTCGATGGTGCCGTCCGGCTTGTATTTCAGTTCTTCCACGGCGACAGAGCGGCGGTATTCGCCGCCGCCGGGCAACTTATCGTTGTGATAGAAGATGTAGGACTTGCCGTTGAACTCGATGATGGCCTGGTGAATGGTTTTCACCACGGCGTTCTTGTCCATGATGGTGCCGCGGAAATGCCATGGTCCCGTCGGCGACGGCCCCGTCGAATACGCCGTTTCTTCCGGGAAGTTGCGCGAGTACGACAGGTAATACGTGCCCGCATGCTTGTGCATGTACGCCGCTTCCGTGAACGCATCCATGCCGAAGGTGAGGATCGGGCCGTCCAGCTCCGTCATGTTGGCTTTCAGCTTCGCGTACTTCAAGACCGTGTTGCCCCAGTAAATATAGGCCTGGCCATCCGTATCGATGAAGACGGCCGGGTCGATATCGTCCCAGGGAATGGCCGTCTGCTTCGTCATGTCGTTGGTGATCAGGGCGCTGCCGCGCGCGTCGACGAACGGGCCTGTCGGGCTGTCGGACACGGCTACGCCGATGGCCTTGCCGGGGATGCTTTTATGGTCGACGGTCGAGTAAAAATAATACTTGCTGCCGCGCTTGACGATGTCGCCGGCCCAAGCATCTTTTCCCGCCCAGGCAAAGGTGGAAAAGCGCACGGGCGAGCCGTGATCCGTCCAGTTCGCCATGTCGCACGACGAATACACGCGCCATTCATGCATGCGGTAATCCGTGTCCGTGGCGCTGGCTTCATCGTGGCCCACGTACAGATAGACTCTGCCATTGTCGACCAGCGCGGCCGGGTCGCCCGTGTAGATATTTTTCACGATCGGATTGGCCGCCTGCGCGCCGAATGTGGCGCAGGCGAGCGCTGCCGCCATGCCGATGGCTGCGGCACGTGTTTTTTGCTTCAACATAAAAGTTAACTCCCGTTGGTATTTTTCTGGCCCATGGCCATCAGTCTTTGCACGACGCAAAAGACAAACAGCAGGCCGCCGATGACGATCTTCGTCCACCAGGAACTGAGCGTGCCGTCAAAGGCGATCAGGGTCTGGATGGTGCCCAGCACCAGCACGCCGGACAGGGCGCCGGCCACATAGCCGTAACCACCGCTGAGCAAGGTGCCGCCGATGACGACGGCGGCGATCGCGTCCAGTTCCGTGCCCTGCGCATGCAAGCCATAGCCGGACAGCATGTAGAAGGCGAACAGCACGCCGCCCAGCGAGGCGCAGAAGCCGCTGAAGGCGTAGATCAGCACCTTGGTGCGGCCCACTGGCAAGCCCATCATCAGGGCCGACTGTTCATTGCCGCCGATCGCATACACGGCGCGGCCGAACGGCGTGGCGTGCGCCAGCCAGATGGCCAGCAGCAAGGTCGCCACGGCAATCACCACGCCCGGCGAGACAAAGCCGCCCAGGAAGCTCAGCTGGGTCTGCGACATGGCAACGAACAGCGGGTCGTCGATGGTGATGGAATTGATGCTGATCAGGTAGCACAGGCCCCGTGCCAGAAACATGCCGGCCAGGGTGACGATGAAAGGCTGCAACTTGAAATAATGGATCAGCGCGCCCATGCTGGCGCCAAACACGGCACCCAGCGCCAGCACGGTGGCGATCACCAGGGTCGGCGGCCAGTGCGCCACGTTGAGCAGCCAGGCGGCAATCATGGTCGACAGGGCCAGCACGGAGCCGACGGACAAATCGATGCCGCCGGAAACAATCACGAAGGTCATGCCGACGGCGATCACCAGCAAAAAGGCGTTATCGATCAACAAGTTAAAAATGACTTGCGTCGACAGCAGGCCAGGGTAGGCGGCGCCCCCCAGGCCCAGCATCACCACCAGCAGCAGCACAGTGACGAGCGAGGTGAAATACGGGGTGTGCAGCAAGCCCTTCATGCTTTTCTCCGATGCAGCAATTGCTTGAATTCCGACGATTGCGACAGGCAGACGAGGAAGACGACGACCGACTTGACAACCATGTTCACTTCCGGCGGCACGCCCAGCGAATAGATGGTGTAGGTCAGGGTTTGGATGATGAGGGCGCCGATCATGCTGCCCACCAGGCTGAACTTGCCGCCGGCTAAGGAAGTACCGCCCAGGGTGACGGCCAGGATGGCGTCGAGTTCCAGCATCAGGCCCGCGTTGTTCGCGTCGGCGCTCTTGATGTTCGAACTGATCATCAGGCCCGACAGGCCCGCGCAGGCGGCGCAAAAGACGTAGACAAAAAAGATCAGCGTGGCCGTCTTGATGCCCGCCAGACGCGCGGCGACGGGGTTGATGCCGACGGCCTGGATGAACAGGCCCAGCGCAGTCTTGCGCATCAGCACGGCCGTGATGATGAACACGGCAGCGACGAGGAACAGGGAAAACGGCAAGCCGAACAGATAGCCGCTGCCAATGAAGAAGAAGGGCTGGTAGTAGACGGTGACGATCTGGCCATCCGTCAGCAGTTGCGCCAGGCCACGCCCGGCCACCATCAGGATCAGGGTGGCGACGATGGGCTGCAAGCCCAGGCCCGCCACCAGCACGCCATTCCAGGCGCCGCACAGCAGGGCCGCGCCCAGGGCCGCCGCCAGCGCCCAGCCCATGGGAATGTTGCTCACATAGGTGGGCACGCCGTTGTCCATCACCATGGTGCCGCCGATCAGCATGGCGGCCACGGTGCCGGACAGGGCCACGACGGCACCGACGGAAATGTCGATGCCGCGCGTGGCGATGACGAGGGTCATGCCCAGCGCCGCCAGCATCAGCGGCGCGGCGCGGTTGACGATGTCGATCACGCTGCCGTACAGGTGGCCGTCGCGCACTTCCAGGTGGAAAAAGCCGGGGATGGCGAAGAAATCGACCAGCAGCAGCAAAAACAGCGCGGCCAGGGGCCGGCTCAATGGATGATGTAAAACGCTATGCACAATGGAGGAATCCGTGGTGGAGGCCGCCCGTACCGCCTCGATGGGCGCCGCGGACGGCGGTGTGGTCATGCTCATGCTGTCTCTCCGGCGATCACTTGCAGCACGGAACTGTCGTCAAGCTCGCCACGCGCATAGTCGCCGCAGGCCTTGCGGTCGCGCATGACGAGAATGCGGTCGCTGCAGCGCAGCACTTCCGGCAATTCGGACGAGATGAACAAAATTGCCATGCCCTTGCGGCACAGCTTGCTGACATAGCTCATGATTTCCTGCTTGGCGCGCACGTCGATACCGCGCGTCGGTTCATCGAGGATCAGCATGGTCGGCGAGGTCACCAGCCAGCGCGCCAGCAAGGCTTTCTGTTGATTACCGCCAGACAAGCTGCCGATCGGCGTCTCGATGCTGGCCGTCTTGATGCCCAGCGCCTTCACATATTCATCGGCCAGCGCCTGCTGGCGTTTAAAGGGAATGGCGCGCAGCAAGCCCGTGCGGGCCTGCAAGGCAAGAATGATGTTTTCGCGCACGGAGAGCGACAAGATCGCTCCTTCGTGCTTGCGGTCTTCCGAGCAAAAGCCGATGTCGGCCGCAATCGCATCGCGCGGCACGCTGAAGTGGCGCGGCTTGCCATGCACCATGATGCTGCCGGAGTCGGCCTTGTCGGCGCCAAACAGCAGCCGCGCCAGTTCCGTGCGGCCCGAGCCCAGCAAGCCGGCCAGGCCCAGCAATTCACCCTGGTGGATGTGGAAATCCATGGGCAGCAAGGCGCCCTTGCGGCCCAGTCCCTGCGCTTCCAGCACCGTGGGACCGAAGCTAGCGGCGCCGGCCTCTTGCGCCAGATCAAGCTCTTGCTCCTGCGTGTCGGCTGCCACGCCGATCATCTTGTTCACCAGCGCCAGGCGCGACAGTTCGCTGCACGCATACTCGCCTTCGCGCTCGCCATTGCGCATGACGGTGATGCGGTCGGAAATGGCGTAGGTCTGGTCGAGGAAGTGCGTCACGAACAGAATCGCCATGCCCTGCTCGCGCAGGCGGCGCAGCACGGAAAACAGCAGATTGACTTCCGCCTCGTCGAGGCTGGACGTGGGTTCGTCCAGGATCAGCACGCGTGCGGAAATGTTCAGCGCACGCGAAATGGCCACCATTTGCTGAATGGCCAGCGGAAAGCTGGACAGTTGCGCCGTGACATCGATATCGATCTGCAATTGCTGCAGCAAGGCACGCGCCTGCTGCTGCATGCTGCGCCAGTCGATGCCGCCGAAGCGGCGCGGATAGCGGCCAATAAAAATGTTTTCCGCCACCGACAGGTTCGGGCACAGATTGACTTCCTGGTACACGGTGCTGATGCCGAGCAGCTGCGCATCCGAGGTGGACGCCGGGGCGATCGGCTTGCCGTCGAGCAGAATCTGGCCGCTGTCGGGCGTGTACACGCCCGTCAGCACCTTGATCAGCGTCGACTTGCCGGCGCCATTTTGCCCCATCAGGGTATGCACTTCGCCCGGATACAGGCGCAGGGCGACATTGCTGAGGGCTTTGACGCCGGGAAAGGATTTACTGATGCCGCGCAACTCCAGCAAGGGAGCTGGCGCGGCGTCTTGATGCGCTTGCGTATTCATCATGCGGCAAGCTTAGTATTTACGGTTAGGAAATTCCTTCGCGGCCACCTCGGCAGGGAACACGCCTTCCACCGTCGTGATACGCGCCGGCACGGGCTTGCCGGCCACCACATCGCGGGCGATGGACATCAGTTGCGGGCCCAGCAGCGGGCTGCATTCCACGGTGACATTCAGCTTGCCGGCGATCATGGCCTCGAACGCGCCTTTGACGCCATCGATGGAAATGATGATGATGTCCTTGCCCGGCTTCATGCCCGCTTCTTCGATGGCCTGGATGGCACCGATGGCCATGTCGTCATTGTGGGCGTACAGTACGTTGATCTTCTTGCCTTCCGCCTTCAGTGAACGCTTCCATCACTTCCTTGCCCTTGGCGCGCGTAAAGTCGCCCGTTTGCGAACGGATGATCTTCATCTTCGGATTCTTGCCCACCACTTCCAGGAAGCCCGCCTTGCGGTCGATGGCCGGCGCGGAACCGACCGTGCCCTGCAGTTCAACGATGTTCAGGGTGGCATCCGGGGTCTTCTTGGCGTGCTCCAGCAGCCACTGGCCGGCGCGGCGGCCCTCTTCCACGAAGTCGGAACCGATGAAGGTCACGTACAGCGACTTGTCGGCCACATTGACGGCGCGGTCCGTCAGGATGACGGGAATCTTGGCGGCCTTGGCTTCGCGCAACACGGTATCCCAGCCCGACTCGACCACGGGCGAGAAGGCGATGACGTCGACCTTTTGCGCGATGAAGGAGCGCAGCGCCTTGACCTGGTTTTCCTGCTTTTGCTGGGCATCGGCAAATTTCAGGGTGACGCCATCTTTCTTGGCGGCATCTTTAATGGAGACGGTATTGGCGGTGCGCCATTCGCTCTCGGCGCCCACCTGCGAAAAGCCCATGACGAGGGGCTTGGCGGCGAAGGCGGTGGAAGTGGCGAAGGTGCTTGCCAGCAGCATGGCGCTGGCGAGGAGGGTGCGGCGTGTCAATGTCATTCTTGTCTCCAGTTTTTATTGGAATACCATCACAGCCGGATGCCGGATGGGCGGTTTTTATGAACCCATGGTAGGAGAAAGCAACATAGCCATCCAATCAATTCTTTTTCGCTTGCGATACCGATTTGCGTATCACTGGATGGCGTCCCGGCTCGCTCCTGCGGCTCAGCGCAGCAGGCGCAGCCCGTACAAGCCACCGGCCACGGAGTCCTTGCCGGCGACAAATTTCACCACCAGCTTGCCGTTCGCCGCCGCTACCAGCGCCTTGGGAATGGCGATGTCAAACGTATGCAGCTCCTGCGGCGCGTCGGCCGCCACGGCAACCGTCTGCAGCTTCGTGCCATTCACCAGCACGTCGAAGGTCCGGCCCGCATCGAGGGTGGACAGGGTCAGGCGCAGGGTGGCCGCCTCGCCTTGCGGGTCGTTCAACACATAACTGAACCAGCCTGTGGCGTGGCGCCAGTGCATGCCCTTGTTGACGCCGTTCTCTCCCCCTTCGGCCTGGAAAAAATGGTCCGATTCCGGCTGCTGCTGGCCGGGCGCCACCTGGTCGATGGTGAGCGCATCGAGGGCCAGGCGCTGCGCTTCCGCCTGCCGGGTCTTTTCCTGCAGCTGCGCCAGGTTGGCGGGCGTGGACACGGGCCAGTACAGCATGTAGCGTGCATCGTGCAGGCGGAAGAACGGAATCAGTTTCAAGGTCGCCGCATCCTTGCCCTGGATCAGGCCGGGTGCCGTAAACGTCAGCGGCTGGCCCTTGACGGGCTTGATCTTGTGCATGAACTCCTTGGTGTCGCTGACGAACAGGGGCGACGATTCCAGCGGGCAGACTTGCCCCTGGGCGATATGCCCCATGCGCGAGTCGTCGGCAAAATAATTCAGTTGCTCGTTGGCGAACGGCTGCGTCTTGGCGGCCAGCACGATGGGGCCATGCAGCACGGCATAGTAATTCGACTGGTCCGGCATCTGTTCCAGGCGCGTGCGCATCGGCAGCACCACGTCCACGCTGTCGCCGCTCTTCCAGGCGCGCGTGATGGTCACGTACTCGCCCGGCGCGCCGTGCACGCGCATGGCCTTGCCATTGAGTTTGACGCGCAGCTTGCCCTTGGCCACCCACCGCGGGTAGCGGATCTTCATGCTGAAGGTCTTGTTGCCTTGCACTGTGATGCGCGTCGTGTCCTGGTCGGGGAACTGTGTCGATTGGACGATGGTGACGCCCTGCTCCTGCCAGTCCAGGGTGGAGGCCATGAACAGGTTCACGTACAGCGCGTCGCCCTCGTGGGCGTAGATGAACTCGCCATACTTGGCCTGGCTTTCGATGCCGGAACCCACGCAGCACCACATGCCCTTGTCCACTTCCGAATACACGCGGTAGTGGTTCGGGCGCATGGGCGTGAAATACACGAAGCCGCCCGTGCCCGGGCGCTGCGACGACAGGATGTGGTTGTACAGCGCGCGTTCGTAGTAATCCGTGTATTTCACCTGTTCGTCGCGCTGGAACAATTGCTCGGTGAGCTTGAGCATATTGTAGGTATTGCAGGTTTCCGGTCCTTCGACCTCGTCCACCATCGATGAAAAATCGTGTTCGTCGTGGAAATGCTCCTTGACGCTGTTGCCGCCGATGGCCACCGTGCGCTTGTCGTGCACGGTTTGCCAAAAGAACTGCGCCGCCTGCTGCCAGTCGCGCCGGCCAGTCAGTGCGCCGATGCGCTCGAAACCGATGACTTTCGGGATTTGCGTATTCGCATGCAGGCCCGTCAGCTTGTCCTGCTGCGCCACCAGGGGCTGCAGGATGGCCTGGTGCGAGAAGCGCACGGCCAGGTCCATGTAGCGCTGCTCGCCCGTCATCGTGTAGACGTCGGCCAGCACTTCATTCATGCCGCCATGTTCGGCGCGCAGCATGGCTTGCATCTGCTCGTCGCTCAAGGCGTCCGACAGCTTGACGGCCCAGTCCGACAAGGCGATCAGCATGGTTTTCGCCTGTTCGCTGCCCGCCTGCTGGTAGGCGTCGCGCAAGCCCGCGTACACCTTGTGCAGGTTGTACCATGGCACCCACTTGCCGTTGACGGAGAAAGTGTCCGCCTGCATCTGTCCTTTCGCGACGGCTTGCCAGGCGGCGCTGCCGTCGGGAATGCCGCCCAGGTAGCCATTGCCATTGGCTTCCTGGCATTTCTGCAATTCCGCCAGCACGTAGTCGAGGCGCTCGCGCACCTGCGCGTCGCCCGTGGAAGCGAACATCAGGGCCAGCGCCGACAGATAATGTCCGCCCATGTGGCCGTCCAGGCCCGTCGCTTCCCAGTTGCCATAGCCGGGCTTGGGCTGCGGCAGGCCCGCCTCGCGGCGAAACGGCGCCAGCAATTTATCCGGGTCGAAGGCCATCAGGTAATGCAGGTCCGTCGTCTGCGCATCGAGAAACGGCCCGGCACCCAGGCGCACGGCCGAGAGGGGAAACAGCTCGGCCGCCTGCGGCACAGGCGTGACCAGCCCGCCGGCGGCCAGCGCCAGCGTCAACAAGGTTTTTTTCACGGTGCGTCCTTACGGTTTGGCGGTAGCGGCAGGCAACTGGCGGCTTTGATAGCGGTTCAAGTCGCGCGGATCGACTTGCGGCCAGCCATCCTTGTCCCACGTCATGGGCATGATCTTGAGTTTCTGCAAGTAGTCGTCCGCCGTTTCATACGCGTGCAGCACCAGGTAATCCTTGCCGTCAAAGGTATAGGCGCTGTTGTGGCCCAGGCCCTGCCAATCCTTGTCGCCCTTCAGCAGCACCGTGCCGCCGCCCTGCGCCATGTCACGGCCATCCTTGTCCAGGTAGGGTCCCGTCACGCTTTTTGAGCGCCCCACGGCCAGGTGGTAGGTGCTGTCGGCTTTCTTGCAGCACAGGCCCCACGAGACAAACAGGAAATACTCGTCGCCGCGCTGGAAGATGAACGGCGCTTCGATTTCTTCCGGCGCCGGCTTGAATTCGCCGTTTTTTGGCGGCAGCGGCACGCGGCGCGCCAGCGAGTGCCACTCTTGCGGTTCCGCAATCGTTTTCCAGTCGGCGTTCAGTTTCACCAGCTTGATGCCGTTCCAGAACGAGCCGAACGACATCCACGGCGTGCCCTGCTTGTCGGTAATGATGTTCGAATCGATGGCGTTCCATTCGTCGCGCTCGGGCACCGATTGCAGCAGCATGCCCTGGTCGACCCAGCGGTAGTTTGGCGAGCGGGGATTCAGGGTAGTGTTGACGGTCACGCCAATGCCCGAGGTGTTCTTGCCGAAGCCGGAGACCGAGTAGTACAGGTAATATTTGCCGTTGTGGAACTGCACGTCGGGCGCCCACACATGGTCGTCGAACGATGGCGCGGCTGTTTTCGCCCACGTGGGCTGGCCGGCAAAGACGCGCCCTTCCGGCTGCCAGTCCACCATGTTTTTGGAACTGTAGAAGGTGATGCCGGGACCCGTGCTGTACAAATAATACGTGTCGCCATCCTTGGCCATCACGGGGTCGTGCACGCTCACTTGCGCGGCATGGCAGGACAGCGCCATCAGGGTGGCGGTAACAGCGGCCAGGCCGCGCTTGAGCGTTTGCATCATGTGTTCCTTTACTTGTAATTAATTGCCCGTGCGGGCGCCCCACAGCGACACGCCATCAATGGACTGCGCCGTGAACGTCACGACAAAGGCGTTCGCATTGCCATTCCACTGGCGCGACAGCACGCCATTGAACAAGCCGCCGGACGCCAGGGTGATGGCGACCAGGTTGTTGCCCTGGTGCTGCCACGTCCCCGTCTGCGTGCCCGTGACGGTGCCGTTCGCCAGCAGGGTGATGGATTGCGACAGCTTGAGCGCCGTGGAAATATCCTT
The DNA here is from genome assembly GCF_002878455.1 of Janthinobacterium sp. AD80. Taxonomy (GTDB): domain Bacteria; phylum Pseudomonadota; class Gammaproteobacteria; order Burkholderiales; family Burkholderiaceae_D; genus Janthinobacterium. The sequence continues at coordinate 16,806 of NZ_NRDQ01000010.1, forward strand.
GCCATGGTTGATCAGTTTATAGCTGCCCGCCACTTCCGTGGCCGCCACTGGCGCCGTCAGCGGCGTGACGCTTTTACTCAGCGGCACATAGCGGAAGGGCGCGGCCACCAGCCAGCCATCGGCGTTGATGAACAGCTCGTGCACGCGGATCTCGTGCAGCTCGCCCGTGTTCGGGAAGCGCGTATGGAAGATAAGGAAATACTGCTGCGTGGCGGCATCGTACACGGCCGAATTGTGTCCTGGCGACACATATCCCAGCGGCGTGCCCGTCTCGCCCGCAGCCAGCGCGAATTGATGGTTGCCCATCAGCTTCTGGCCGAAAGGCGCGATGGAGGCGTCGTCGAACAGCGGCAAGGCGGGATTCGACTTGACTTGCCGCATGTCCTTGCCCCTGGCGTCCACGTAGGGACCGTCCGGATTGCGCGAGCGGGCCACGCGCATATTGTAGGCGCCGTTCGCGTCCAGGCCACCGAACGAAGTGAACAGGTAGTAATACTGCGTTTGCGGGCTGTACAGCACGTAGGCGCCCTCGATACGGCTATGGTTGCCGCCGATCACGTGCTGGCCATAGCCCTGCCCCGCGACAGGCAAGCCCGTGGCCGGGTCCATGGCGAGGATGAAAATACCGCCCGAGTACGAGCCGTAGATCATCCACAGCTTGCCCGCCGCGTCGCGGAAGGTGTTCGGGTCGACCACGTTCGGTTGCGTCAGCGCATCGTAGATGGTCACGCCATCTTCGCTGACCTGGCCCCACATGCCGGACTTCAGGAAAATCTTCTGGTTCAGGTACGGGCCTTGCACCGCATCGGCCAGGGCCAGGCCCATGGCGGACCGGGGCGAATCGCCCTTGCAGCTGTTGTAGTACATGGCGAACTTGCCATTGTCGAGCTGGATGACATCGGGCGCCCACAGCCCGGTCACTTGCGACCAGGCAAAGGTATCTGCAAGGCTGGTGACGACATTGTTGAACAGGGGATTGCTGGCATTGACACCTTCGGCAATCTTGCTCCAGTTCATCAGGTCGGTGGACTTGGCGGCCGCCAGGTGGGAACCGAACACATAATACGTATCGGCCACCTTGATGACGGACGGGTCATGCACGGAGGCATTGATAAAGGTGATGGCGCCTTGTACGGGGGGCACGACCTCGGGCGGCGTGACGACGGGCGGCACCACGGGCGGGACGACAGGGGGCACGACGGGCGGCGTGACCGACACCACCGGCGCGCTATCGGAGCCGCCACCACCACAGGCGGCCAGGGCCATGGCGCTACCGAGCGCCAGTACAGCTTCTCTTCTGTTCATGGAATACTTTCTCTACAGCGTGCAGCACGATGCGGCTGGCCAGCGCGGGTAAGCTCCCGCGCCGGCACAGAGTAGACAACAGGAAGCTGGCGGCTTACTCGACGGCGACCACCACCACGGCCTTGGCCGGGATCGACACGGTCAGCTTGCCGCCTTGCGCCTTGGCATTAAACGCCACCGGTTGCACGGCTTGCGGCTGGGCAAAGCTGTTGACGGCATCCATCTTGCCTGCGGTCAGCACGCGGCCATTCACGCTGGCCACTTTCTTGCCAGCCAGGGCCACGTTGACGTCGACAGCCTTGTGCGGGTTCGTGTTGACCAGCGACAAATACACCTTGCCATCCTTGGCGCGCGCGGCCGAGGCGCTCACTTCAGGAATACTGAACTTGCCCAGGCTGTACTTGCCATTGCCGGCGATGGCAACCGGCAGGGAAGTGGCGTCCTGGAACGGCACGTACATCTGGAAGGCGTGGTACGTGGGCGTGAGGAAATATTTGTCCTTGTCCGTGATGATCATCGCCTGCAGCACGTTGACCATTTGCGCGATATTCGTCATGCGCACGCGATCGGCGTGCTCATGGAAAATGTTGAAGTTCAGGGCGGCAACGAGCGCATCGCGCAAGCTGTTTTGCTGGAACAAAAAGCCCGTGTTGGTGCCTGGCTCGACGTCGTACCAGGTGCCCCATTCATCGACGTACAGACCGGTCTTTTTCGACGGGTCGTTCTTGTCGATGGCGGCGATATTGTTCTTGATTAAGCTATCGATGCGCAAGGTGCGGCTCAGGGTGGAAATCCACTCATCTTCGCCAAAGCCCGTGGCGGCGCCCTTCTTTTCCCACACGCCCGTCGGCACCGTGTAGTAGTGGAAACTGATGGCGTCCATCATGTTCGGCTTGATTTCACGGCTCAGGGTATCGGACCAGCTGATGTCGTCGTCATTGCCGCCGCTGGCGATGAATTTCGGACGCGCGCTTTCCGGCGTTTTCATGAAGGTGTGATAGTGCTTGTACAGGTCGGTGTAGTACTGCGGACGCATATTGCCGCCGCAACCCCAGGCTTCGTTGCCGATGCCAAAGTAATCGACTTTATACGGCTGCGCGCGGCCATTCTTGCGGCGCAGTTCGGCCAGGGTCGATTTGCTGTCCGAGGTCATGTATTCCAGCCATTCGGACATTTCCTGCGGCGTGCCGGAACCGAGGTTGCCATTGATATAGGTCTGTGCGCCCAGCAGTTCGGCCAGGTCGAAGAATTCGTGCGTGCCGACGGCGTTCGACTCTTCCACGCCGCCCCAGTTCGTGTTGACCTTGGTCGGGCGCTTGTCGCGCGCGCCGATGCCGTCCTTCCAGTGGTATTCATCGGCAAAGCAGCCGCCCGGCCAGCGTACCAGCGGCACATGCAACTGCTTGAGCGCGCCCAGCACGTCGTTGCGCCAGCCCTTGGTGTTCGGAATCGGCGAGTCCGGGCCGACCCACATGCCTTCGTAGATACCGGTGCCCAGGTGCTCGGCGAACTGGCCGTAGACGTTCTTGTTGATCACGGGACCCGGCTTGGCCACGTCGATGGTGACATTGACGGGGGCGGCAAAGGCGCTGCTGACGACCAGGCTCAAGGCCAGGATGCTGGTATTGACGAGTTTCATGCTGTCTCCTGTTGTTTTAATTTCATACAACCCAAGTGCAGAAGCCGGGGTCGGGCCCTGAGGGTCCGCCCCCGGTATCTGCTTTTGGGGTTTAGTTAAATACGGCTACAAAGCCGCCATGCGGCTTGATCGTGATGACGGCCTTGCCGGCCGCAATTTCCTGCTGGCTGAATGCACGCTCGCTGGCGCCGTCCGTGATCAGGGCGCCGCGCTTGCCTTCCAGGAAGGACAAGTCCACGGTAAACGTCTGCGCCGCATCCTGGGCATTGATGCCGGCCACATACCAGCGCTCGCCTGCCTTGCGGGCCAGCATCAGATACTGGCCGGGCACGCCATCGAGGAAGCGGCTGTCATCCCAGCTACGCGGCAGTTCCTGCAAGAAGGTTTTGACATAGGCAGGGACGCTGGCCATGCCCGCAGGCACTTCGGCAAAGTTCTGCACGCCCGACAAAAACAGCACGGGCAGGGCCAGCTCGAAGCCGTTGCGCGTGGCGCGGCGGATATTCGGCACGTCGCCAAATACCATGGGCGTGAAATCCATGGGGTCGAACAGGTTGCGCGCAAACGGCAGCATGGCCGCGTGCGCGGGCATGGCATCCTGGTCGCGCTGCTCAAAGGTGGTGAACTCCAGTCCCTTGACGCCTTCGGCTGTCATCAGGTTCGGATACGTACGGGCCCAGCCGCGCGGCAAGGTGGCGCCATGGAAATTGACCAGCAAGCCGTGTTGCGCCGCATCGTTGAGGATGCCTAAATAATAGGCAATCATCGACTGGCCATCGCCGGCAAAGAAATCCACCTTGATGCCCTTGATGCCCATGCCGGCCAGGCGCGCAAATTCCGCTGCGCGCTGCTGCTGGGTCAAGAGCTTGCCTTTCGGCGAGTAAGTGGTCTTGTTCCAGTTGCCCGAGGAGTTGTACCAGAGGAAGAGGCCTACATTCTTGCCTGCCGCATACGCGGCCAGTTCGGCGATTTTCGCGTAGCCGATCTGGCGGTCCCAGTCCGCATCGACCAGCACGTAGTCCCAGCGCATGTCGGCCGCGTAATCGATGAATTGTTTCTGCACCGCATACACGGTAGCGTCATCCTTGAGCAAGCCCCAGCTCCAGGCCGCATGGCCGGGCAGCACCTTGGCCGCGTCGAAGGCGATGGCGGGAGCGGCCAGGTCGGTGCCCAGCGTGCTGTCCATGACCGTGGCCAGGCTGCCGATGGCCAGGATTCGCCATGGCGAGCGCAAGCCCGTGGCCGCCTGCGCCAGCAAGGCGCCGCCTGGCGCCACTTCGGCCGCCATCGGCGTGCCGATGCGGTAGACGCCGCCCCTGGAATGCGCCTGCAGGCGCGAGGCGTGGAAACTGCCATCCATGTCCGCTTCCGTCAGCGCCACCCAGGTGTCGCCCGACTTGAACAGGGCCGGAAAGACCCAGCCGGCCGCCAGCGGCGACGGCGTGCCCACCGGGATATCCATGCGGTAATGTTCTTCGTAGGCGGGATTGGTATTCATCCAGCCCGTCTGCGCCACCTGCATCGGTTGCAGCCAGGCCCGCGTGGACGGTGCAAAACGGAACGCCGTGCTTTCCTGCAGCATGCTCCCTGCCCTGCCAGGCACCTGGCCCAGCACATAGCGGAAGGCCACGCCATCGTTGGACACGCGGAACACCACGTCCATGGCGTGCCCCTGCGCATTTTTCACGCTGAAGCGCTGCTCGTTGGCCGCATAGTCGATGACACGGCGCTTGCCCGTGGCCATCGTATAGCGCTCGGACACGGGCGTGATGGCCGAGCCTGGCTCCAGGGTCAGCTGGCGCGACAGGTCCAGGCCGGCAAACTGCAGTCCCAGGGCCGACGGCAGGATGACGGGCATGCCCGCGCGCTGCACGGCATAGGTGATGGTACCGGCAGGGCCAGGCGCGACCTTGACGTGCAAGGTGCCGTCGGGACTGTGCAATGCCTGCGTGCCTTGCGCACTGGCGGCGCTGGCGCAAACGAGGGCGATGCTGCAAACGAGAATTTTCATGTTCGGCTTCCGGATGTGGCGATGCCTCTCCTGCCGCGGGGTTGGGGCGGCAAGAGCGGTGCTGCAATGGAGGTAGCGATTGGGCTGCGGGAAGGCCCGCGCCCGACAAAACGCCCAGGGCTAGGTGCCTTGCCGAAGACAGTACGAAAGTACGGCTAGGCAAGGCAACAACGCCCTGGACGTTTTGTCAAACCCAGCCGGCGTCGACGATGAATTCCTGGGAGGAGCACATGGCGCCGTCATCGGAGGCAAGGAACAGCACCATGGCGGCGATGTCCTGCGGCATCAGTTTATTGGGCAGGCACTGGCTTTTCTTGATTTCCAGTTCCGCCGCGTCGTCGACCCACAGGTCGATCTGGCGCTGCGTCATGACCCAGCCGGGCGTGACGGTATTGACGCGGATGTTATGCGCGCCGAAATCGCGCGCCAGGCCCCGCGTCAAGCCGACGACAGCCGCCTTGGTGGTGGCGTACACGGGGTAGCCGCCCGACTTCATGTGCCAAGAAATCGAACTGACGTTGATGATCGAGCCGCCGCCCTGGCGTTTCATGCCCTCGAAGACGGCCTGGCAAGTGAAGAACATCGGGCGCTGGTTGATGGCAATGCGCTCGTTCCAGTATTCCAGGGTGACATCCTGCGCCTGGTGGCGCTGGTCGTTGGCGGCATTGTTGACGAGAATATCGAAGTCGCCCAGCTTGTCGGCCAGTTCGGCCATGACGGCTTGCAGCGCGGGGATATCCGTGATGTCGCAATGGCGGAACAGGGGCGCCGTCACGCCCGCTTCGGCCAGGCGGCGGCACAGGGCCTCGCTCGCTTCACGGGCAATATCGACAAACGCCACCACGGCACCCTGGGCGGCAAACTCCGCCACCAGGGATTCGCCGATGCCGCTGCCGCCACCCGTAATGAACACGCGCTTGCCCTGCAAGCTGCCATATTTCGCCAATTGCTTCATCTTGTCTCCACCTGTTTATTTTTTTAGGTACTACGCGCAACAACAGCGGGCCGCATGATATACGGCCCGCCGTGCTGTTATTCCTTGCCCAATACGCCGTCCTTGCGGCGCCAGATGCCCAGCGGATTATCGTCGCGCAGCGACTCCGGCAGCAAGTCCTGCGCCAGGTTCTGGTAGGACACAGGGCGCAGGAAGCGGTTGATGGCGGCCGTGCCCACCGAGGTGCTGCGGCCATCCGAGGTGGCCGGGAACGGGCCGCCGTGCACCATGGCTGTCGACACTTCCACGCCCGTCGGGAAACCGTTGGCCAGGATGCGGCCCACGCGGCGCTCCAGCACGGGCAACAGGCGGCGCGCGTCTTCCAGGTCGCCCGCATCCATCTGCAGGGTGGCCGTCAGCTGGCCTTCCAGGCTTTCCGTGATCGCCAGCAATTGTTCCATGTCCCGGCACGCCACCAGCAGGGAAGCCGGGCCGAAGACTTCATCGCGCAGGTCGTGCTTGGCCAGGAAGGCCTCGCCCGAGGTGACGAACAGGGCGGCGGCGCCCTTGCCTTCTTCGCCCGCGTTTTGCACCAGCGGTGTCACGTCGGCATGCTGCGCCAGCGCGGCCACGCCCTTGGCATAGCTGCTGGCGATGCCAGCGGTCAACATGGTGGCCGCTGGCGCCGGCGCCAGCGCGTCGGCGGCGGCGGCCGCAAACGCCGTAAAGTCAGCGCCTTCCAAACCCAGCACGAGGCCGGGATTGGTGCAGAACTGGCCCACGCCCATGGTCAGCGAGGCGGCAAAGCCGCTGGCGATCGCCGCGCCACGGGCAGCCAGCGCTTGCGGCAGCACGAAGACGGGATTGATGCTGCTCATTTCAGCATAGACGGGTATCGGCTGTGGACGCTCGGCCGCCACTTTCATCAGGGCGATGCCGCCCGAACGCGAACCCGTGAAACCGACGGCCTGGATGGCCGGATGGGCCACCAGGCCCTGGCCGATGCCATTACCGGTGCCGGTCAGCAAGGCAAACACGCCGGCCGGCAGCTTGCAGATGGCAATCGCCTTGACGATGGCGCGCGCCACCAGCTCCGACGTGCCCGGGTGGGCCGAGTGGGCTTTCAGGACGACGGGACAGCCGGCAGCCAGGGCCGAGGCCGTATCGCCACCGGCCACCGAGAAGGCCAGCGGGAAGTTACTGGCCGCAAACACGGCGACGGGGCCCAGGCCGATCATGCGCAAGCGCAAGTCCGGGCGTGGCGGCACGCGGTCCGGCAGCGGGCTGTCGATGCGCGCATCTGTCCAGGAACCCTCGCGCAGCAAGCCGGCGAACAGTTTCAGCTGGCCCACCGTGCGGCCGCGTTCGCCTTCCAGGCGCGCGCGCGGCAAGCCGCTTTCCGTCATGGCGCGTACGATCAGCTCGTCGCCCAGTTCGATGATTTGCGCGGCGATGGTATCGAGAAAATCGGCGCGTTCCGCATCCGTGGTGGCGCGGAACGGGTCGAAGGCGGCTTGCGCCAAAAGGCAGGCTTCGTCGATTTGCGCGGCGTCGACCATGTGGAAGGCGGGCGCGATGTGCGCGCGGGCGGACGGGTCCCAGGCTTCGAAGGAGCCGCCATTACCTTTGACGGCAACGCCGCCGATCAGTGCATCACCGGTGATGATAAAACTCATAATGTGCTCACTTTCGCAAATTCGGTTGGGAAGACATCGAGGCGGTTGCGCAGGGCAGGGCCAAAGGCCGGCGCTTCGATTTCAAAGGTTTCGCCCGGCTGCACGCTGATGCCATCGGCAAAGCTCAGGGTGGCCGTGCCGAAGAAGTGCACATGCACGTCGCCAGGGCGCTTGAACAGCGGATACTTGAAGTGATGATGTTCCAGGTTGGCGATCGTGTGCGACATATTGTTTTCGCCGCTGACAAAGGCTTTTTCCCAGCGCACATTGCCCGCCGCGTCGAGCACGCGCGAGGTGCCGTCTATATGCGCAGGCAATTCGCCCACCAGCAAGGCCGGTCCCACGCTGCAGGCACGCAGCTTGGAGTGGGCCAGGTACAGGTAGTTCTGGCGTTCCGTGACGTGGTCGGAGAATTCATTGCCGATGGCGTAGCCGACGCGATACGGCTGGCCGTCGTCGCCGATCACGTACAGGCCGGCGATTTCCGGCTCTTCGCCGCCATCGAGGGCAAATTCCGGCATGCGCAGCGGCTGGCCGCCAGCGCGCACGATGGAGCCGTCGCCCTTGTAGAACCATTCCGGCTGGGCGCCGGCCGTGCCAGCGGCGGGCTTGCCGCCTTCGACACCCAGGCGGAACATTTTCATGGAGTCGCTCAGGGACTCCGCATCGCCGCCGATTTTCTTGTGCATGGCGTCGCGCGCGCCGGCGCTGCCCAGGTGGGTCAGGCCCGTGCCCGTGACGTAGCAGTGCGCCTCATCCGCGTGGTCCAGCGGCGGCAGCAGGCGGCCGCTGCCGGCCACGTCCGCATACAGGTGCGTGGTGTTGCCGACCGTGGCGTTGACCAGTTCGGCCAGGTTGACCTTCTTGCGGATGGCGTCTTGCGCCAGCGCATAGCTCGTGTTGTAGCCTTCGATAACGCGGATCTGGTCGTCTTGCAGCAGGCCGACCAGGCGGCCGCCGTGTTCATTCGTAAATTGCAGCAACAGCATGATTCTCTCCGCTTAATGTGAGTGGCGCGGCACGGCGGAACCGCGATTGCCGACCAGGAAGTCGAAATCGCAGCCTTCGTCGGCCTGCAACACGTGTTCGATATACAGTTGCTGGTAGCCGCTCTTCGGTCCTGGCGCGCTGCCCAGTTCGCGGGCCGCCAGGCGCTCGGCGATTTCCGCGTCGCTGATGTCGATGTTCAGGCTGCCGTTATGGCAATCGAGGGCGATCATGTCGCCATCCCTGACGATGCCCAGCGGGCCGCCGGCCATGGCTTCCGGCGCCACGTGCAGCACCACGGTGCCGTAGGCGGTGCCGCTCATGCGCGCATCCGAGATGCGCACCATGTCGGTGATGCCTTGCGCCAGCAGTTTTGGCGGCAAGCCCATGTTGCCCACTTCAGCCATGCCCGGATAGCCTTTCGGGCCGCAGTTTTTCATGACCAGCACGGAGTTCGCGTCGACATCCAGATCCGGATCAACGATGCGCGCCTTGTAATGTTCAAAATCTTCAAACACGACGGCCTTGCCACGGTGCTGCATCAGGTGCGGCGAGGCGGCCGATGGTTTCAGCACGGCGCCGCGTGGCGCCAGGTTGCCGCGCAACACGCAGATACCGCCATCGGCCAGCAAGGGATTGTCCAAGGTGCGCACCACTTCATCGTTGTAGATCGGCGCTTCGACGCAGTTGTCCCACAGCGACTTGCCGTTGACGGTCAAGGCATTCTTGTGCGGCAGCAAATCGCCCTCGCCCAGGCGGCGTATGACGGCCGGCAAGCCGCCCGCATAGTAAAACTCTTCCATCAGGAAACGGCCCGACGGCAGCAGGTCGACGATGGTTGGCGTGCCACGGCCGACCTTGGTCCAGTCTTCCAGTTCCAGGGGCACGCCGATGCGGCCGGCGATGGCTTTCAGGTGGATCACTGCATTGGTCGAGCCACCGATGGCGGCGTTGACCTTGATGGCGTTTTCAAACGCTTCGCGCGTCAGCACTTTCGACAGGCGCAGGTCTTCGTGCACCATTTCAACGATGCGGATGCCCGACATGTGCGCCAGCACGTAGCGGCGCGAATCGACGGCGGGGATCGCCGCGTTGTGCGGCAGGGACGTGCCCAGCGCTTCGGCCATGCTGGCCATGGTCGAGGCCGTGCCCATGGTATTGCAGGTACCGGCCGAACGCGACATGCCCGACTCGGCCGACATGAACTGATGCAGGGTGATGGAGCCGGCTTTCATCTGCTCGTGCAGCTGCCATACGGCCGTGCCGGAACCGATGTCCTTGCCATTGAGCTTGCCGTTCAGCATGGGGCCGCCGCTGACGACGATGGTGGGGATGTCGACGCTGGCCGCGCCCATCAGCAGCGCTGGCGTGGTCTTGTCGCAGCCGACCAGCAGCACGACGGCGTCCATCGGGTTGCCGCGGATCGATTCTTCCACGTCCATCGACGCCAGGTTGCGCGTCAGCATGGCCGTCGGGCGCAAGTTCGATTCGCCGTTCGAGAACACGGGGAATTCCACCGGGAAACCACCGGCTTCCAGGATGCCGCGCTTGACGTGTTCGGCCAGCTGGCGGAAATGCGCATTGCACGGGGTCAGCTCGGACCAGGTATTGCAGATGCCAATGATGGGCTTGCCATGAAACTCGTGGTCAGGTATGCCCTGGTTTTTCATCCAGCTGCGGTACATGAAGCCATTCTTGTCCTGCGAGCCGAACCACTCGGCGGAGCGCAGGGCAACCTTCTTTTTTGTCTCAGACATGCAATTCTCCTGGTTGTGCCATGCCGGATCTAATGTCGTCAGCCCGGGCAGCGATGTTGGAATACTAAAGAATCCTGCCATGCCTTTCCAATCAATTTTTATAGCGTTCCGATATCGAAAACGATATCGGCATGCACCAATGAAAACGCCCTGCGAGCGCATGGCGGCAGGGCGTGGGCTGGTCTATCCCTTCGGGGTCGGAATCTGCCCATCGGGCATATTCGCCCGCCGGGCCAGACCGCAGGGAGCTGCGACGGTTATTCTGCGGAAAACCGATAGACGGTTTCCGTCTGATAGACCGCGCCCGGGCGCAGGATGGTGCCGGGGAAATGCGCCTGGTTCGGCGCATCGGGGAAATGCTGGGTTTCCAGGCATAGCGCGCTGCGGTAGCTGATGGCGCGCAGCTTGCCGTACTGGCTGCTGTCGAGGAAATTACCGGAATAAAACTGGATACCCGGCTCCTGCGTGTACACCTGCATCACCCGGCCCGAGGCGGGATCGCGCACCTTGGCGGCCAGGTTCAGCAACTGACCTGCCTGTTTATTCAGCACGAAGTTGTGGTCGTAGCCCCGGCCGATGCGGATCTGCTCATGCGGCAAGTCGATGCTGTCGCCGATGACGGTGGGCTGGCGCAGGTCGAATGGCGTGCCGGCCACGTCCGCCAGTTCGCCCGTGGGGATCGACCCCGCGTCGACGGGCAGGTAGTGGTCCGCGTTGATCGACAGCTCGTGGCCCAGGATATGCCCCTGCCCAGCCAGGTTGAAATAGCTGTGGTTGGTCAAGTTGATGGGGGTGGCCTGGTCCGTCACCGCGTGGTAGCGCAGGCTCAGCGCGTTGTCGTTGTCCAGCTCGTACACCACCGTGACGTCCAGCTTGCCGGGATAGCCATCTTCACCGTCCGGACTGCTGCGCGTGAACGTGACGCCGACGGCGTCGTCCCTGGTGAACGGCTCGGCGTGCCACATGACCTGGTGAAAGCCCTGCAGGCCGCCGTGCAAGTGATTCGGCGGGTTGTTTACGGCCAGCTGATAATCGTTGCCATCCAGGCTGAAGCGCCCTTCCGCGATGCGGTTGCCGAAGCGGCCGATCACGGCGCCCAGGAAGGCTGCATTGTGCAGGTAGGGTTCGATGCGCTCAAACCCCAGCACCACGTCGGCAAAGGTGCCATTGCGGTCCGGCACGTGGATTTCGCTGATGATGGCGCCAAAGTCCAGCACCTTGACTTGCATGCCCTGGCGGTTGCTCAGGGTAAAGACGCTGACGTGGGCGCCGTCAGGCAAGATGCCGAACGGTGCTTGCGTCACTGAAACAGAAGCGGAATCAACTGAGGTCATGGCGTGGGGTCCAGGTTTACAGGGTCGATGAACGGCCAAACACGGGCATGCCCTGCGCATCCCAGCGCAGCGGTTTGACAAAGGTATGGCGGTCCGGGTTCCACAAAGGATCGCCAACGATTTCCGTGTAGGTGCGCGCATGGTACACCAGCAATACACCGTCGCCATCTTCGGCCGTGGTGAAGCTGTTGTGGCCAGGGCCGTAGATGCCGTGCTCGTAGCAGGTGGCAAACACGGGTTCGGGCGACTTGCTCCACGCCGCTGGATCGAGCAGGTCGGCCGTGTCATCGGCCCACAGCAAGCCCATGGCGTAGTTTTCATCCGTGGCGCTGGCGGAATAGCTGATGAAGATCTTGCCGTTGCGCTTCAGCACGGATGGCCCTTCGTTGACCCAGAAGCCGCGGATTTCCCAGTCGAATTCCGGCTTGCTCAGCATCACGGGCGGGCCGCCCAGCTGCCATGGCGTGGCCATCGGCGCGATGTAGAGGTTGGAATTGCCTTCGATGGCCACATCTTTCTGTGCCCACAGGTAATACAGCTGGCCATGGTGCTCGAAAGTGGTGGCGTCCAGGCAGAAGGTGTCGATGCCCGTGTCGACCTGGCCCATGAATTCCCACTCGCCTTCGAGCGGGTTGGCGTTGGTATTGCGGATCGCATACATGCGGTGCTGGAACAGTTTATGTTTGATCTCGCGGCTCGGTGCGGCGGCGAAATACACATACCAGGCGCCCTGGTTGAAGTGCAGCTCGGGCGCCCACACCAGCTCGCTGTACGGACCCGTCTCCGGCTTGTGCCAGACGGCGACTTGTTGCGCATCGGCCAGGCCGGCGATGCTGTCGGCACGGCGCAGCTCGATACGGTCGTACTGCGGCACGGAAGCCGTAAAGTAATAATAGCCGTCGCTGTGGCGGTAAATGTGCGGATCGGCACGTTGTTCGATCAGCGGGGTCAGGACTTCAGCCATAAGCACTCCAAATCATTTCATCAGATTAAATTAGTTTGCCTTACAACACCTGAGCAAACCGTAGCGAGCGGAAGGGAGAGGTGGCTGAGAAGCGCAACCGTACTCTAGTACGGTGAGCATCGCAGGCCGCCTATACCGACGCGCAGCAGGTTAGCTCAGGTGTCCTCACGCAGCCACGTAGCCGCGCTTGTGCATTTCCACTTTCACGCCACGGTAGTAGTCATCGCTGATGCGGTACTTGAACATCAGCAGGCCCATCAGCAGGTGGAAGAAGCCGGGGATGATCGACAGCATCAGGGCGATGCCGTTCAGGGCGAATTGCGTTTGCTCATGGTTTGGCTGGTAATCGAAATACGACAGCAACATGCCGACGAGGAAACCCGCCACGGCCATGCCCGCCTTCTGACAGACGGAGATGCCGCCAAAGGCGAAGCCGGACACGCGCTTGCCCGTTTTCACCTGGCCGTAATCGATGGTCTCGGCGATGGCCGACCAGAACACGGGCGCATGCAAGTCCACCACAAAGGACAGCAGGAAATACAGAGCGAAGGCCAGCACCGTGTCGCTCGGCTTGACGAAGAAATAGATCGCCAGGCTGATCAGCGCCACACCAATTTGCGAATAGCGGAACAGTTTTACTTTGCAATAGAACTTGGTGATCCAGGTCGAAGCGATCATGGCCAGGATGGCCGCCACCACGCCCGTGGTCAAGAACGCCGCCACGGTTTCCGTGTCGCCGCCCAGATAATATTTCGCATAGTAAATAGCGACAGAACCGCGCACCACGTAGCCCACCGTACCGGTGACGCACACGCCGCACAGTACCAGCCACTGGTCATTCTTCAGCAGCACTTGCAGCTGTTCCAGCAGCGATTGCTTTTCGACCACGTGGACGACGCGCTCGGTGGTGGTGAAGTAGCAGAACAGGAACAGGGCCACGCCCATCACAGCCATCACGGCCATGGCCGCCTGATAGCCCACGGCCGGGTTGCCGCCGCCCCAGCGCTGCGACAGGATCGGCACGACGATGGTTACCATGAAGGCGCCGATCTTGGCGAAGAACAAACGGTAGCCGTTGGCCGACAGGCGCTCGTGCGGGTCGCTGGTGAGGCCGCTGATCAGCGAGATGTAGGGGATGCCCACGCCGGCCGTCATGATGGTCATCAGGATATACGTGGAATATGCCCAGATGAGCTTGGCGTCATAGCCCCATTCCGGCGTGGTGAAAACGAAAAACACGCTGACGCCGAATGGCACTGCCAGCCACAGCAGGTATGGCCGATAACGGCCCGAGGCGAAGCTGTAGCGGTCGGTGATCTGCCCCATGACCAGGTCGGCGATGGCGCCCACCACTTTCACGGCCACGAACAGCAGGGCCAGGTCGCTGGTTTTCAAGCCATAGATATCGGTATAGAAAAAGGTGATGATCAACATCATCGACGAGATGACGACATTCAGCGCCATGTCGCCGGCGCCGAAGCCGACCTTTTCAACGGTAGATAATTTTTGCGTCTCCATGCTTTCCGTCCATTCTTTTTATGATGAATCGTGCCTGACTGCCCAACTGACAGGGGCGCTGCCGGCCGAAACCATGGCAACGCCCTTGGATACTGCTTTTCACTCCTGTAAAACGTTCAGGGCAAGGCGCATTGCCGACGACAGTACGAAAAGTACGGTGAGGCAATGCGACGCAGCCATGGACGTTTTACATTTTCCAGCGCAGGGAAAGGCCGACGGTGCGGTCGTAGCGCCGCGTATCGCGCGCATACACGCCCGGCTCGTTCCAGTAATCCTTGAACTTGGTATCGAGCAAGTTATTTCCATCCAGGGTCAAGGTGAACTGGTCGTTGATCTTGTACGACAGCGAGCCGTCGAGCTGGGCCGTGGCTGCCACTTTCAAGTCCAGGCCGGGGCCGCCCTGGTTGTAGCTGTCGATGAATTTCGAGCGCCAGTTGTAGGCCAAACGACCCGACCACGCGTCTTTTTCGTACAGCACGACCAGGTTGTAGGCGTAGCGCGACACGCCCGTGATGGCATGGCTGCCCGTCTCGTCGTCCGTCTTGCCGCTCATGTAGGTGCCGTTCGCTTGCAAGCCCAGGCCGTTCAAGATGCCCGGCAAGCCGTCATAAAACTGCTGATAGCCAATTTCCAGGCCCTGCAGCTTGCCGGCGCCCGTGTTGTAAGGGCGGTCCACGTCGTACACCTTGCCGCCGATGGTTTCGCTGGAAATGCGCTGCTGGATATAGCCGTCGAACTTGTGGTGGAACACGGTGGCGTTCACGGAGCCGGCCGGCGCGAAATACCATTCCAGGGCGGCATCGAAATTGTCGCCCGTCACCGGTTTCAGATTCGGATTGCCGCCCGCGCCCGTGGCTTTGACCGTTTCCGTCGAGTTGACCAGGGCCACGCCAGGGTTCAGCTGGGCAAAGCCGGGACGGCTGATGGTGCGGCCCGCCGCGAAACGGCCGATCAGGTCGGAACGCAGCTTGATCTTCAGTGCCACGCTCGGCAGCACATCGGTGCTGGAAGTGTCGCTGATGACGGGCGTATACACGCCATCCTGTGAACTGTTGCCCTGCAGACTTTGCTCGGTGCGCACCACGCGCACGCCCAGGGTGCCATCGACCGGATATTCACCGAGCTTGAAGGCGATCTTGGCCTTGCTGTAGATGGAATAGGTTTTTTCCGTATCCTTGAAGAAGGAGCCTGGGTCGAGGGTGCGCGCGGCGCTGCTGCCCGTGATGGCTTCGCGCAGGGCGCCCGTGTTATTGATCAGGAAGCTGGCGCACGGCGTGTACCACTGCTTCAGGCCATAGTTGGGGCCGCCGCTGGACATCGGCTCCGACAGGCAATTGAGGCCGGGTATCGAAGTCACGCTCTGGCGGTTGAAGGGAAATGCTGCGCCGGACACGTCCGGTGCTTCCGCATTGCCTTCATAGCTCTTGATCGATTGCGCTTCGCGTTTCACGCCGCGCACGCCGACGCTGATTTCCTTGAAGAAGCCGCCGGCGCCGGGCGTGTAGGCCAGGTCGGCGCGCAAGTCGTTCGAGCTGCCTTCATCCTGGCCGTAGCGGTCGAAAAAGCCCTTCAGATAGTAATTTGACGGGTCTTTCAGGTCGATGCCGCTGTAATCGACGTTCAGGGTGCCGTTCAGATTGGTATTGATGGTGGCGTTCGGCACTTGCGTGATGGCGTCGAGAATGGGGTTGCGCCAGTTAAACGTGCTCTTGGTACTGGCCAGTTCCGACGTGAAACGCCATTCCGGATTGATTTCCCACAAGCCACCCACGGCGAACTGGTGCGTCTTCGATTCGCTCTTGTTCGCCTGCGTCGACATGATGGTGTTGACGTTGGTCGACGTCAGCGTTTGCAGCTGGTCGGTACCGGGAATTTTGGTGGCGGACACGGGCGTGCCCCACCATGGCAGGCCGACGAAGTAATCGGATTCCGAGTCGAGCAGGAAACGCGTAGCCATGCCTTCCGCGTACAGTTCCACATCGGCGTTCGGGCGCCATTGCAGCGCGGCATTGGCAGTGGTGCGGCGGCGGTCGCCCTTGATCGGCAGCAAGCCGACCTGATCCGGCGCCGTCAGGCCCGGCGAAAAGTAGCTTTTGTCCACGGGCGCCGTATTGAACGCGCGTTCCTCGTGGTAGCGGTGTTGCTGCTGCGACAGGCCGAACAAGGCGCCCACGTCGCCGATGCCCGTTTTCCAGCGGTTCGATACCATGCCGCTGACGTTCGGATCCGTGGCCTTCGATTTGTCGCTGTACATGGCGCGCGTGTTGACGCTGGCCGTGAAATCCTTGAAATCGAAGGGACGGTTGGTGCGCACGTCGATGATGCCGGCCACGCCGCCCTCGACCTGGTCGGCGCCCTGCGATTTATACACGTCCACGCGCTGCAGCATGGTGGCGGGAATGTCGGCCAGGTTGACGTAGCGGCCCGTGGTGGTAAACAGTTCGCGGCCGTTGAGCAGGGTCGTGACATCGCGCAAGCCGCGGATCATGACGGCGCTGGCCTCGCCCGAATCGCGGCGAATCTGGATGCCGGACACGCGCGCCAGGGTCTCGGCCACGTTATTGTCGGGGAATTTGCCGATATCGTCGGCCACGATGGAATCGATGACCTGGTCCGAGCGCATCTTGATCTGCTGCGAGTTTTGCGCCGAGCGGCGCACGCCGCTGACGGTCACGACCGATACTTCGCCTTCCGCTTGCGGTGCGGCGGCAGGCGCCACCGCGGCCACCTCGGCCGCTGGCGCCACGGGTGCCGGCGCGACATCCGCCTGCGCCCAGACCGAGGCAGAGCTCAGCAAGCCGATACCGGCCAGTGCAGCAACAGCTGCCTTCAAGGTGAATGGACGAGGGGAAATGGCCGCGAGCGGGCCGGTGGCGTAAGACATCATGAATCTCCAGATATTGTATTGATATTTTTATACGGCTTGCATGTCGAACGCATGCTCGGCGTTTATCTTAGGGGCTGGACGATAATCTCTCCAATCAATTTTTCCACTGTTTTGATATCAATTTCGATATCGGCAGCTGGAGCACTGGGAGGGTTGTAAACGGACAACGGCAGGGGCGTCGTGGGCGGTTTCCGAGACAAGCTGAATAAAAAATCAGCAGCGCCGGTGCACGGCAAGAAAAGCGGCAGACCAGCGCGCAAGACGCCGACTGGCCGCCTGGAATAAGAGATGTAATGTTGATTGAGGAGTAGCACAGGGCCTTGTCGAAGGCGACAGCGCAGGTCCTGCTAAATTTGTTGAAACGGGGAGAACAGCATGTCACGACGTCGGTGTCGCACACGACATTTATTTTGAAGCGCGCATCTCGGTAGTCTACGGCGCGACAAAGCGAGCGACATCATTCGGGGAAAAGTGCCCCATACGCCAAATCAATGGACACGCCTGCGTCGAATATTGCCAATTGGACACTCCAAGTAGCAACCGTTACACTAGCTCTGTCCCTCTTCCGAAAGAATCTATGCATTCTGATTCATCACCAGCAGGCCAGCGAACCACTGTCGTCTTGTGGGCTGCTGTGGCTGTGCTGTCCATCGCATCAATTATTCTTGCAGCCTTGTACTACCAGGCGACGCGCGACCTTGAAGAGCAGAAAATGACAGTCGCTGCTTTGCAGTTGGAGATTGCCAAAGAAGTTACACGCTCGGCCGAACTAAAGTCAGACCTCAACGCGTCCCGTACCGACACCCAGATCCTAGCTGCAAAGTCCGCTCAACTATCGTCGGAAGTGGATAGTAAGGAACAGGCTTTGGCCACAGAAAGGGAAAATGTCGAAGCGGAGAAGTCTAAAGCCGAGTCTGTGCAATTGGCGCTCGACCACGAAAAATCGCGCCTGCCTGTCCTCCCGGTGCATATCGAGATGCGACGTTCTGCGATGGGCAGGGGATTGGTCGCTATATTCACGAACACGTCAGCATTGCAACTCTCGGTTGTCATGGGAACACTGAATCCAACGACCAAAGCCTTCTTCAGGAAGTCGATACAGATAGCCCCCGGTAGAAAGCTAGAAATAGGCTACCTTGAAGGAATTCAATTTGCATCTGGCGATGAGATCCGGATGCGCACTGCGGGATTTGAAGAAACGCACTACACCGTGCCATAAGTAGCTCAACGTACAGCGGGAATAACTGAGGGATTAGGTATCTGTACATACACAACTCTGTTCAACAAGTATTGATACACGCAGGACTGTTGATTAGAAAGTGCTTACTTATCGCCGCTTGGAAATGAACTGAGATAATCAAATGTATGGCAACGCGAAATGCGCAAGAACTATTTGACTCTATTGGAAAATCTGGTGCGGCTGGCGGGGATCGAACCCACGACCCTTGGCTTCGGAGGCCAATACTCTATCCACTGAGCTACAGCCGCGTAGGGGGAATTTCTGAAGTGATGCGAAGGATACCGTTTTTCTTTACCTACGTCTACGGAAACTGTCGTATCGCCGGCAATTGCATGTCACTGCTCAATTTTTGTGCCTATAATTGTGGGTTTCATAAAGGTTTACATCCAGGCATGTAAAAATGCTACCTTACACGGCCATCAGTTTCAAATCTGGACTAAGGACATCATGAGCGACGCACATAACGAACAACAATCAGCGATCAAAACGCCTAAACAATTGCTTGCCGCCGTAGCTGGCTTCTTTCTCATCACCGTCATCGGCATCATCCTGCTGGTGCAGTTCGTCACGGCGCAAAAACTGACGGGCGCGGGCACGGACAGCCAGTCGCCGGAAGCCATTGCCGAGCGCCTCAGTCCCGTGGCCAATGCCGGCTATACCTTCAAGGATGCCAGCGGTCCGAAAGTGCTGCAAAGCGGCGAAGCCGTGTACACGGCCACCTGCGTGGCATGCCATGGCGCCGGCGTGGCCGGTGCGCCGAAATTTGGTGATGCGGCCGGCTGGTCGGCCCGCCTGGCCCAGGGTTACGATACCGTCCTGAAGCACGCCATCGAAGGCTTGCGCGCCATGCCCGCCAAGGGCGGCAATCCCGACCTCGACGATGTGGAAGTGGCGCGCGCCGTCGTCTACATCGCCAACGCGTCGGGCGGCAAGTTCAAGGAACCGGAAGTGCCGGCACCTGCCGCAGCCGCTGACGGCGCTGCCGCTCCTGCCGCCGAGCCTGCCAAATAATTCAGCCGGTGCGCTGAACCAGGAACCGCCCGGATGGGCGGTTTTTTTTTGCCTGCGCATAAGCAGGCGATTTGTCGGATTACGCGTGCCGCTCATCCGACTTACGCGACGTTCTCGACGGAAGTGAAAAAGCCGCCCGGCTTGATAGCGGGGCGGCTCGGCGCTAGCGCGTTGGCACTGCTGTTACCACATGATGACGCGGTCTTTTGGCGGCAGGTACATCTTGTCGCCCGGTTTCACGTCGAAGGCTTGATAGAAGCCGGGCTGGTTGCGCATGGTGCCGTTGGCGCGGAACTGGCCTGGCGAGTGCGGGTCCGTTTTCAGCAAGACCAGTTGCTGCGCTTCGCGCATCTTCATGCGCCATACCTGGGCAAAGCCCGCGTAAAAGCGCTGTTCGCCCGTGAAGCCGTCGATGATCGGGGCTTTCTTGCCGTTCAGCGACAATTTGTACGCTTTATACGCGATGGCCACGCCGGAGTTGTCGGCGATGTTCTCGCCCAGGGTCAGCTCGCCATTCACATGGTGGCCAGGGATGGGGCTAAAGCCGTTGTACTGCGCCACCAGCTGCTTGGTTTTCTTGGCGAAGTTTTTATGGTCGGCCTTGGTCCACCAGTCGCGCAGGTTGCCGTCGCCGTCGTACTGGGCGCCCTGGTCGTCGAAGCCGTGGCTGATTTCATGGCCGATGACGCCGCCGATGGCGCCGTAGTTGACAGCGTCATCCGCGTTGGCGTCGAAGAACGGCGCTTGCAGGATAGCGGCCGGGAAGACGATTTCGTTCAGTTCCGGGTTGTAATAGGCGTTGACGGTCTGTGGCGTCATGCCCCACTCGTCGCGGTCGATCGGCTGGCCCAGCTTGTTCAATTCACGGTTGTAGTTCAGCAGGTGCGAACGCTGGATGTTGCCCACCAGGTCGTCCGCCTTCACGTCCAGGCCGGAATAATCGCGCCATTTGTTCGGATAGCCGATCTTGGTGGTGAACTTGGCCAGCTTGATCTGCGCCTGTTTCTTGGTGACGGGGCTCATCCAGTCGAGCTTGTCGATGCTTTGCTGGTAGGCCGTCATCAGGTTTTTCACCAGCGCTTCCATGCGCACCTTGCGCTCGGCCGGGAAATATTGCTCCACGTAAAGCTGGCCCACGGCTTCGCCCAGCGCGCCTTCGACGGCGCCCACGCCACGCTTCCAGCGCGGACGCATTTCCGTCACGCCCGTCAGGGTGGTGCCATAGAAGGCAAAGTTTTCATCCACGTACGCTTTTGGCAGGTAGCCGGCATTGGCGTGCAGCAAATGCCATTGGAAGTACGCTTTCCACGTCTCCAGCGGGGTCTTGTTGGCGATCTCGGCAAAGCCTTTCAGGTAGCTGGGCTGGCTGACGATCACATAATTGACCTTGCCGGCGATGCCCGTGTCCTTCAGGTAGCGGGCCCAGTCGTAGCCTGGCGCCACTTCGGCCAGTTTCGCCAGTTCCACCTTGTTGTAAGTCTTGACGGGATCGCGGTTCTGCACATTGCTCCATTGCGCCTTGGCCAGATCCGTTTCCAGCGCCAGGATAGCCTTGGCATTGGCGGCTGCGTTCGCGTCGCCGGCCAGGCTCAGCATTTTTTCCACGTGGGCCAGGTATTTGGCGCGCGTGTCGGCCTTGCCTGCTTCCAGGTAGTAGTCGCGGTCAGGCAGGCCCAGGCCGCTTTGCACGATGTCGGCCACATATTTGGTGGAATCCTTGGCGTCCTGGTGGATGCCGAAGTCGTAAGGCGAAGTCACGCCCAGCTTGCTGAAATGGGCGATCACGGCCGGCAGTTCCGCCTTGTCCTGCAGCGCGGCGATTTTCGCCAGTTCCGCGTTCAAGGGCGTCAGGCCCAGGCTTTCCAGCTTGGCTTCGTCCATGAAGCTGCTATAAAAATCACCGATTTTCTGCGCGTTCGAACCGGCCGCGCGGGCCTTGTCGGCGGCCGCGCCTTCGACGATGCCGCGCAGCTGGGTTTGCGTATCGTCGGCCAGTTTGGCAAAGCTGCCCCAGCTCGACTTGTCTGCAGGAATCACGGTTTCGGCCAGCCATTTGCCGTTCAGGTGCTGGAACAGGTCGTCCTGCGCGCGCACGGCAGGGTTGACGTATTCGATGGCGATGCCGGAGGTCAGCGCGGCAGGCGCGGCGGCCGTGGTGGCAACGGCTTTCTTGGCGGTATCAGCAGCGCCAGCCATGCCGGACACGCCAGCCAGCAAGCTCAGGGTCAATGCACTTAACAAATAACGATTCACGGTAATCCTCAATATTGTATTGTGTGGAATATAAGGGTCAGAACGCCCAAGGCTTCTGGCCCGGTTTTTGACTGTAGCATACCGGCCGAAACGGCAGAAATAACTTTTGCCAGAATGCAAAAAAGACCACGCACGGTGGTCTTTTTTGTGGTGACAAGATAACGTTTACATGGCGTAGGTCGGCTTAGCCCAGAGGGCGTAAGCCGACAACATTGTTAGCACCGGCGGTATTGTCGGATTACGCGCTTGCGCGCCTCGGCGGCCCCGCTAATCCGACCTGCTTAGCTAAATCTCAATGGCACTTACCAGATGATGACGCGGTTTTCCGGGGCGACATACATCTTGTCGCCCGGTTTCACGCCAAACGCTTCATAGAAGGCCGGCTGGTTGACCATGGTGCCATTGGCGCGGTACTGGCCCGGCGAATGCGGGTCGGTCTTGATCTGCACGATCTGCTGCGCTTCGCGCATCTTGCTGCGCCACACCTGGCCAAAGCCCATGTAGAAGCGCTGGTCGCCCGTCAAGCCATCGAGCACGGGTGCCGGCTTGCCGCCCAGCGAGATCTTGTACGCCTTGTACGCGATCGCCACGCCCGAATTGTCGGCGATGTTCTCGCCCAGGGTCAGCGCGCCGTTGACGTTGTAGCCCGGCAATGGGCTGTAGCCATCGTATTGCTTGGTCAGCGCGTCGGCCTTGGCGGCGAAGTTCTTGCGGTCGGCCGGCGTCCACCAGTCGCGCAGGTTGCCGTCGCCATCGGACTGGCTGCCCTTGTCGTCGAAGCCGTGGCTGATTTCATGGCCGATGACGGCACCGATGGCGCCATAGTTGACGGCGTCGTCCGCATTGGCGTCAAAGAACGGCGGCTGCAGGATGGAAGCGGGGAAGACGATTTCATTCATCGTCGAGCTGTAATAGGCGTTCACCGTTTGCGGCGTCATGCCCCACTCTTCGCGGTTGATCGGCTTGCCCAGCTTGGCCACCTGGCGTGCGGAATTGAAGTTGGCGGCACGCATCATGTTGCCCACCAGGTCGCCCTGCACGATCTGCAGCTTCGAGTAATCGCGCCAGACGTTCGGGTAGGCGATCTTCGGCGTGAACTTGGCCAGCTTGGCTTGCGCTTCCTTCTTGGTTTCCGGGCTCATCCAGTCCAGGGTATCGATGCTTTCCTTGTAGGCGGCCAGCACGTTTTTCACCAGCTCCTGCATGTGCGCCTTGCGCTCTGCTGGGAAATATTGCGCCACATACAGCTTGCCCACCGCTTCGCCCAATACGGCCTCGACCGAACCCACGCCACGCTTCCAGCGCGGCTGGTTTTCCGTCACGCCGCTGAGCACCGTACCGTAGAAGGCAAAGTTCTCATCGACAAAGTTCTTCGACAGGTAGCTGGCATAGCTGCGCAGCAAGTGCCATTCGAAGTAGGCCTTCAGGGTGTCGAGGTCGGTTGCGGCCAGCACCTTGTTGAAACCCGCCAGGTAGCTCGGCTGGTTGACGATGACGTAATCGACCTTGTTGGCGATGCCCGAGGCAGCCAGACCCGCTTTCAGGTCGTAGCCCGGCGTCAGGTCGTTCAGCTTGGCGATATCGGTCTTGTTGTAGCGTTTTACCGGGTCGCGGTTCTCGACCTTGGTCCATTGCACTTCGGCCAGGGCCGTTTCCAGGGCAACCACCGCCTTGGCGTGCGCGGCAGCGTTCTTGTCGCCGGCCATGCCGAGCATTTTTTCCACGTGCGCCTGGTATTTTTCCTTCACGCCCGCCTGCTTGGCTTCCAGGTAGTAGTCACGATCGGGCATGCCCAGGCCGCTTTGGCTGACATACGCGGCATATTTGGTCGACGCGCGCGCATCCTGGCCAATGTAGACGGCGTACGGCGCGCCCACGCCATTCTGGCTCAGGTGGGCGATCAGGGCCGGTACACCCTTTTTGTCGCGCAGCGAGCGGATGCGGTTCAGTTCGCCGGCCAGCGGCTTCACGCCCAGCGCGTCCAGCTTGGCTTCATCCATGTAGCTGGCGTACAGGTCGCCAATTTTCTGCGCTTCGGAGCCGGCTTTCCGGTTCTTGTCCTGCTGCGTGGCTTCGATGATGCCGCGCAATTGCGGCGTCGTGTCGTCGCGCAGCTTGGCGAACGAACCCCAGCTCGATTTGTCGGCTGGGATCTCGGTCGTGGCCAGCCACTTGCCATTCAAATGGGTGAAGAAATCATCCTGCACGCGCACGGCGGGGTCGATGTACTGCACGTCGATGCCGGAGACAACGCCGGCGGCGGCAGGCGCGGCCGGGGCGACGGTCGGTGCCGCAGCGGCGGTGGCCGGTTCGGCGGCGTTGGCAAACGCAGCCAACAGGGACAGGGTCAGACTGCTTAAGAGGTATCGGTTCACGGATTGTCCTTATGGGGCATGTCAAAGAGATCAGGCGGGTAGCCTCTGGCGGAGTGCCTCATATGAAGAGCCCGCCGCGCCAGGCGCTTCAGAAATGTAGCACGCCAACACAAGGCTTGACCATCCCCGGCGCCCCGGCGGCGGCACAATGCGTGCGCTCAGCCAGCCCTGTATAAACTTGGTTAGACAACAATGACGCCAGACAGTATGCGCCTGCCGCGCCGCTGGCAAGGCTGGGAGCGGTGCCTGCGCCTGGCTGTCCGGCAGACAGGCGCCAGCATGGCGGGCGCGGCGCGGCTGGAGGCGAATGCTCCACGCCTGGCCGCAGGCTGCGGCGCAGGCATTTTTTTTACTTTACGATACATAAGCACAACAATTGACTAACAAATCCGTGGCGGCGCTTACAACACTTTCACCACAACACTGCCAGCCGATCAGTTGCCGGGGACATTCATGCCCGCGCCGCCGGCGCCCATGCTCACGCCCATGCCGCCTTTGCCGCCGCCTTTGCGTGCGCCGTGTTCGCCAGGCGGCGCCCCGCGCAACTCGCCGCGCGGCACGGCCGCATCCATGACGCGCGCCATTTGCCCGGCAATGAACTGGGCCACCATCTGGCGCTGGCGTTCGTCCAGCGCGTCGTTGACGCTCAACCACCACTCGCGTACCTGCTTGTCTTCGGCCAGGCTGAGCGCGCCCTCATTGTCCAGGCCTCCCGCCAGGTCGCGCAGTTCCAGCCCGGGCGCCTGCAAGCCCTGCGCCACGCCCGCTTGCAGGCGTTCGCGGCGCGCCTTGCGTTCGCGCAAGAGCTGGCGGGTTTTGCCTTCCACCTGCTGCCACAAGGTGCTTTGATTGGCATTGAGCTTCAATTCCGTCTTGAAATCGGGCGCCATGGGCAGCAAGTCTTCCAGACGCATGTCGGCGATCGGCACGGCCGAGGCTGTCAAAGCCGTAGTGCCCAGCAGCAAAGCCAGGCAGAGGCGGCGCAAGGCAGGGGGAAAGGTCAACGATGGCATGGGGGCTCCGGCGAAAAAAAAAGCCTGCGTCCGAAGACGCAGGCAAAACCACTTCGGGTCGAGAATGCGAATCCACTATAGGGCCGCCGCACACGCTTTTTTTCGACTCTTACAAATGCTTACTCCCCTCAAGACTAACTATACATCGCATACAAAACCGCAACACTTGGCAAGCTGGCCGCCGCCGTTTACGCCCTACACTTGCCCATGGAACCCATTTTCCCCGGCCTGCCAACGCCGGCCGGGATTCAGGTCTATACTTTCAGGAAAGCGCCGCTCCACGGGGACTGGCGCTGGCGCAAGACACTACCGCAGCAAAGGTGCAAAGATGGGCAAACTCAAAAATACCGGCTTGATCGGCCTGGGCGTGGTGGCTGGCGTCGCCGTATCGCTGCAATTTTCCGCGATGGCGCAAAAAACCGTCGAACCGCCCCTGCCGCTGGAAGAGTTGCGCCAGCTGGCCGACGTGTTCGGCCTGATCAAGTCCGATTACGTCGAGCCGGTGGAAGACAAGAAACTGCTGGAAGAAGCCATTTCCGGCATGGTCGCCTCGCTCGACCCCCATTCCGCCTACCTGGACAAGAAAGCCTACGCCGAGCTGCGCGAAGGCTCCGAAGGCAAGTTTGTCGGCCTGGGCATTGAAATTGGCCTGAGCGAAGACGGCTACATCAAGATCGTCTCGCCCATCGAGGATTCGCCCGCCTACCGCGCCGGCATCAAGGCTGGCGACCTGATCACCCGCCTCGACGGCCAGCCCGTCAAGGGCGTGGCCCTGGACGACAACGTCAAGCGCATGCGTGGCGAACCGGGCACCAAGGTCGCCATCACCATCGCCCGCAAGGATGAAGCGCAACCCTTGTCCTTCGTCATCACGCGCGAGGAAATCCACCAGAAGAGCGTCAAGGCCAGAATGGTCGAGCCAGGCTATGCGTGGCTGCGCGTGTCGCAATTCCAGGAACCGACGGTGGACGACATGGCGGCGCAGATCACGGCGCTGTACAAGCAAGACCCGCAGCTGAAGGGCATGGTGCTCGACCTGCGCAACGATCCCGGCGGCGTGCTGCAGGGCGCCATCGGCGTGTCGGCCGCCTTCCTGCCCAAGGATGCGGCCATCGTCTCGACGAATGGCCAGTTGCCCGATTCGAAACAGGTGTTCTACGGCCGCGCCGAATACTATATGTTCCGCTCGGAAGGCGATGCGCTGGCGAAACTGCCGGCGGCCATCAAGAAAGTACCGCTGGTGGTGCTCGTCAACACAGGTTCGGCCTCGGCCTCGGAAATCGTCGCCGGCGCCCTGCAGGACTACAAGCGCGCCACCATCATCGGCACGCAAACCTTCGGCAAGGGTTCCGTGCAAACCATCCGCCAGTTGACGGCGGACACGGCCGTCAAGCTGACGACGGCGCGCTACTACACGCCAAATGGCCGTTCGATCCAGGCCAAGGGCATCGTGCCCGACCTGCTGGTCGATGAAAACGCGGACGGCGACGGCTTGAACGGCCTGCGCATCCGCGAAGCCGACCTGACCAAGCACCTGAGCAACGACCGCGACCAGGGCAGCGCCAACGACGGCGCCAGGGCAGCGCCCGTCAACGACGAGATGGAAGAGCAGCTGCGCATCCTGGCTCTGGAAAAAACCCGCAAGCCGCTGGAGTTTGGCAGCAAGGACGATTTCCAGCTGAACCAGGCGCTGAACCATTTGAAGGGTTTGCCGGTCCAACTGGCGAAGGCGGAACCCGTGGTGGTGCAGGCCGACGTCAAGAAGGAACAGAAAAAGTAGGCAATTTGCGGTCAGACCCGCCGGGTCTGCCCCCACCCAGCGGGGGCACCATGCCCCGTTATCCCGTCCACGCGACAAAAATCAAGCTGGCGCAACACATCGCCGCTCCCGGCAACACGAAACTCTCTACAGTCGAGCACGTTTGTGTAAAATTTGCTTCACTTATCGGCGCCACGTCGATTGCCAAATTTGAAAGTTTAACCATGAAACAAGTCGTCATCAGCGGTACCGGACTGTACACGCCGCCATTTTCGATCTCCAACGAGGAACTGGTCACCTGCTTCAATGCCTACGCGGAAAAGTTCAATACCGATAACGCCGACGCGATTGCCGCGGGCGAGGTGACGGCGCTGGACCTGTCAAGCGTGGCCTTCATCGAAAAGGCCTCCGGCATCAAGTCGCGCTATGTGATGGAAAAAGAGGGCATCCTCGATCCGGCGCGCATGGTGTCGCGCATCCCGGAACGGGGCGATGACGAATTGTCGCTGCAGGCTGAAATGGCGGTCGCCGCCGCGCACGATGCGCTGGCGCGCGCCGGCCGCACGCCAGCCGATATCGACATGGTGCTGGTGGCCTGCAGCAATATGCAGCGCGCCTACCCGGCCATGGCCGTCGAAGTGCAGGACGCGCTGGGCATCGACGGTTATGGTTTCGACATGAACGTGGCGTGCTCGTCGGCTACCTTCGGCATCCAGCAAGCCGTGGCCGCCGTGCAAAGCGGCCAGGCGCGCGCCGTGCTGGTATTGAATCCCGAAATCACCAGCGGCCACCTGAACTGGCGCGACCGCGACAGCCATTTCATTTTCGGCGATGCCTGCACCGCCATCGTCGTCGAAGCGAAAGACACGGCCGTATCGCAGCACCAATTCGAGATCATCGGCACGGAACTGAAAACGCGCTTTTCGAACGCCATCCGCAACAATTTCGGCTTCCTCAACCGTTTTGACGAGTCCGGCGTGGGCAAGGCAGACAAACTGTTCCGCCAGCAAGGCCGCAAGGTCTTCAAGGAAGTGTGCCCGATGGCCGCCGAAATGATCAAGGCGACCCTGGCCAAGGCCGGCGTGGAAGTGGCACAAGTCTCCCGCTACTGGCTGCACCAGGCCAACCTGAACATGAACTTGCTGATCGCGCGCCTGATCCTGGGCCGCGACGCGGAAGCGAACGAAGCGCCCGTGATTCTCGACACCTACGCCAACACCTCGTCGGCCGGCTCCATCATTGCCTTCCACAAATATCAGGATGACATGGCGGCGGGCGCCACGGGCGTCATCTGCTCGTTCGGCGCCGGCTACTCCATCGGCTGCGTGATCGTGCGCAAGGTCTGAGCGCATCCGTGTAACATTGCCTGATTCCTTGAATTAGGCGCAGTTCATGGCCGATAGCGGTGCGTTCGCGGCCACCTGCACGAAGATGTGGCGCAGGTTTTTTTCAAAAAAAGCGGCAGGATTATTCCAGCCGCAGCTTTGTTGCGTTTATACTTACCCCCTGAGCAACATCTTTTTTCCATCCGCACGCCGCCATAAGGAACCCACCCCGCATGCCCCATGACATCAGTCTGATCACCACCATCGCCGCCGCCCTCGGGTTCGGCCTCATCTTCGGCTTTATCGCCGCGCGCCTGAAATTGCCGGCATTGGTCGGCTATCTGGCCGCCGGCATCATCATCGGACCGGCCACGCCCGGTTTTGTGGCGGATGCGGAAATAGCCGGGCAATTGGCGGAAATCGGGGTGATGCTGATGATGTTCGGCGTCGGTCTGCACTTTTCCATCGAGGATTTATGGGACGTGCGCAAGATTGCGCTGCCTGGCGCTATCCTGCAGATCGGTGTCGCCACGGCGATGGGCATGGGCCTGGCCCACTGGTGGGGCTGGACCCTCGGTGGCGGGCTGATCTTCGGCCTGGCCCTGTCGGTGGCCAGTACCGTGGTGCTGCTGCGCGCGCTGGAAGAACGCGGCATCCTCGATTCCCTGAATGGCCGCATCGCCGTCGGCTGGCTGGTGGTGGAAGACCTCGTCACCGTGCTGGTGCTGGTGCTGTTGCCGGCCTTCGCCACTGTGCTGGGCGGCAAGGCCGCGCCGGATGCCGCGACCGTCAGCCTGTGGCATACCCTGGCCGTGACCCTGGGCCAAGTGGCCGGCTTCATCATCTTCATGCTGGTGGTCGGACGCAAGCTGTTCCCGTGGATCCTGTGGCAAGTGGCGCGTACCGGTTCGCGCGAACTGTTTACCCTGTGCGTGATCGCCGCCGCCGTCGGCATCGCCTACGCTTCGACCAAGCTGTTTGGCGTGTCGTTCGCGCTGGGCGCCTTCTTCGCCGGCATGGTGCTGCGCGAATCCGAGCTGAGCCACCGCGCCGCGGAAGAATCCCTGCCCCTGCGCGACGCGTTCGCCGTGCTGTTCTTCGTTTCCGTCGGCATGCTGTTCGAGCCCAACATCCTCATCGACAAGCCGCTGCAAGTGCTGGCCGTGTGCGCCATCATTATCTTCGGCAAGTCGATCGCCGCCTTCTTGCTCGTCATGGCCCTGCGCTATCCGCCCAAGACGGCCATCATCGTCTCGGCCAGCCTGGCGCAGATCGGTGAATTCTCGTTCATTCTGGCCGCGCTGGGCCTGTCCCTGGGCCTGATGCCGCAGGAAGGGCAAAGCCTGATCCTGGCCGGCGCCATCCTGTCGATCGCCCTGAACCCGCTGGTCTTCAGCATGGCCAAGCCGCTGCTGCGCGTGATGAACAACAGCGATTTCGCGCGCAAGTTCGAGCGCACCACGGATCCGCTGGCCGAACTGCCGATGACGGTGCCGCAGGAAAAACTCTCGGGCCAGATCGTGCTGGTCGGCTATGGCCGCGTGGGCCGGCGCATCGCCGCCGCCCTGATGGAGCGGGGCATCCACTTTGTCGTGGCCGAGGAAAACCGTGAAATCGTCGACCAGCTGCGCAAGCAGGGCATACCGGCCGTGGCCGGCAATGCGGGCGAACCGGCCGTGCTGATCCAGGCGCACATCACGCACGCCACCATGCTCGTCATCGCCACGCCGGACACCTTCCACGTGCGCGCCATGATCGAGACGGCGCGCGCGCTGAACCCGCACATCATGACGGTGGTGCGCACGCACAGCGAGGAAGAAGCGGAATTGCTGCGCGCGGAAAACGCCGGCAAGGTGTTCATTGGCGAACACGAACTGGCGAATGGCATGGCCGAGCACGTGCTGCAGAGTTTTGATGCGGCGAAGAAGGGGCATGGCGGACATTAAGCCGGCACCCTCCGCCTGTCCAGCAAAGCCTGCCCGCTCCCCAGCCGGCAGGCTTTCTTTTTACAAACTCGCCGCCAGCTCGGCCCCTTCGCGTATCGCCCGCTTGGCGTCGAGTTCCGCCGCCAGCGCGGCGCCGCCGATTTTATGGAAGCGCGGGCCGCCCGCCGCCAGCGGCTTGCCGTCCTTGTCCGTTTCCGGCATCAGTTCCGTCAGGCTGTCCTGTCCCGCACAGATGACCACGTTATCCACCGCCAGCAGGCGCTGTTCGCCGCCCACCGTGATGTGCAAGCCCTGGTCGTCGATCCTGTCGTAGCTCACGCCGGCCAGCATGGCCACGCCATTTCTCGCCAGCGCCGCGCGGTGCACCCAGCCCGAGGTCTTGCCCAGTCCCGCGCCCACCTTGGACGTCTTGCGCTGCAGCAGGAAGATCTGCCGCACGGGATCGGGCGCCACGGGGGACACCAGGCCGCCACCGGTGGCCGCATTCAAGTCCACGCCCCATTCGCCCGCCCAGCTCGCCACAGGCTGGGGCAGCGGATGCGCCGGGTCATGCAGCAGATACTCGCCCACGTCAAAGCCGATGCCGCCCGCGCCGATGATGGCCACGCGCGCGCCGACGTGCTGCTTGCTTTGCAGCACGTCCAGGTACGTCAAGACCTTCGGGTGCCCGATGCCGGGAATGGCCGGCAGGCGCACCTTGATGCCGGTGGCGACGATCACGTCGTCGTAGCCGCCGGCCAGCAATTGCTCGCGCGTCACGCGCTGGCCCAGGCGCAGCTTGACGTCCAGCAGCGCCAGCCGGCGACTGAAGTAGCGGATGGTTTCCGTGAATTCTTCCTTGCCCGGTATCTGCATGGCCACCTTGAACTGGCCGCCGACGCTGTCGCTGCTGTCGAACAGGGTCACGTGGTGCCCGCATTCGGCCGCCACGCAGGCAGCGGACAAGCCGGCCGGCCCGGCACCGACGACGGCGACGCGGCGCGGCACGGCTTTTTTCGCGTAAATAAGTTCCGTTTCATGGCAGGCGCGCGGGTTGACCAGGCAGCTGGCGCGCTTGTTGGCGAACGTGTGGTCCAGGCACGCCTGGTTGCAGCCGATGCAGGTGTTGATTTCATCCGTGCGCCCGGAGGCGGCCTTGGCGACAAAGAACGGGTCGGCCAGGAAGGGCCGCGCCATCGACACCAGGTCGCAGTCGCCCCGTTCCAGGATGGCGTTGGCTTCCTGCGGCATGTTGATGCGGTTCGAGGCCACCACGGGAATGCTCACTTCGCGGCGCAATCGGCCCGCCACGCTGGCAAAGGCGGCGCGCGGCACCGAGGTGACGATGGTGGGGACCCTCGCCTCGTGCCAGCCGAAACCCGTGTTCAGGATCGTCACGCCCGCCTGCTCCAGCGCCTTGGCCACCGCCACCACGTCATCCCAGGTATTGCCGCCTTCGACCAGGTCTAGCAGGGAGTGGCGGTACATGATGATGAAGTTGGGCCCGACGGCGGCGCGGATGCGGCGCACGATCTCCACCGGCAGGCGCATGCGGTTTTCGATACTGCCGCCCCAGCGGTCCTGGCGCAGGTTCGTGCGCGCGCACAGGAACTGGTTCAATAAATATCCTTCGCTGCCCATCACCTCGATGCCGTCGTAGCCGGCCTTTTGCGCCAGGCGCGCGCAGCGCACGTAATCGCAGATGGTGCGCTCGATGCCCCGCTCGCTCAGCGCACGCGGGCGGAAGGGCGAGATCGGCGACTTTTTCGCCGAGGCGGAAACGACGAACGGCTGATAGCCATAGCGGCCCGCATGCAGGATCTGCATGACGATCTTGCCGCCCTCCTCGTGCACGGCGCGCGTCACCTTGCGGTGGTTCGGCACGTCGCCGAGAAAATTCAAGGTGCCGCCGAACGGCAGCAGCCAGCCCTGGCGGTTCGGCGAGATGCCGCCCGTGACGATCAGCCCCACGCCGCCGCGCGCCCGCTCGCGGTAAAACGCGGCCAGCTTGCCATAATGATAAAAGCGGTCTTCCAGGCCCGTGTGCATGGAGCCCATGATGACTCTGTTGCGCAAGGTGGTGAAACCCAGGTCGAGCGGGGCCAGCAAGTGGGGGTAGGCAGTCATGGTCGGTCCGATAGAGGTGGTATGCAGGCCGTACGGTAACAAGCATTGCCCGCTGCCGCAGCGTATTTCTCTAGACCGGGAGTTCTAAATCGGCCATCGCGTGCGGACGCTGGCGCACTTAGCCGGTGCGCGCAGCTTGTGCCGGGCGCAACTTTCCCGTAGGCTAGGTAGCATGACGCGACTCTTCCCCTGCCTGCTGTTGCTGTGCGCCGTTGCCGCCCCGCTGGCCGCCCCTGCGCAGACGCAGACGCAAGCTCCCCGCCTGGACAAGCTCAAGGTTGACGTCAAGCGCATCGAGGTCGACGGGCAGCGCATGTATGAAGTCGATGCCAGCGGCAGCGTGCTGGCGCCGCCGGCGTCCGTGTGGAAGACCCTCACGACTTACGAGCGCATGAGTGAATTCGTGCCGGACCTGAGCTCCTGCCGCGTGCTGTCGCGCAACGGCAATGAAGTCATCATCGAACAGCAGGGCATGGCGCGCTTCCTGTTCATGAACCACCCGATCCACCTGGTGGTGCGGGCCATCGAAACGCCGCCGACAGCCATCGACATCGACCTCATTTCAGGCGACATGCGTCATTATGAGTCGCGCTGGAATCTGTTTCCCGTACCCGAGACGGGCGGCACGCGCATCGTTTTCAGCAGCCGGCTGATGCCGGGTTTCTACGTGCCCGGCATGCTGGGCACGACCATGATACGCGGCGATATCGAGCGCATGATGGCCGCCGTGCTGGCGCGCATCGACAGCCAGCATGCCAACAAGGCCGGCTAGCGCCGACCAGTATCAGACCAAAGGTCAGGCCAAATAGGTGTCGCGGTCGCGGATTTCCGCGAAGTTTTCCAGGCTGCCCAGTTTCACGGTAACGGGATTCAGGCTGGCCTGCGGCTGCATCGAGCGCCAGGCGAACAGCCATTCCTGTTCCGCCGCTTCGGCGCGCGTCTTGGTGAACGCGGCGCCCAGGGCGGCGCGCTGGCCATATTCGACGATGCCGTCGATGCCGGCCCAGCTGGGCAAGGTGCGCTGCACGGCGCGGTGCAGGCGTTCGCCGAACTCTTCCGTATTGTGGATGATCAGACAGGCATCGGCTGGCGCGAACAGGTCGAACAGTTGCTTGTCCCATACCTGCGAAAAGCTCAGGGTCAAACAATTGCCCGCCGGCGTCAGGCGGAACTGGCCCAGGCTCAGCGCCAGTTCAAGTTCGCTGCGCTGGCCGTAGCGGTGCAGTGTGGGGGGGCGTTTGTAATCGTGCATGCTGGACTCGTTCTTCAATAGTGGGGTAAACCGGCGCAAGCACCGCCTAGCGTGGCGGGCGGATATGGCGCCGGATGCGCTGGGCCGTCGCGGCCAGGTAAATTTCGCGCAGTAAATAAATAAAACAGCCAATCAGGCAAATCACGGCCAGCACAAAGAAGGCGGCGATGTATTTGTCCAGGGTCAGGTTCAGAATATCGCCCAAAAACAGCATGGCAATGATGACGCAGACGAAGAAACCGCACGCCGTACTGAGGGAAATCGAATAATTGATCAGGTGGGTACGCTTGTACAAGGTATCCAGCTCATCCATATAGAAATCGTTGTAGCCGATGTCGAGCCGGTCTTCCAGCACGCGTGTGCGGTCGATGATGCGGCCCAGGCGGTTCGTCAGCACGACCAGCATGGTGCCGATACCGGTCAACAGGAAAACCGGCGCGATCGCCAGCTGGATGATATGGCCGATGTCGCCGATCTGTATGTTCATGGATAAAAAGTCGTGGGTTCACACCAGCGCCCGACCGTGGCGCCAGTCCAGGCCATAGTGTAGCAGGTGGCGCATGCCGGCTGGCGACTTTGCCAACCGGCATGGTGTAACGTCATGCGAAGCCGCGTCCCGGTACGAAGCGCTCGGTGGCGCGCACCAGCGCCGAAGCGATGCCGTGCTCGAGCGCGCCGTGGCCCGCGTCGGGGATCATCTCCAGTTGCGCGCCCGGCCAGGCCTGCTGCAGGCGGTAGGCCGACAGCGGCGGGCAGATGGCATCGTAGCGGCCCTGCACGATGACAGCTGGCAAGTGCGC
This sequence comes from Janthinobacterium sp. AD80, assembly GCF_002878455.1. Classification (GTDB taxonomy): domain Bacteria; phylum Pseudomonadota; class Gammaproteobacteria; order Burkholderiales; family Burkholderiaceae_D; genus Janthinobacterium. The sequence continues at coordinate 50,898 of NZ_NRDQ01000010.1, forward strand.
GATGCGGCCCATATCGCGGATCAGCTGGTCTTCGTCCATGAAGCCCAGGTTGGCCATGTAATGCGATTCGAGCCGGCCCACGCCCAGGTCCAGCGCATCGTTCGGCGCATCTTCGGGCTGCGGCATCAGGTACACGCGGCGGCCCTCGAAGCGGCTCCAGGCGCGCGCCGCCGGCCAGTAGACGGCAGGGTCGCTGCTGAGGATGCGCTTGACATAGGCGGCCAGCAAATCGCCCCGCTCTTCCGGCGGAATCGGCGCGGCGAATTCCGCGTACAGTTCCGGATAAAACCAGCGCACGCCTTCGATGAACCAGTCGATTTCCGCCTGGGTGCACAGGAAAATGCCACGCAGCACGAAGCCCAGGCACGCCTCGGGGTGCGCCTGGCCGTACGCCAGCGCCAGGGTCGAACCCCACGAGCCGCCAAACACCAGCCATTGGCTGATGCCGAACTGGGCGCGCAGGCGTTCGATATCGGCGATCAGCAGCTGCGTCGTATTGTTGCGCCATTCGCCCAGCGGCGTGGACTTGCCGGCGCCGCGCTGGTCGAACAGGATCACGCGGTAGCGTTGCGGATCAAAGAAGCGCCGGTGCTGCGGCGACAGTCCCGCGCCGGGACCGCCATGCAGGAACAGCACGGGGATGCCATCCGGATTGCCGCACTCTTCCCAGTAAATGGTGTGGATGTCATCGACCGCCAGCATGCCGTGCCGGTTCGGCGACAGGGCGGGAAATAATGGCGACAGGGTATCTGGCATGGCGGTCCTTAGAATGGCAGTCAGGGGCCAGGCACATGTCCTGGCAACTGTTCCAATTATAGTGCGCCGGCGGCGCCTCAGGCCAGTAGCAAGGGCAGGCGGTTCGACGACTTGATTTCGCGCATCGACAGGCTGGACTGGATTTCCGCCACGCCCGGCAGGCGGCGCAGCACGGTGGAGACGAATTCGCCATACGCTTCCAGGTCGCGCGCCACCACTTGCAGGAAATAATCGGCTTCGCCCGCCACGTTGTGGCAGGACAAAATCTCGGGAATCGTGGCGATGGCTTGCTCGAACTGCGACGGCTGTTCATTGCCGTGGTTGGCAAACACCACGCGCACGAACGCCACCAGGCCGATCCCCAGTTTCTTGCGGTTAAGCAACGCCTGGTAGCCGGTAATAAAACCTTCCTCTTCCAGCCGGCGCAAACGGCGCCAGACGGGCGTTTCGCTCAGCTTCAGGCGCTCGGCCAGGCGCGCATTGGACAGCCGTCCTTCATCCTGCAACAGCCTGAGTATCTGCAAATCGGTGGCGTCGAGGCTCACTTCTGAAATTTTCATCTAAATTTTAATTCAATACGAGTGGAATCCACCCGAATACTAGGGTATGCCGGGCAGGAAAAGCAAGCACATTTCATCTCAGCAAGAAGATAATGGGGCCCGGCGAGCATGCTGCACAGTGCGGTTGCTCCCGCTTTCTTTTATGGCTGGCGCATGTCCGATTCTACCTTCCTGATGTACCTGCTGGCACTGGCCGGCGCCTTTTTATTACCGGGTCCCGACATGGCGCTGGTGCTGGCGACGGGCGCCGCGCGCGGCGTGGCCACGGCGCTGGTGACGGCGCTGGGCATCGCCGGCGCGCGCGCCGTGCACGTGGGGCTGTCGGGCGCGGGCCTGGCGGCATTGATGGTCACGCATCCGGAAGCCTTGCGCTGGGTCAAATGGGCGGGCGCCGCCTACCTGCTGTACCTGGCGCTGCGCCTGCTGCAGTCGGCCCTGTCCAACACCGCCACGCCCGAGGCGCAAGCCCCCGCCACGGCGCACAGCGCGCGCGCCAGCCTGGTGCGCGGCTTCCTCACCAATCTGCTCAATCCGAAGGCGCTGCTGTTTTGCAGCATGTTCCTGCCGCAATTCGTCGTTGGCAGCGACAGCGTCGGCATGCAATACCTGCGCCTGGGCACCGTGCTGGTCCTGGTCGGCCTGCTGTTCGACGCCATGTACGCCGTGCTGGCCGCGCGCCTGGCGCGCCGCCTGCGCGGCAAGCCCTCGCCCTACGGCAAGTTTGTGCTGCCCACCGTCTTCGTCCTGCTGGCCGGGCGGCTGGTGCTGGGCTGATCTGCCGGCGCCAGCGGCGTGCCGCCGGCAAAGAAGTCAGGGTAATTGCGCAGCAAGTCCCGTTCAAGATCGTTGATCTTGCGAAATTGCCGCAACCCCGGCGCCATGGCCCGGCCCGCATCCCAGCTGCGCCAGGCATTGGGTGCATCGAATTGCGCGTAGAGCGCGTCGCCCAAGTCCTGGTACACGGCCGCCATATGCGGTTTTGCCTGCAACACCTGCAGATACAACGCTGTCGCTTGCGGCCATTGCCCCAGCTTGGCACGCAAATTTCCCTCGAACAAAGCCAGTACCGGCTGCTCCTGGCCATGCTGCTGGCGCAAGCCCTGCACGGTGACCAGCGCATCCGCGATGCCCTCCTTGTCCTTGGCCAGCAGTCCGCGCGTCAAGTCATGGATGGGCTGGCACGCCTGCATGGCCAGTTGCTGCTGGCGCGAGAGTTTTTCGACCAGCGCGCCCGTGGAAAAATGGTCTTCCAGCATGGTCAGGAATGCGTCGAAAGGCTTTTCCGCGGCAAACTGCTTTTCCGCCTCGGCGCGCAGCGCAGGATGCGCCTGGGATCCCAACGGCGGCAGCAACGCCGCCTGCGCCAGCACTCGTTCCAGCGCGGGCGCGTCGGCCGTGAGCGGACGAGGCCGGTAGGCGGCCAGCGAGTACGTGGCGGGCGCGTCCATATTCAGTCCGCTGACGCGCAAGCGCCGCGTGACGCTGCCCGCCACTTCCTGGTAATGCAGGGTGAAGTCGGCGGGAATGCGCTTGCCGCCGGCCAGCATCTTCAATACCAGCGGGTGCGCCCCCCACGTGTAGCGCACATACTGGGCGAAGGTGCGCGCGACGTCATCGCTGACGGGGCTGCCGGCGATGGCCAGGTTCAGCAAGGGCTGCTGCTCCAGCGACCACAGCACGGTGCCCTCCTGCACCTGCGGCTGCAAAGGGCCGCGCCGCTGGCCGTCCGGCACGGACAAGGCCTGCTCTTCATATACGGGCGGCGGCGCATGCTGCGCCACGCCGCCCGCCTTGAGGATGCCGGCGATGCCTTGCCGGTGGCGCAGCTCGATGGCGCGAAAGCCGACGGCGTCGAACAGCGAATAGCTGACATAAGTGCCGGCGGCCGTATCGACGACATGGCGCCGGCGCGTGGCAAAGTCCAGCACGGTGAGCGACTGGCCTTCGCGGATGCTGATGAACTGTTCGCCCAGCACGACGTCGCTGTCCTGCGTCTCGCGCGCCGGCAGGCTGGTGCTCACGCCCGGTGTGTGTTCGCGCTCGGTGCTCACCGCCAGGTGCAAGGCAACGCTGGCCTGGGCCGCGCCGGCACCGAGGAAAAGGAAGGCCACCGCGCTGGCGCGGCGCAAAACAGGAAGCAGGGACATGGAGATAATGCTATGAAGAAATGCTGATTCTAAGGCAAATCCCACCATCCCCTTGTTTTGCTTGCAAGCATAAAAAAAGACAGCCGCGGCTGTCTTTTCTGTTTTACCTCAACAACGATTACGACATGTGCTGGCCGCCGTTGATGGAAATGTTGGCGCCCGTGACAAATGCCGCTTCGTCGGAAGCCAGGTACGCCACCAGGCCCGCCACTTCTTCCGGCTTGCCCAGGCGCGCCATCGGAATTTGCGGGATGATTTTGCTGTCGAGCACTTCCTGCGGAATCGCCATGACCATCTTGGTGCCGATGTAGCCTGGCGAGATGGTGTTGACGGTGACATTCTTGCGCGCCACTTCCAGCGCCAGCGACTTGGTGAAGCCGTGCATGCCGGCCTTCGCCGCCGAGTAGTTGGTCTGGCCGAAAGCACCCTTCTGGCCATTCACGGACGAGATATTGATTATGCGGCCCCAGCCGCGTTCCACCATGCCGTCGCAGACAGGCTTGGTCATGTTGAACACGGAGTCCAGGTTGGTGCCCATCACGGCGTCCCAGTTCGGCTTGTCCATCTTCTTGAACGTCATGTCGCGCGTGATGCCGGCGTTGTTCACCAGCACGTCGACAGGACCGATTTCCGCTTCCACGGCCGCCACGCAGGCGGCCGCCGAATCGTAGTCGGCCACGTCGCACGGATACGCCTTGAAGTCGTAGCCCATGTCCTTGGTCGTCGCCAGCCATTCCGCGACCTTCGGATTGCCTGGGGAATACGTGGTCACCACGCGATAGCCGAGCGCCGCCAGTTTGAAACAGACCGCTTCGCCCAGACCACCCATGCCACCAGTTACCAATGCAACTCTTGCCATTTTCATCCCCTCAGTGTCGTTCTGTTGCTAAAAAGTTAATAATTTAAATGCAGTCGCCCGAAAGCGCCGCGTGACGGCGGCCTACCGCACCGCATCCAGGCGTAGCGAGCGGTGATGATTTGCGGCTAAGAAGCGCAACCGTGCTGGAGCACGGTGAGCATCGCAGGCCGCAAAGCGCGCCGCGCAGTAGCTTGGGTGCGGTGCCAGCTACTTAGTCGCGTTCGATGGCGAGGGCCACACCCATGCCGCCGCCAATGCACAGCGCTGCCAGGCCTTTCTTGGCATCGCGGCGTATCATTTCGTGGATCAGGGTGACCAGGATGCGCGCGCCCGAGGCGCCGATCGGGTGGCCGATGGCGATCGCGCCGCCGTTCACGTTGATCTTGCTGGTGTCCCAGCCCATTTCCTTGTTGACGGCAATCGCCTGCGCGGCAAACGCTTCGTTAATTTCCATCAGGTCCAGCTCTTCATGCGTCCAGCCGGCTTTTTTCAGGCACAGGCGCGAAGCGGAGACGGGGCCCATGCCCATGACGGCAGGGTCCAGGCCCGACGAGGCGTAGGCCTTGATGCGTGCCAGCGGCTTCAGGCCCAGTTCCTTGGCTTGCGAAGCGGACATCATGATGACGGCGGCGGCGCCGTCGTTCAGGCCCGAGGCGTTGCCGGCGGTAACGGTACCGTCCTTGGCGAACGCGGGGCGCAGGCCGGCCAGCGATTCCAGGGTCGAACCCGGCTTGATGTATTCGTCGCTGTCAAAGACGACGGTGCCTTTTTTGTTGGCGATTTCCAGCGGCAGGATTTCATCCTTGAACTTGCCCGCCTTGTGGGCCGCTTCCGCTTTCAGTTGCGACTGCAGCGCGAACTCATCCTGCTCGGCGCGCGTCACTTCGTATTTTTTGGCGACATTTTCCGCCGTGATGCCCATGTGGTACTGGTTGTACACGTCCCACAGGCCGTCGACGATCATGGTGTCGATCATCTTGAAGTCGCCCATGCGGAAACCGTCGCGCGAACCGTTCATCGCATGCGGCGAGGCGCTCATGTTTTCCTGGCCGCCGGCGATGATGATGTTGGCGTCGCCGCACTTGATCGCTTGCGCCGCCAGGTGCGTTGCCTTCAGGCCGCTGCCGCAGACTTTATTGATGGTAAATGCGGGGATGCTGCTCGGCAGGCCAGCCTTGATGACGGCCTGGCGCGCGGCGTTCTGGCCGACGGCGGTCGTCAGTACCTGGCCCAGGATCGCTTCGCCGATCAGGTTCGGGTCGATGCCGGTTTGTGCCAGCAAGCCCTTGATTACATGCGCGCCCAGTTCGGACGCAGGAATCTTGGCCAGGCTGCCACCGAATTTGCCGACTGCGGTACGGCCGGCGGCCACGATTACGACATCATCCATTTATTTCTCCGATATGCTGGCCACGACGGCCATGGTGTTAATAGAATCCAATGAATCCAGGAAGACACAGCAGGCTGTGTTTCATTCTAGCGTGGCATGCGCCACAGTTCCAGCGCCGCACCGCAGGCGGTGGCGATGTGTGCCTGCCCTGCGGTGGCGGCGGGCGGCCTGGCGCGGCGGATAGCCGCTGCCCGGGCCGCGACGCGCTTACGCCTGCCGAGCAGGACGCGTGTTTTTATTTTTATCATACCCTTCATCGGCAGCGCCGAAAGGGGTTTTTAGAAAATTATTGAAGGGAATAATCAGGGGCACGGGGGTTTGCTTTACCACCTGCAACAGCTCGCCAAATTTTTGACGCGATGCAGCAAACTCACCCTTTGTCACCGTGTCGAATTTCTCCTGGGTTTCCTGGGCAACATCCTTTGCCTGGCGACCATATGCACCGATACGTTCGATCGCCAGTTGCGACTGCGTGCGCGACAACTGCAGCAGCGCTTGCGGGTCTTTCGCCGACAGCAGCTGATTGCCCGCTACCGCAGCGGCGGCCAGCGCCGTGCGGGCGGCGTCGAGTTGCAAATCGAGTACGCTGGCGCCGCTGTCAAACGCGGCCTGGGCATACGCTTGCGCGCTGATCAATTGCGCTTCCACCACGGCCTTGCCGGCCAGTGTCCATTGCTCGGAAAATGAAAACATCGTGTTCCTCTCCAATGTGAAGGCGGTGCCATGTTGCGCCGCACAGTGCTCAACTGTAAGCGGTGGTTCATTGCTGAACATTGATATATCTCAAGCTTTTCTGTTGGTTTGTTTCCAATTCAACGTTGATCAAGACAACAACTTGATACCATCGAGCGCAGCCGCGCACTGCTCGCGTATCACGCTGACGAAGTCGCGCACATAGGCCTTGTCCTGCAGATGGTCCGGCACGGACACATACAGGTCGCTCCACAGGCCATGCTCGCCCACCGGGCGCGCCACCACATAATCGTAATCGACGTAATTCTTGATGGCCCAGTTGGGCAAGGCGGCGATGCCGCGCCGGCTGGCCACCAGCTGCAGCACGGCCACCGTCAATTCGGCCGTGCGGCGCTCGAAAACGATGCCGGCCGGGCGCAGCACTTCGCGGATCAGGTCGATACGCTCTTCCGGCACGGGATAAGTGATCAAGGTTTCGCCCGTAAAGTCGGCCGCCGTCAGGCGGCGCTGCGCCTGCAGCCGGTGTTTCTGCGCCATCACCACCAGCATTTCAAAACGGAACAGGGGAAATACGGTGAAGTCGGGACCGTATGGCGAGCCGATCACCAGATCCGCCTCGCCCGAGCGCAGCAATTCCGCCGGCTCGCTGTGAAAGCCGGAAACAAGATCGATCTCCACTTCCGGCCAGCGCTGGCGGAACGCATCCATCACCGGCATGAGCCAGTCGAAACAGGTATGGCACTCGAGCGCCACGCGCAGCTGTCCCGTGTCCCCTTGCGACAGGCGCGCCACGTCGCGCTCGGCCAGCTCGATCTCGGGCAGCAGCTTGTCGGCCAGTTCCAGCAGCCGGCTGCCGGTGGCCGTAAACGCGATCGGCATCGACTTGCGCTCGAACAAGGGCGCCTTGTAGCGCTCTTCCAGCAGGCGGATCTGGTGCGACAGCGCCGACTGGGTCAGGTTGAGCAGCTGCGCGGCGCGCACCAGGCTGCCGGACGAACGCAGGGCACTCAGGGTGCGCAGGTGGCGGATTTCTAGCATCGGGAAATGACGGGATGGACGTGAATTATTTTCATGTTAATCGATAAAAGGTTTCGTTTTGATTATAGATCAGATTGCCGCACACTCTAGCGCATCCACATTAAATCTCGATGACATCATGACCGTTCACACCCACATTCTTGGCTTTCCCCGTATCGGCGCCGCGCGCGAACTGAAATTCGCGCTGGAAAGCCACTGGCGCGGCGAACTGCCAGAGGCGGCCCTGGAAGCCACAGGCCGGCAATTGCGCGCGCGCCACTGGGCGCAGCAAAGGGACGCCGGCCTGGACTACGTCACGGTGGGCGACTTCGCCTTTTACGACCAGATGGCCAGCCATATCCAGCTGCTGGGCTGCGAGCCGGCGCGTTTTCACTTTGAGGCGCAGCAATCGCCCTTGTCGCGCTATTTCACCATGGCGCGTGGCGCGGCGACCCATGCGGCGCAGGCCGAACAGGCCGGCTGCTGTCAGGCCGAGCACGCCCATGCGCCCCACGATGGCGGCCAGCATGCGCTGGAAATGACCAAGTGGTTTGACACCAACTACCATTACCTGGTGCCCGAATGGTCGCCGCAGACGCGTTTCTCGCTGGCGTGCGAACGGCTGCTGGCGGAAGTGGCCGAGGCGCAGGCGCTGGGCCACCAGGTCAAGGCGGCCCTGATCGGCCCCCTCACCTTTCTCTGGCTGGGCAAGGAAAAGACACCCGGCTTCGACCGCCTGGCCCTGCTGGAACAATTGCTGCCCGTCTACGGCGCCCTGCTCGACCGCCTGAAGCAGCAAGGCGTGGCCTGGGTGCAAGTCGATGAACCGATCCTGGGCCTGGACTTGCCCAACGCCTGGCGCAGCGCCTTTGAAAGCAGCTACTGGCAGCTGAACCAGGTGGGCGTGAATATCCTGCTGGCCACGTATTTCTCGCCGCTGGAAGAAAACCTCAGCCTGACCTGCCGCCTGCCCGTGGCCGGCCTGCATGTCGACGGCATCCGCGCGCCGCATGAACTGACCAGCGTGACGGACTGGCTGCCCGCGCACAAGGTGCTGTCGGTCGGCATCGTCGACGGGCGCAATATCTGGCGTACCGACCTCGACGCCGCCCTGGCCGTGCTGCGGCCGCTGGCGGCCAGGCGCACTGGCCAGTTGTGGCTGGCGCCGTCGTGCTCGCTGCTGCACGTGCCGTTCAGCCTGGAGGCGGAAACGCAGCTCGATGCCGACATCAAGCCCTGGCTGGCGTTCGCCACGGAAAAGCTGGCGGAACTGTCCCTGCTCAAGGGCGCGCTGCAAGGCCATGCTGATGACGCCGCGCTGGCCAGCGCGCGCGTGGCCAGCGCCAGCCGCCGCGCCAGCGCCCGCGTGCACCGTACGCCGGTCACGCAGCGCCTGCAGGCGCTGTCGCCTACCGTCGACCGCCGCGATTCCAGCTTCCCGTTGCGCCAGACCGTGCAGCGCGCGCGCTTCCAGCTGCCCGACTTTCCGACAACGACCATCGGCTCCTTCCCGCAAACGGCGGCCATCCGCGCCGCCCGCGCCAGTTACAAGCGGGGCGAGCTGGCACGCGCCGACTACGAACAGCAGATGCGCGCCGAAATTGCCCACGCCGTGGGGCGCCAGGAAGCGCTGGGCCTGGACGTGCTGGTGCATGGTGAAGCGGAGCGCAACGACATGGTCGAATATTTCGGCGAGCAGCTCGACGGCTTTGTCTTCACGCGCCTGGGCTGGGTGCAGTCGTACGGCTCGCGCTGCGTCAAGCCGCCCGTCATCTATGGCGACGTGCAGCGCCCGGCCGCCATGACCGTCGCCTGGACCGTCCATGCGCAAAGCCTGACGCACAAGCCGATGAAGGGCATGCTGACGGGCCCCATCACCATCTTGCAATGGTCGTTCGTGCGCGACGACCAGCCGCGCGCGACAACGGCGCTGCAGATCGCCCTGGCCATCCGCGACGAAGTGGCTGACCTGGAAACGGCCGGCATCGGCATCATCCAGATCGACGAGCCGGCCATCCGCGAAGGCTTGCCGCTGCGCCGCGGCCAGTGGGATGCCTACCTGGACTGGGCCACGCGCGCCTTCCGCATCGCCGCCTCGGCGGCCGGCGACGCGACGCAGATCCACACGCACATGTGCTACGCGGAATTTAACGACATCCTGCCGCAGATCGCCGCCATGGATGCCGACGTCATCACCATCGAGACGAGCCGCTCGGACATGGAGCTGCTGACGGGCTTTGGCGATTTCCAGTATCCGAACGACATCGGCCCCGGCGTGTACGACATCCACTCGCCGCGCATCCCCGCCACCGGCGACATGCTGCGCCTGCTGCAAAAAGCCAGCGCCGTGATTCCACCGGCCCAGCTGTGGGTCAACCCGGACTGCGGCTTGAAGACGCGGAGCTGGGCGGAAACGGAAGCGGCCTTGCAAAACATGGTCGCGGCGGCCCGGCAGATGCGCGCGGCTTGATCCAGGATCGATCCAGAATTGATGCAGGACAGCGCCGTCAGGGCGCATTCTCGGCGGCTTTCGGGGCGGCGCAGCGGTTTTCCGTTGCGCCGCCCCGGTTTTTTGACGGGAAGTACCTGTTGCCCTGCGGAATAGCACACGCCAGGCCCCTGACGGTGATTTTTTTGCAGTAGAATGCAAGAAATTTACTGCTCTCTATTGTTGCCGCACGGAAAAGTCGGCCTGCCGCAGTTTCACTTTGATAAATGTTTATGTCCAAAAGCCCGTCGCAGAAGCCTATCGAAATCAAGATTTCCACCGTCGTCGCTGTCTCCGCCATTGTGCATAGCGCCGCTACGCAGGCACTCGATAGTGCCTTGCACGACATGACGGGAGGCGTGGCGGACTTTTTCGAGGACGACCTGGCCGTGCTGGACGTGGCCGCCCTGCCGCCGGGCAGCGAACCGGTCGACTGGGCCGCCCTGGTGGCCCTGCTGAAAAAATACCGTTTGAATGCCGTGGCCGTGCGCAATGCGCCGGCCGAGATGCATGAGGCCATCCTGGCGCAAGGCCTGAGCCTCGACAGCGGCAAGACGCGCGACGATGCGCCGCCCAAGGATGGCCCGAAGGATACGCCGACGGCCGCCGCCCAGTCCGGCGCCGAAGCGCAGGTGATGGTGGTTGACACGCCGGTGCGCGCCGGCCAGCGCATTTATGCGCGCGGCTGCGACCTGATCATCACGGCCGTCGTCAACAATGGCGCCGAGATCATCGCCGACGGCAGCATCCACGTGTATTCCTCGCTGTACGGCCGCGCGCTGGCCGGCGCCTCGGGCAATGCCCAGGCGCGCATCTTCGCGCTGGCCATGGAACCGGAACTGGTGTCGATCGCCGGTGTGTACCGCACGTTTGAAGATGGTTTCCCTGCAGAAATGGCGCGGGGACCCGCGCAAATTCGTTTGGCTGGTGACAGAATCGATATACACTCTGTCAATCCGGTCACTCCCGTGAACCGCTCTTAAGCTGCACAATTCAAGAGATATCTGAAAAGGATTATTTGTGGCAAGAATTATTGTTGTGACGTCCGGCAAGGGCGGTGTCGGCAAGACGACCTCTAGCGCCAGTTTTTCCACTGGCCTGGCCATGCGTGGCCACAAGACAGCCGTGCTCGACTTCGACGTGGGCCTGCGCAACCTCGACCTGATCATGGGTTGCGAGCGCCGCGTGGTCTACGACCTGATCAATGTGATCAACAAGGAAGCGACCCTGAACCAGGCCCTGATCAAGGACAAGCACTGCGACAACCTGTTCATCCTGCCGGCCTCGCAAACGCGCGACAAGGATGCCTTGTCGGAAGAAGGCGTGGAACGCGTGTTGAACGACCTGATCAACATGGGCTTCGAATTCATCATCTGCGATTCGCCGGCCGGTATCGAGCATGGCGCGCTGATGGCGCTGACGTTTGCCGATGAAGCCATCATCGTCACCAACCCGGAAGTGTCGTCGGTGCGCGATTCGGACCGCATCCTCGGCATCCTGCAAGCCAAGTCGCGCCGCGCGCAGACGGGGGGCGAGCCGGTCAAGGAACATCTGCTGATCACCCGCTACTCGCCGAAACGCGTGGAATCGGATGAAATGCTGTCCTACCAGGACGTGCAGGAAATCCTGCGCATCCCGCTGGTGGGCATCATCCCTGAATCGGAACAAGTGCTGGCTGCCTCGAACCAGGGCAATCCGGCCATCCATTTCAAGGGCACGGACGTGGCGCAAGCCTATGAAGACGTGGTCTCGCGTTTCCTCGGCGAAGATGTCGAGTTGCGCTTTACCAACTATGAAAAGCCTGGATTACTCCAGCGTATTTTTGGGGCGAAGTGATATGGCCTTGCTTTCTTTCCTGTTCCCCCCCAAGCCGAAGACGGCCACCGCGGCCAAGGAACGCCTGCAGATCATCATCGCCCGCGAACGCAGCGGACGCGATGGTCCGGACTTCCTGCCCGCCCTGCACAAGGAATTGATCGCCGTCATTTCCAAGTACACCAAGGTCAATGCCGACGACATCAAGATCTCGCTGGACCGCCAGGGCAACCTGGAAGTGCTCGACGTCAACGTGGTCCTGCCGGACGCCTGATGCACCACGCCCCTCCTGGCCACGCCCGGGATGGGCGCTCCAGGCTACTTCGGCCTGACCGTGAGCAACTCCTGCGCCACCGCGGCGCAGGCATTCACGTGCTGGTTGCCGATCTGGCGGAACACGGCATAGCCGATCGCCGCCGCCACCGCCTGGCCGGCAAACGGCACGAAGCGCGCCACCTGCTTGGTGGCGATCTTAACGCCACTGCGCTTGAGCAGATGCAAAATCAGTTCGCGCGACACCAGCTTTCCTACCAGCATGCCGCCCATGCCCACCGCCGCGCGGTAGGCCATCATCTTGAACTGCGGGTTGAGGCGCTCGATCTGCTCGGGCGTGAGGCCGAATTCGTGGTTGATATCGTTGATCAGCATGGAAAACAGGCCCACATCGGACATCAGGTCGATGCCGGGAATGGGAATGGCCGAGGCGCCGGCCGACATCATGGCGCGCCGCTGCACCAGGCGCCGGCAGCGCTCGCGCACCTGTTCGATGTCGGCAAGACTGGCCGGTATCAGGGTCCAATCGGTGGTGTTGTTGTCTAGCATCGCCATTTCTCCGCGCTGAGGGTGTATCGGCAAGTGTAGCGTAAAGGGCCGGCCTGCCGATTTCACTGGACACAGTTGCAATCTCTGTTATATTTCACTTGAGCATTCCTTAACATTACGATAAGCAGAACAGACCGTCTGTTTGTTGCTACACATACCAGCCAATCATGCGAATTGCCGTACTCGATAGCGACCATAGTCAGGCAGAACTGATCTGCCAGGTGCTCACGGCCGCCGGCCATGCCTGCCACGAGTTTCAGAGTGGCAAGGAAATGCTGGGGCAGCTGCGCAAGGACAGTTGCGACATGCTCATCCTCGACTGGCATGTGAGTGACCTGGACGGTGCCGAAGTGCTGCGCCGTGCCCGCGAAAAACTGGCGCCCAAGGCGCCTGTGTTGTTTATGACCAACAGCTCGGGCGAAGACGATGTGGTGGCGGGCATGACGGCCGGTGCCGACGACTACATGATCAAACCGCTGCGGCGCAGTGAACTGACCTTGCGCACGCAGGCGCTGCTGCGCGTGGCCTATCCGGCGCAGAATGGTGCCGAACAATTGCAATTCGGTCAATATACGTTTGAAACCCGCCCAGGCCGCCTGCTGATGGGCGGTGAAGTGCTGGACGTGACGCACAAGGAATTCGCCCTGGCGCTGCTGTTCTTCCGCAACCTGGGCCGCCCCCTGTCGCGCGCCTACATCCACGAAGCCGTGTGGCAGCGCGACACGGCCCTGCCTTCGCGCACCATGGACACCCACGTCTCGCGCGTGCGCAACAAGCTGCAGCTGAAACCGGAACACGGCTACCGCCTGGTGCCCGTCTACAGTTATGGCTATCGCCTGGAAAAACTCGGGGGGTGACAGGCGCGCTGCAGGGCGAAAACAGCCGGACTGCTCAAAGATCGGGCACAAAGCGCTATAATGTCGGCATAAGAATTCCCAACAGCCCTGAAATGCAACTGCTCGCCGTCGGCCTCAACCACACCACCGCCCCAGTGTCGCTCCGCGAACAGCTGGCGTTTGCGCCTGAGCATCTGGGCCAGGCGGTGATGGCGGCGCGCACCTGGTTTCAGCGCATCGACTTGCGCGACAACGACGAAGCGGCCATCCTCTCGACCTGCAACCGTACCGAGCTGTATGCGGCCAGCCATGTGCCCAATCCGCTCGACGCGGGCGCGCATTTCCTCGCCGACTACCACCAGCTGAACTACAGCGAGCTGCGCCCCCACTTATATATGCTGCCGCAGCACGACGCCGTGCGCCACACTTTCCGCGTCGCCTCCGGGCTCGACTCGATGGTGCTGGGCGAAACGCAGATCCTCGGGCAGATCAAGGACGCCATCCGCACGGCCGACGAGGCGGGCGGCCTGGGCACGTATCTGCACCAGCTGTTCCAGCGCAGCTTTTCGGTGGCCAAGGAAGTGCGCAGCAGCACGGAAATCGGCGCCCACAGCGTTTCCATGGCGGCCGCCGCCGTGCGCCTGTCGCAGCGCATCTTCGACAAGATCGCCGAGCAGAACGTGCTGTTCATCGGCGCCGGCGAAATGATTGAATTGTGCGCCACGCACTTTGCGGCGCAAAACCCGAAAAGCATCACCATCGCCAACCGCACCATGGAGCGGGGCGAAGAACTGGCGCACCGCTTCAGCGGCAAGGCCATCCGCCTGGCGGACTTGCCGGAGCAGCTGCACCGGTTCGACATCGTCATCTCGTGCACGGCTTCCTCGTTGCCGCTGCTGGGCCTGGGCCTGGTCGAGCGCGCCATCAAGGCACGCCGCCACAAGCCGATGTTCATGGTCGACCTGGCCGTGCCGCGCGATATCGAAGCGGAAGTGGGCCGCCTGAACGACGTCTTCCTGTACACGGTCGACGACCTGGGCAAGGTCGTGCAGACGGGCCTGGAAAGCCGGCAGGCGGCCGTGGCGCAAGCCGAGTCGATCATCGAGACGCGCGTGCAATCGTTCATGAGCTGGGTCGATGACCGCGCCATGGTGCCCGTCATCCAGCATCTGCATGAAAACAGCGAAGCGCTGCGCCTGATGGAAGTGGAACGGGCGCGCAAGATGCTGGCCAAGGGCGCCGACATCGACGCCGTCCTGGAAGCGCTGTCGAAAGGCTTGACGGCCAAGTTCCTGCACGGCCCGCAACAGGCGCTGCACCACGCGCAAGGCGACGAGCGCAAGCAACTGGCCACCCTGCTGCCGAAACTGTTCCGCCCCCGCCGTTAGCGCCGCCCCGCCGGCCGCCTGCGCGCGGCCACCCTGCCCGCCTGCCGGGCCTGCTTCATCCCTACACTCTATTACCGCGAATCGCTATGAAACCATCCATGCTGGCCAAACTCGATCAACTGGCGAACCGCCTGGTTGAACTCGACGAACTGTTGATGCACCCGGACGCCACGTCGAACATGGACAGCTACCGCAAGATGACGCGCGAGCATGCCGAACTGGGCCCGCTGGTGGCGCTGTACCGTTCCTACCAGGAAGCGGGCAACGACATCGCCACGGCGCAGGAAATGCTGGCGGACCCGGACATGAAGGAATTCGCCCAGGAAGAAATCGAAACGGCGAAAGCCACCATGGCGCAGCTGGAACGCGAATTGCAGACCATGCTGCTGCCGAAGGACGTCAACGACGAGCGCAACATCTTCCTGGAAATCCGTGCCGGCACGGGCGGCGATGAATCGGCCCTGTTCGCCGGCGACCTGCTGCGCATGTACACGCGCTTTGCCGAACGCAACCGCTGGCAGGTGGAACTGGTGTCCTCGTCCGATTCCGACCTGGGCGGCTACCGCGAAGTGATCGTGCGCGTGGTCGGCAATGGCGCGTATTCAAAGCTGAAGTTCGAATCGGGCGGCCACCGCGTGCAGCGCGTGCCGGCCACGGAAACGCAGGGCCGCATCCACACCTCGGCCTGCACGGTGGCCGTGATGCCCGAAGCGGATGAAGTCGAAGACGTCAACATCAACCCGGCCGACCTGCGCATCGACACCTACCGCGCCTCGGGCGCCGGTGGCCAGCACATCAACAAGACGGATTCCGCCGTGCGCATCACCCACTTGCCGACCGGCATCGTGGTGGAATGCCAGGATGACCGCAGCCAGCACAAGAACAAGGCGCAAGCGATGAAAGTGCTGGCCGCGCGCATCAAGGACGTGCAGCTGCGGGAACAGCAGTCAAAGGAAGCGGCCACGCGCAAGAGCCTGATCGGTTCGGGCGACCGCAGCGAGCGCATCCGCACTTACAACTTCCCGCAAGGCCGGCTGACGGACCACCGCATCAACCTGACCTTGTACAAGCTCGACTTCATCATGGATGGGGATTTGACGGAGCTGACGAATGCGCTGGCGGCGGAACACCAGGCCGAGCTGCTGGCGGCGCTGGGGGATTAACCCCTAAAGCAAGGGCCGGGGTCGGACGGGGACGCCGAGTCCCTGAGGGTCCGACCCCGGATTCTGCCTTTGGGTTGAAGTTTGTAGGTCGGCTTAGCGCGCAGCGCGTAAGCCGACAGCTTTAAGTAGCGGCTAAGCAATAAAAATCGGCCCTTGTGCGAGAATGCGTAACGCTTTTCCCCCATCCACCTCACCGTGTCGCCCATGAAAAATTCACGCACCGTCCTCCTGTTGATCGCCGCCCTGTGTTTCCTGATGCTCGGCGTGGCCATGTATTTGCAGCATGCCATGAACATGGCGCCCTGCCCGCTGTGCGTGATCCAGCGCTACCTGTTCCTCGCCATCGGCATCGCCTGCCTGGCCGGCGCGGCCGCGAAGCGGCCCAAAATCGGCGCCGGCATCGGCCTGCTGGCAGCCCTGGGCGGCCTGGGCGTGGGCGCCAAGCATCTGTACGTGCTGGCCAACCCCGGCTTTTCCTGCGGCATCGACCCCGTGGAAACGGCGCTGAACAAGGTCTTCACGGCCGAACTCATGCCCTTCATGTTTGAATCCTATGGCGCTTGCGAAAGCGCCGGCGAGCCGTTTTTCGGCCTGTCGATCCCGCAATGGGCATTTGTCTGGTTCGCCATTTTTGCCATCGGCCTGCTGTGGACCCTGTTGCGCCGTAAGAAATAATTGAAAGCACCATGCCAGAAACCTTGATTCCCGCCGGCAGCACTGTCGGCGCCCTGCAAATCCGACCGCTGCTCGACCCGCTCGACAACCGCATCCTGCTGGGCCACGCGCTGGGCCTGTCGCGCGTGAGCCTGATCACGCAATCGGAGCGCGTGCTCACTGACGATGAAGCCGAGCGCCTTTCCGGCTTGCTGGCACGCCGCCTGCAAGGCGAGCCGATCGCCTACATCGTCGGCCAGCGCGAATTCTTCGGCTTGCCTTTTGCCGTCAGCGACGCCGTGCTGATTCCCCGTCCCGACACGGAAGTGCTGGTGGAACTGGCGCTCGAGCGCCTGCCGCCCGGCGGACGCGTGCTCGACATGGGTACCGGCAGCGGCGCCATCGCCGTCGCCCTCGCGCATACGCGGCCCGACGCCGTCGTCACGGCCCTCGACGTCAGCAGCGCGGCGCTGGCCGTGGCGCGCCGCAATGCCAGCGCCAACGGCGTCAACATCACCTTCATGGCCAGCGACTGGTTCGAAGCGCTGGGCACGGAAAAGTTTGACCTGATCGTCTCCAATCCCCCCTACATCGCCAGCGGCGACCGCCACCTGGCCGAAGGCGATTTGCGTTTCGAGCCGGCCGGCGCGCTGACCGACCATGCCGATGGCCTGTCGGCCCTGCGCACCATCGTCGCCGGCGCCGCGCGCCACCTGGCGGCCGGCGCCTGGCTGCTGATGGAGCACGGCTATGACCAGGCGGCCCACGTGCGCGCCTTGCTGGCCGAGGCCGGCTACGGCAAAGTGCAGAGCTGGCGCGACCTGGCCGGCATCGAGCGGGTCAGCGGCGCGCGCCTCGGCTGACCCACTTCCTGTGCGCGGCGCTTGATCCAGCGACGCGCCAGATCCCCCGCAGTTTGTTAAAATATCAAGCGATTTCCTGACCGAAGCGCCGTCTCCGTTGCCCGGGACGGACGCTGGCGACGCGGCGTTTTTTGGGCCGGCGCCGACGCATTTGCCAAAATTCGGTTAATCTCAGCACAAATTATTTATATGCTGCACAAGAAAGGAAGCTCAAATTGCCCAACCTGTTGACTCGCCGCCTGGCATTGCTGACCGAAGATGCCAACCGCGCGCTGCTGGGCGGCTTGCGCGGCATCGAGCGTGAAACCCTGCGCGTTGACCGCGCCGGCCATCTGGCTTCCACGCCCCACCCTGCCGCCCTGGGCTCGGCGCTGACGCACCCTGAAATCACCACCGACTACGCCGAAGCGCTGCTCGAATTCATCACGCCGGCGGAAAGCGACATCGCCACCACCCTGGACAAGCTCGACACCGTGCACCGCCACGCCTACAGCCGCCTTGGCGACGAGCTGCTGTGGAGCCAGTCGATGCCGTGCCAGCTACCGCCCGAAGCGGACATCGCGATCGCCAACTACGGCAGCTCGAACATGGGCATGCTCAAGCACGTCTACCGGCGCGGCCTGGCCTTGCGTTATGGCAAGGCCATGCAATGCATCGCCGGCATCCACTACAACTATTCGCTCGACGAACAGCTGTGGCAGGTATTGCACGGCAACCCGGAGACCAGCGCCAGCGCCACGCAGGCAGCTGCCTCGCCGAAAGACGTGCAGTCGGAAAGCTATCTGGCGACGATCCGCAATTTCCGCCGCTACAGCTGGCTGCTGATGTATTTGTTCGGCGCTTCGCCGGCCCTGTCTGCCGGTTTCCTGCGCGGCCGCGCGCACAAGCTCGACACCCTGTCCGACGACACCCTGTTCCTGCCGTATGCCACCAGCCTGCGCATGAGCGACCTGGGCTACCAGAACGACGCCCAGTCCGGCCTGCGTCCGCACGAGAACAGCCTGGAAGACTACGTCAATGCGCTGACGCACGCCGTCAACGACCCATATGCGCCGTACGAAACGCTGGGCACGAAAAAAGATGGCGAGTGGATCCAGCTCTCCACCAACGTGCTGCAGATCGAAAATGAATACTATTCGACCATCCGTCCGAAACGCGTGATCCGCACGGGCGAGCGCCCGATCCAGGCCCTGTGCCTGCGCGGCGTGCAGTACATCGAAGTGCGCTGCATGGACGTCGACCCGTTCGAGCCGGTGGGCATCAGCCTGGAAACGGGCCGCTTCCTCGACGCCTTCTTGCTGTTCTGCGCGCTCGACGACAGCGGCTCCATCTCGGCCGAGCAAAGCGCCTGCTACACCAACAATTTCGCCCGCACGGTGAAGGAAGGCCGCACGCCGGGCCTCACCCTGCGCCGCGATGGCGAGGACATCACCCTGCAGGCGTGGGGCGAGGAACTGCTGGCGCGTATCGCGCCCGTGGCGGCCTTGCTCGACGCGCGCCACGGCGGCACGCAGCATGCGGACAGCCTGGCGGCGCAAGCCGTCAAGCTGGCCGACCCGGACGCCACGCCGTCGGCCAGGGTATTGGCCGAACTGCGCGCCAATGGCGGCTCGTTTGCCACCTTCGGCCTGCGCCAGAGCGAACGCCATGCGGCCTACTTCCGCGCGCATCCGCCCACGCCCGAGCAAAGCGCGTATTTCGACCAGCTGGCGGAAAGCTCGCTGGCCGAGCAGCGCGCCATGGAGGCGGCACCGGCCGGCAGCTTCGACGATTTCGTCGCCGCCTACCGCGCCAGCACCCTGTGCTCGCACACCTGATCCTGCCTGCCCCGCGCGCGCGCCATGCTGACCTTCTACAATGAACTGCACGGCCAGCACCGGGGCCGCTTCGAATGGTTCCGCGGCGAGATGGTGCCCTGCTTCGAGGCGCCGGAACGGGCCGACATGGTGGTGGCCGAACTGGGACGGCGCAACTTGGGGCGCATCGTCACGCCGCACGGCGTGCCCCTGACATCGCTCGAGCGCATCCATACGCCACGCTATTTGCACTTCTTGCGCCATGCCTGGCACGACTGGCTGGCGCTCGACCCGGACAACGCAGGCAAGGACGCCTTGCCGTCCGTCTGGCCCGTGCGCACCTTGCGCCACGATATCGAACCGGAGAATTTCACGGCCAGGCTGGGGCTGTACTCGATGGACAATGGCACGCCACTGACGTCCGGCACCTGGACGGCGGCCAAGACGGGCGCCGACTGCGCCGTCAACGCGGCCCACGCGCTGCGCCTGGGCGAGCGGGCCACGTTTGCCCTCACGCGCCCGCCTGGCCATCACGCAGGCAGCGATTTCTTCGGCGGCTACTGTTTTCTGAATAACGCGGCACTGGCTGCGCAGCACCTGCTCGACGATGGCGCCCGCAAGGTCGCCATCCTCGACATCGACTACCACCACGGCAATGGCACGCAGAGCATTTTCTATGCGCGTAATGACGTGCTGTTCGCCTCCATCCACGCCGACCCGCGCACTGAATATCCGTTTTACCTGGGTCATGCCGACGAGACGGGCAGCGGCGCCGGCAGCGGCTACAACGTCAACCTGCCGCTGCCGGCCGGCAGCAGCACGGCCAGCTGGTTCGCCGCGCTGGAAACGGCCTGCCTGCGCATCAATATGTACGCGCCCGACGCGCTGGTGGTCTCGCTGGGCGTGGATACCTTCGTCGGCGATCCCCTCTCGCACTTCGCCCTGCAAAGCGGCGACTACCTGCGCGTGGGCGAACGCCTGGCGCATTTGAATCTGCCCACCGCCTTCATCCTCGAAGGCGGCTATGCGGTGAAGGAACTGGGCATCAATGTGGTCAATGTGCTTGAGGGTTTTGAAACCGCGGAGTAATTCTGGGGTCAGACCCCCGTCCACGTTGACGGTGAGCCTGGCGTTAGCGGTGTTGAGGGTCTGACCCCGGCTTTAGCAGCTCTACATATTCCTGAACAAACTCATGAACGGCTGGCTCACGGCCAGGGTTTCCGGCCGCGTCTTCAGGCGCAGGCTGCCGCGCCCCACTTCATCGCGCGTGACGGATGCCACCATCTTCATGTTGACGATGGTGGAACGGTGGATCTGCTTGAAGATGGCAGGATCGAGCACGTCGAGCAGTTCGCGGATCGGCTTGCGCAGCAGCGCCTCGCCTTCCGCCGTCATGACGGCCGTGTACTTGGTGTCGGACTGAAAATAGGCGATGTCCTCCACCATGATCAGGCGCGTATCCTTGCCGCTGCTGGCCGTCAGCCACACCAGCGGCGGCGACTTGGCGGCCGCCGGCAAGGCGCTCGTCAATTGCTGCAGCAGGCCGGCCAGCGCGCCGTCGTTGACGCTCCCCTTCGCGGCACGCGCCTGCACGCGCTGCAAGGTGGCCTGCAGGCGTTCACGCCCGATGGGCTTCAATACATAGTCGACGGCGCCCTTGTCGAAGGCGTCGATCGCATACTGGTCGTAGGCCGTGACGAACACCACCTGGGTGGCGGGGCTGGCGGCCAGGGTGCCGGCCGCCACTTCCAGTCCCGTCAGGCCCGGCATGCGGATATCCAGGAAGGCGATATCCGGCCGCAGGGTCGCGATGGCGTCGAGCGCCGTGCCGCCGTCATCGCAGGCGGCGACGATGCGCAGGGCCGGCCACAGTTCGCCCAGCATCGCCACCAGCGCCTCGCGCAACAGGGTTTCATCCTCGGCGATAACGCACGTCATTTCATGCTGATCCATACGAGACTCCTTGCGCCGTGCTGTCGGGCACCGTGATGGTGGCCGTCACGCCATCGGGGAAATTGGCCAGGATGGCAAACGACGCGGCCGCGCCATACGTCAGGCGCAGGCGTTCGCGCACATTGCGCAGGCCGATGCCCGTGCCGGCGCCGTCATCGCTGAAGCCCTTGCCATCGTCGGCCACCGTGACGATCACCGTGCCATTGCCGCTGCGCGCCATGATCCACACGGTGCCGCCGCCGCTTTTCGGCTCCAGTCCGTGCTTGATGGCGTTTTCCACCAGGGTTTGCAGCATCATCGGCGGCAGCTCCACCTGGCGCAGGTATTGCGGCACTTCGATCTGCAGGTTCAGGCGCGCGCCCATGCGGATTTTCAGGATATCGAGGTAGGCGCGCGCCCGCTCCAGTTCCGTGCCCAGGGTCGACATGGATTGCTCGGTGCGCGGCAGCGAGTGGCGCAGGTACAAAATCAGGTTGCCCAGCATTTCGTCGGCCCGCACCGGGTCGCTGCGCGTGAGCAGCTGCGCGCTGGCCAGGGTGTTGTACAGGAAGTGCGGCTCCACCTGCGCGTGCAGCAGGCTCAGTTTGGCCACCGTGAGTTCCTTTTCCGTCACCGTCTGGCGTGCCTCGGCCTGTTCGCCGCGGCGCCGCTGCGCCACCCGGCGGGTAATGGCGCGCGTCACCGCTTCCGCGTTTTCCAGATTGCTGCCATGATCGACAAGGAACCAGTCCGTCCAGGCATTGCGCGCCGGCTCGCAGATCAGCGTCACGCTGCCCGCCTCGCCATTCGGCGTGACGGTGGCGAGGATCTGGTTCGGCCGCGGCTCGAGGAAGCCCAGCACGCGCATGCGCGGCAAGCCCGTGTCAGTGTACGGCGCCGCGCGGCGCACTCTGGCCTGCACCTGCAGGCTGTCGCGCGCGCTTTCAACCACTTCGCTGCCCGGCAGTTCGCGGATGGCCGCGTCGATCATGTCGAATGCCTCGCCCGCCTCGAACGGAATCTCGATCTGGCGCCGCTGGCGGCTCGACAGGGTGCTGGCGTTGACGGCCCCGGCGATCAGGCGCACGCGGCGCACATGCGAGAACGCATTCGTGATGACGGCGCTGGCCAGCAGCGCGCCGACGATGACAAAAAAGCCTTCCGTCTGGCCGAAGATATGGCGCAGAAAATTCTCGACCAGGATAGCCGTGGCGATGATGTAGGTGAGCATCGTTGCCAGCGTGATGCGCAGGATAAAGAAGAGGCTAGTCATGATTTTTCCTTGGGTATTGAAGTGGGCCCAGCATAATCAAGACCCCCGGCGGCGGTGGCCATTATGCGATGGAAGACCGTTAATGGCGACAAAGGCAAGAAAATAAAGGTTCAAGATAGCTGGCCAGACCTGCTGCGCTTTGGCAGCGGTGTTCGCGACGATTAGTCAGGTGCCGCGGCTGCCCGAATAAAATCGCTTGCAATTAAATAGCGCGCGATA
Source organism: Janthinobacterium sp. AD80 (assembly GCF_002878455.1). GTDB lineage: Bacteria > Pseudomonadota > Gammaproteobacteria > Burkholderiales > Burkholderiaceae_D > Janthinobacterium. The sequence goes on from NZ_NRDQ01000010.1 coordinate 73,569, forward strand.
TATATTGAGCACATGGACGCCGGCATTGCTGCTGCAGACGGACATTCTGGGGCGACAGCCCATGAAAAAGTAGCACACTATTTAGTCGTTAACTATTTAACTCACCGAGGAAAATCATCATGTCGATCAAACAAGTCCTGTACCGCGCCCAAGCTACCGCCACCGGAGGCCGCGAAGGCCGTGCCGTCTCGTCCGACAATGTGCTCGACGTCAAGCTGACCACGCCAAAAGAACTGGGCGGCAATGGCGCCGTCGGCACCAACCCGGAACAGCTGTTCGCCGCCGGCTACTCGGCCTGCTTCATCGGCGCCATGAAATTCGTCGGCGGCCGCGACAAGATCGCCCTGCCAGCGGATCTGTCGATCGAAGGCAACGTCGGTATCGGCGCGATCGACACGGGCTTCGGCATCGAAGTGGAACTGAAAATCTCGCTGCCAGGCATGGAACGCACCGCCGCCGAAGCGCTGGTCGCCGCCGCCCACATCGTGTGCCCGTACTCGAACGCCACGCGCGGCAACATCGACGTCACCCTGACGATCGTGTAATCCCCGCTGCACGCACTCCCTCCCCGGCCGCGCCCTGGCGCCGCCGGGGAGTTTTCGTTAACGAGATACCTGCAGCGCCTGCAGCAGCTTGTCCGCCAGGGCCGGCGCCGATGCGGGATTCTGTCCCGTGATCAGTTCGCGGTCGACCACCACATTGCTGCTCCACGGCGCCTGGTTCTGCACATAGCGCGCGCCGGCCGCCTGCAAGCCCGACTGCGGATAGAACTTCATCGTTCCGCCCTGCAGCGCGCCTTGCGCCGCCGCCTCTTCCTCGTTGCTGATCACCGTCATCCGGTAGCCGCTGTAGATCCAGTCCGCCGGTGCGGGGGGCGTCTGGCCCGCCTGCAGCGCGGCCGTAAACGTGCCCGCCCGGGGCAGGGCCGACAGCAGCGCGATGGGGCCGTGGCACAGCAGCGCCGTCGGCTTGCCATCCGCGTGGAACTGGCGCAGCAGGGCGCCCAGGCTGGCATCCTTCAACAGATCCTGCATGGGCGCGTGGCCGCCCGGCACCAGCACGGCCGCGTAGTGGCCGTAACCGATCTGTTCCACCCGTTTCAGGCTGATTACGGGCGAGCGGCCCGGCAGCGTCAGCGCCAGCCGGTCCAGCAAGGCCTTGTGCGCCGCGTGGGCCGCCACGTCGCCGGCAAAATAATCGGCCGTATCCGAGCCGGCATCCAGCGTGGGCGCCTGGCCCAGCGGCGTGGCGAATGTCACCGTGTGGCCCGCGTCGAGCAGCTTTTTCACGGGCTGCATCAGTTCATTCAGGTAAAAGCCCGTCGGGAAGACCTTGCCGTCGCGCAACTCAAGGTGGCTGGCGTCCGACAGCACGACGAGGACCTCGGCCGCCTGGGCGGTGGAAAAGGCGGTGAACAACAGGCTGCTGATGAGTAATTTTTTCATGGTGTGGCCTTTCTGTAGAGAGGTCGCCAGCATATTCCGAATCAAATCGTGGAAAAATGATCAATAATGCACAGCACTGATGCGTAATACGACTGAATAAGGCAACACATGGATAAATTGCAGGCGATGCAGCTGTTTCGCCGCGTGGCCGAGCTGGGCAGCTTTCGCCGCGCGGCCGACGAACTGGACCTGTCGGCCTCGTATGTGAGCCGGCGCATCGGCCAGCTGGAGCAGGAGCTGGGCGGGCGCCTGATGACGCGCACCACGCGCCAGCTGGCACTGACGGAAACGGGCGCGGCCTACCTGGAACACTGCCGCAAGCTGCTCGACGAGCTGGCGCAGGCCGAAGACATGGTGGCGCACTCGACGGCGCACGTGACGGGCCGCCTGCGCATCAACGCGCCGCTGACCTTGGGCGTGGGCGAACTGGCCGAGGGCCTGGCCGATTTCATGGCCGACTGGCCGGCCTTGCGCCTGGACGTCGACCTGAAGGATGAATACGTGGACCTGGCGGCGGCCAACTACGACCTGGGCTTTCGCGTCACCACCGCGCTCACCGACTCGAGCTACGTGGCGCGCCACATCCACGACTACCGCCTGCACATCTGCTGCGCGCCGGCCTACCTGGAACGCCATGGCCCATTGCAGGAACCGACGGATCTGACGCGCCAGCGCTGCTTCATCTACAGCCACGCCCTGTTCGGTAGCCGCTGGCCCCTGCGCCACGCGGGGCCGCACAGCGACATCGAAGTGCCGAACTGGGTACGCACCAATAACACCCTGTTCATGCGCAGCCTGATCCTGCGCGGCCTGGGCATCGGCATCCTGCCCACCTTCGTCTGCCGCGAGGAACTGGCCAGCGGCGCGCTGGTCGAGCTGTTCCCCGAGGTGGAGCGTCCCGGCCTGGCGCTGTTCGCCATCTACCCGTCGCGCCAGCTGGTGGCGCCCCGCGTGACGCGCTGCATCGAACACCTGAAGCAGTGGTTTGCGCAGCGCTATCCCACGCCGGCGGCGTGAAGCCGGTAAAATCACGGCCACTCTCAATCAAGGATGCCCCATGATCAGCTGGCAATGGAACACGTTCGACGAACTCGGTCCCCACGATCTGTACCAGGTGCTGGCCTTGCGCCAGCGCGTGTTCGTGCTGGAACAGCAATGCCTGTACCCGGACCTCGACGGCCACGATCAGGCGGCCATGCACCTGCTGGGCTGGCAGACGATCGATGGCCAGCGCCGGCTGGCGGCCTACCTGCGCGTGCTGGCGCCGGGCGCCAAGTATGTGGAAATGTCGCTGGGCCGCGTGCTGACGGCGCCCGAGGCGCGCACCACGGGCGCCGGCAAGCTGCTTCTGACTGAAGGCATCGCGCGCGCCGTGCGCCAGCATCCGGGCCACGCCATCCGCATCGGCGCCCAGCAGTACCTGGAGCGCTTCTACCAGTCGTTCGGCTTCGTCACCGTCAGCGCGCCGTACGACGAAGACGGCATACAGCACGTCGACATGCTGCGCGCGGTGGCGCCGGGAGCCGCGGCATGACGACGGCCCTGATTTCCTGGAGCGGCGGCAAGGACTCCTGCCTGGCCCTGTGGCGCGCGCGCAACGCCGGCCTGGACGTCCCGCTGCTGATCACGGCCATGGATGAAGATGGCCGCAAGTCGCGCTCGCACGGCGTGCCGCCGGAACTGCTCGAGGCGCAGGCGGCCAGCCTGGGCGCGCGCCTGCGGCGCTATCACGCCAGCTGGGCCAGCTATGAAGAACAATTCATCGCCATGCTGCGCGCGGCGAAAGACGAGGGCATACACCACGCCATCTTTGGCGACATCGACCTGCAGCCGCACCGCGACTGGGAAGAAAAAGTCTGCGCGGTCGCCGGCCTGACGGCGCACCTGCCACTGTGGGGCGGCGACCGCCGCGCGCTGGTCGACGAGTTTCTTGCCGCCGGTTTCAAGGCCATTGTCGTGTGCATCAATGGCCAGCATCTGCCGCGTGCATTTTGCGGGCGCGAGTTCGACGCCGCCTTCCTGGCCGATCTGCCGCCCGGCGTCGACGCCTGCGGCGAAAACGGCGAATTCCACACCTTCGTGTATGACGGTCCCGCCTTCAGCGCCCCGGTGGCGCTGCGCCGCACGCAAGTGCTGCAATATGACGCGCCGGCCAACCTGGGCGGCGCTACCTACTACTTCCAGGAACTGGCGCCCGCCTGAACGGGACCCCAAAACAACAAGGGCGATTCCGTGGAATCGCCCTTGTCGGTACCTGCCATGCCCAGGCTTATTTGGCCTTCGTCACTTCCACCAGCGTGATGTCGAACACCAGGCCGGCGTAGGCTGGAATCACGGGCGGCTTGCCCGCCTTGCCATAACCGAGGTCATACGGAATGGACAGGCGGCGGGTAGCGCCGACCTGCATGCCGACCAGGCCACGCTCCCAGCCCAGGATCACGAGACCCTTGCCCAACGGAAACGGAAACGCGCCAGGCAGGCTCGTGTCGAACTGCGTGCCCTTGTTGTCCGGCTTGGTCGCGTCGTACAGCCAGCCCGTGTAGATCACCCGCAGGGTGTCGCCCGCTTCCGCTTTCGCGCCGGTGCCCGGCACCAGGTCAGGGAAAGTGAACTCTTTCACTTGCGTATTCGGGTCAAGCACGACCGGCTTTTCCGTGTTTGCGGCGGCGCCGCAGGCGGCCAGGGCCACGGCGCAAATGAGCGTGGCAATCTTTTGAAATACCGATTTCATGGTTTCCCTTTAAATATTGGAGTGTGACTGAGGCCCGTACGGTGCGGACCGGTACGGGCTGGAGTTTAACAGGACTCGCGTAGCCCATTTGTAAGCAGACGTAAGCACGATGGTGCTTGTGTGCCAATACAACATTGGCACAAGCACCACATTCTCTAGATTTCCACCTGCGTGCCCAGTTCGATGACCCGGTTGCTCGGGATCTGGTAGTAGTCGGCCGCCGTGCGCGCATTGCGCGACATGGTGACGAACAGGTGCTCGCGCCACGGCATCATGCCATGTCCCGGCGTGGAGATGATGGTCTGGCGGGCGATGAAGAACGACGTTTCCATCATCTCGAAGTCCAGCCCCTGCTGCGCGCACTGCGCCAGGGCGGCCGGAATGTCCGGTTCATCCTTGAAACCGTAGTGCACATTGACCTGGTAGCACTGGTGGCCCAGGTCCACCACGCGCACCTGCTCCGATGGCGCGACCCACGGCTCTTCATGCATGAAGACGGTGAGGAAAATGACGCGCTCGTGCAACACTTTGTTGTGCAGCAAGTTATGCAGCAGCGCATGCGGCACGCCGTCCGTTTCGCCGCGCAGGAAAATGGCCGTGCCAGGCACGCGCTGCGGCGGCGCGATGAACAGCGAGGCAAGGAAATCGTCGAGCGGGATCGCGTGCTTTTCCAGATTCTGGAACACCAGCTGGCGGCCCCGCTTCCAGGTCAGCATGACGATGAACAGAATCGAGCCCAGCAGCAGCGGGAACCAGCCGCCATGGAACAGTTTCAGGGCCGTCGCCGACACCAGGTTGACGTCGATAATCAGGAAGAAACCCGTGGCGGCCCAGCACAAGGCCAGATTCATCTTCCAGCGGTAGCGGATGACGAAGAAGGTCAGGATGGTGGTGCACAGCATGGTGGCAGTGACGGCGATGCCGTAGGCGGCGGCCAGGTTTTCCGAGGAGCCGAAGCCGACCACGGCCAGCAGTACCACGCACAGCTGCAGCCAGTTCACGGCGGGAATGTAGATCTGGCCGATTTCGCTTTCCGACGTGTGGCGCACGCGCATGCGCGGCAGGAAGCCCAGCGCGATGGCTTGCTTGGTCATCGAGAAAGTACCGGATATGGTTGCCTGCGAGGCAATCACGGTGGCCATGGTCGACAATATCACCAGTGGATAAACGCTCCAGGCGCCCAGCTGCTGGTAGAACGGATTCGAGACGGCTTCCGGATGCGCCAGCAGCAGGCCGCCCTGGCCCAGGTAGTTCAGCGCCAGCGCGGGGAAGGCGATCAGGAACCACGCCATGCGGATCGGCTTCTTGCCGAAGTGGCCCATGTCGGCGTACAGCGCCTCGGCGCCCGTCAGCGCCAGCACCACGGCGCCCAGCGCGACAAAGGCCACAAAACCGTTGTTCATCAGGAAGGTGGCCGCGTGGATCGGGTTCAGCGCGGCCAGGATCTGCGGCGACTTGATGATGTTGACCACACCCATGCCGGCCAGCGCGGCGAACCACAGCACCATGATGGGCGCAAAATAGCGGCCGATGCCGGCCGTGCCGTGCGACTGTACGGAATACAGGGCCACCAGCACCACCATCGTCAGCCACACCACATGCGGACTGAAGGCGGGCGTGGCCACTTCCAGGCCCTCGATGGCCGACAGCACGGAAATGGCCGGCGTGATCACGCTGTCGCCGTAGAACAGGGTGGCGCCGAAGACGCCGATCACCATCAGCGGGAAATGCCAGCGCGACAGGCGGCTGACGGACGACAGCACCAGCGCCATCAGGGCCATGATGCCGCCCTCGCCGCGGTTGTCGGCGCGCAGCACCAGGGTCACGTACTTGAGCGAGACGATCAGCGTCAGGCCCCAGAAGATCAGCGAGATGATGCCCAGCAGGTTGTCGTGCGACAGCGCCAGGCCGTGGGCCGGGTCAAAGACCGTCTTCAGGGTGTACAGCGGACTGGTGCCAATGTCGCCGTAGACGATGCCGACGGCGGCCAGGGTCATGCCGGCCAGGCCGCTTTTTTTGTGTTCCGACGTCAAGGTTGCACCCGTTTTTGTTTTGTTGCATCGCACAATATGATAGGTATTAGCAAATAGCAAGAGTATTTTTGCATGGTTCCGCAGCTGCCCCAAGGTCGTTGTTTTGTGCCGTTCCGCCATGTCGCGCGGGCTTGCGGCCGTTGATTTGTTGCCATTCTACGCCTCGCCAGCGGCGCCGGGCAGCCCCCTGTGTTTTCAGCGATAATGACAGACTGACCACTCTCCAGCGCCCCCATCATGAATCCAGGCATGTTGTACGCCTCCCTCGCCTTCCTGTGCTGGGGTCTGTTTCCACTCTACTTCCATGCCATTGATGAGGTCGCACCGCAGGAAATCCTTGCGCACCGCATGGTCTGGTCGCTGCTCTTCCTGGGTATCGTGCTGACCATCCGCCGCCAGTGGGGCTGGCTGGCCAGCCTGCGCGGCCAGCCGAAAGTGGTGGCCAGCTTCGTGGCCAGCGCGTTCTTGCTGTCGGCCAACTGGTTCATCTATATCTGGGCCGTCAACAACGGCCACGTGGTCGACGCCAGCCTCGGCTATTTCATTACGCCGCTGATCAATGTCATGCTGGGTTTTATGCTGTTGCACGAGCGCCTGCGCCGCCTGCAGTGGCTGGCCATCGGCCTGGCCGCCTGCGGCGTGGCCTGGCTCACCTGGCAGGCAGGACAGATTCCCTGGATCGCCCTGCTGCTGGCCGGCTCGTTTGGCGGCTATGGCCTGCTGCGCAAGACGGCCGCGCTGGGCGCGCTGGAAGGGTTGTCGTTTGAAACACTGATTCTGTTCCCCCTGGCGCTGGCCTATATGCTGTGGCTGGGCTGGCAGGGCCAGAGCGGCTTCGTCAATACGGATTCCACGGCCACGCGCGCCCTGCTGCTGGCGTCCGGCCCCATCACGGCCATTCCCCTGCTGCTGTTCGCCGCCGGCGCGCGGCGCCTGCCGCTGGCCGTGCTGGGCTTGCTGCAATACATCGCCCCCACAGGCCAGCTCCTGATCGGCGTGTGGGTCTTCCATGAATCATTCACGCAGGAACGCATGCTGGGCTTCCTCGTCATCTGGACGGCGCTGGGCCTGTATGCGGCCGAAGGCCTGTGGACGTCGCGCCGCGCGCGCAGCGCCAGCGCCGCCTAGCCGCCCATGGGGTCCGTTTCCGCAGCGCACAGCGCTGGCCGGAAACGGGCGTTTACCGTATCCTGTCCGTCTTTGTATATCACCCGAGATTTCTAATGGCAAATTACGTCTACACCATGAATCGCGTGGGCAAAATCGTCCCGCCCAAGCGCCAGATTCTGAAAGATATTTCCCTCTCCTTCTTCCCAGGCGCGAAGATCGGCGTGCTGGGCCTGAACGGTTCCGGTAAATCGACCCTGCTGAAAATCATGGCAGGCATCGACACCGACATCCAGGGCGAAGCCGTGCCGATGCCGGGCCTGAACATCGGCTACCTGCCGCAGGAACCGCAGCTCGATCCGGAAAAAACCGTGCGCCAGGAAGTCGAATCGGGCCTGGGCGAAGTGTTTGAGGCACAAGCCAAGCTGGAAGCCGTGTACGCCGCCTACGCCGAGGAAGACGCCGATTTCGACGCCCTGGCCACGGAACAGGCACGCCTGGAAGCGATCATTTCGACCTCCGACGGCGGCAATTTGAACTTGCAGCTGGAAATGGCCGCCGACGCGCTGCGCCTGCCGCCATGGGACGCCACCATCGGCGTGCTGTCCGGCGGTGAAAAGCGCCGCGTGGCGCTGTGCAAGCTGCTGCTGTCCAAGCCGGACATGCTGCTGCTCGACGAGCCGACCAACCATCTGGATGCGGAATCGGTCGACTGGCTGGAACAATTCCTGCTGCGCTTCCCCGGCACCGTGGTGGCCATCACCCATGACCGCTACTTCCTCGACAACGCGGCCGAGTGGATCCTGGAACTGGACCGCGGCCACGGCATTCCATGGAAGGGTAACTACTCGACCTGGCTGGAGCAGAAGCAAGCCCGCCTGAAGCAGGAAGAAGCGACGGAATCGGCGCGCCAGAAAGCGCTGCAGAAGGAACTGGAGTGGTCGCGCCAGAACCCGAAAGCGCGCCAGGCCAAGTCGAAAGCCCGCCTGGCCCGCTTCAACGAGCTGTCCGAGCACGAATACCAGAAGCGCAATGAAACGCAGGAGATCTTCATTCCCGTGGCCGAACGCCTGGGCAATGAAGTCATCGAGTTCAAGAACGTGTCGAAAGCGTTCGGCGACCGTTTGCTGATCGATAACCTGAGCTTCACCGTGCCGCCAGGCGCCATCGTCGGCATCATCGGCCCCAACGGCGCCGGTAAGTCGACCCTGTTCAAGATGATCACAGGCAAGGAAACCCCGGACAGCGGCGAAGTGGCCATCGGCCAGACGGCGCGCGTCTCCATCGTCGACCAGAACCGCGATAGCCTGGCTGACAACAAGTCCGTCTTTGAAGATGTGTCCGGCGGCGCCGACATGCTGACCGTGGGCCGTTTCGAGATGCCGTCGCGCGCCTACCTGGGCCGCTTCAACTTCAAGGGTTCCGACCAGCAGAAGCAAGTGGGCAACCTGTCCGGCGGTGAACGCGGCCGTCTGCACCTGGCGAAAACCCTCTTAATGGGCGGCAACGTCCTGCTGCTCGATGAACCGTCGAACGATCTGGACGTGGAAACCCTGCGCGCGCTGGAAGACGCCCTGCTGGAATTTGCCGGCAGCGTCATGGTCATTTCGCATGACCGCTGGTTCCTCGACCGTATCGCCACGCACATCCTGGCGTTCGAAGGCAACTCGCAAGTGACCTTCTTTGACGGCAACTATCAGGAATACGAAGCGGACAAGAAGAAACGCCTGGGCGAAGAAGGCGCGAAACCAAAACGTATTCGCTACAAGCCTTTGACGACGTAATGTACGTCTAAGAAGGCAAAAAGGCAGTCACCTCGCGGTGACTGCCTTTTTTTTCAGCATATTTCTAAACCATTAGAAATTGTAGCGTGCGCCCAAAGCCAGGCCCGTAGCCTTGTGGCCCTGGTCGGCGCTCTTGCCGAAGTGTTCCACTTCCGCCGTCAGCGAAACTTTCTCGTTGATCGCGTACTGGGCACCGACGGAAGCATACACGCCCGTCTTGTCATTGCCGCTGATGCCGGTCGACAGGCCCGTGCCGCTCAGACTATTCTTGACCTTGGCCACGCCCAGCTTGCCGAACACGCCGACCTTGTCGGTCACGGGCATGGTGGCCTTGCCCGCCAGGTAGTAGCCGTGCGAATCCGTTTTCACGCTGCCGTTGCCGGCGCCGGTGACGTAGCTGTAATCCTTGCTGCCGAAATCGGCGTAGCCGCCCTCGATGGCCCAGGTCTTGTCGAAGTCATAACCGGCAAACACCTTGCCGCCAGCCTTGTAGCCGCTGTGGTTATCGGCACTGGTGGCGCCAGGAATATCGAAGTTATAACGGTTGCCCGTGATGCCAGCACCCACGTAGGCGCCTTCGGCGTGCGCGGCGCTCATGCCGGAAAATGCGGTAACGGTAGCGATCATTGCAAACAGGATATTCTTCTTCATCATGTTCTCTCTCTCAAATTAGTTGACGTGCCTGGATTCGCAGTTCAGCGAAGTGCGATGACTACACAATAACAGCCGAAAAAAGCTACGTCTTTCTCCATTGCGTAAGAACTGTGACAAGATGTAAGTCGAGATTGCAAACTGACAATAACGGCAAATAGCGCACCGTTGAGCGAACTTAAGATAGACTTAAGCCCATTAGCGATTTTCAGTCAACAGGAGAGGTGCATGCATAAACGCCAGTTTCTCGCCGCCGCCATCGCTGGCGCGGCCCTGCCCGCCATCGCCCGGGCGGCGCCCGCCGGCCTGCGCGGTCCGGCCCTGCTGACCGTCACGGGCAGCATCGACAAGCCCAACCGCGGCCCGTTCGATGCCGTGCGCGACCAGATGATGCACAAGCAAAAGATCAGTTTTGAACGGGCGCGCGCATTCGACTTCGCGGCGTTGAGCAACTTGCCGGCGCGCACCATCCGCCCGACACTGGAATACGATGGCAAGGCGCACGCCTTGCGCGGACCGCTGCTGGTGGACGTATTGAAAGCGGCGGGCGCGCCCGAAGACGATGCCGTGCGCCTGCTGCTGCGCGCCGTCGATGGCTATGCGGCGGCGCTGAGCATGGCGCAGGCGCGCACGCAGCGCGTGATCGTCGCCACCCACCTTGACGGGCAAGCCATGGCGCTTGGCGGCCTGGGCCCCCTGTGGGCCATCCACGATGCGGACCGCATCCCGGCCCTGGCGGCGCTGCCCCTGGCCGAACGTTTCAGCCATTGCCCGTGGGCGCTGTATCACATCGGCGTAGAGGCGGGCTAAGGTGGGCTAAGGTGGACTAAGGTGGACTAAGGCAGCTTGCCACGCCAGGCAAAACCGTAGCGGGCTGCAGTGATGTGTGGCCGCGAAGCGCAGCCGTGCTTGAGCACGGGGCGCCGAGCCGGTGAGCATCACCGGCCGCACAGCGCGCGGCGCAGCAGGTTTTGACCGGCGTTTAAGCGTAGGCTTCCGCCATCGACATGACGCGCGGCGTGATAGTGATGCCGTGTTCCAGGAACAGGGCCGTGATGGCTTCCACGTTCTGCGTGCACTCGTCCGTCTTCCAGCCCTTGAAAATATCGGTGCCGTCTTTCTGGAAATGCACATCCAGCACCTTGCCTCCATCCTTGTGCAGGTAGGGCGAACTATAGGTGTTCTCGAAGCCGAGCGCCTTCAACTGGCTCAGCAAGGCGTGCGGCGGGTGATCCGGATCGGTGGCCAGGAACACGCCAAAAGTCTTGCCGGGTGGCTTGGCGGCGATGTCGACCTCATAAATGCCGGGGGCTTTGCTGACGGACGTACTTTTTAAAAATAACATGCAACACTCCTTGCGCGTGGCGCCCTGCGCCGGAAACAGGCAGCAAGACAGGGTGATGCGCGATGCTTCCCCTCGTCAAATCTTATTGCTTATTTGCATCTTTGTCGACAAATCGGCACTTTTATTTGGTAAGTCGTGGTTATCTTGTCGCGTTCGCCAGCATAAATTGCCAATAAGGCTAGATATCATTGCACCTATATCAGGCCTGCTGCATACTTTTGGCTTGCGTAAAGATGGCCGCCAGCCACCCTCCCCTCGTCTCCATGCGTCTTCTGTCGATCAAATACCGTCTGCTCATCCTCCTGACCCTGATCCTCGGGGCCGGCTTCATGGCGACCAGCCTGGCCAGCTACCTGGCCTCGCGCAAGGCCATCGAGCACGGCATCGCCGACCAGACCCTGCCTTTGACGGGCGACAATATTTATTCAGAAATCCAGAAAGACATGCTGCGCCCCGTCTTCATCTCCTCGCTGATGGCGCACGACACCTTCGTGCGCGACTGGATGCTCGCCGGCGAGCGCGATCCGGCGCAGATCGTGCGCTACCTGGCCGAGGTCAAGAAGAAATACGGCGCCATCACCAGCTTTCTCGTTTCCGACAAGAGCAGCAAATATTATTACGCGGAAGGCACCCTGAAGTCCGTCAGCCCGGAAGCCACGCGCGACATCTGGTACTACCGCGTGCGCGCCATGGAGAACAGCGACTATGAGACGAATGTCGACGTGGACATGGCCAACCGCGACAGCATGACCATCTTCATCAACCATCGCGTCTATGACTACCACGGCGGCTTCATCGGCGCCACCGGCATCGGCCTGACCCTGGCCACCATGAGCCACATCATCGACCGCTACCAGGCGCGCTTCCACCGCAATATCTATTTTGTCGATGGCGCCGGCACCCTGGTGTTGTCGGGCAAGAGCATGGGCAACGGGCACGGGAATATCCGCAAGCTGCCCGGCGTCAATACCATCGCCGGGCAGATCATCAACCAGCGGAGCGCACCCACGCACCTGTCCTACCAGCTGGGGCATGCGCAAATCCTCGTCAACTCGCGCTTCATTCCCGAACTGGGCTGGTACCTGGTGGTCGAGCAGAATGTCAGCGACGAAGTCAAGTCGCTGCAGGGCGTGTTCTTCCTCAACCTGGCCATCAGTTTTGGCGTGACCCTGCTGGTATTGCTGCTGACCTTGCTGACGGTGAACCGCTACCAGCGCCGCATCGAGCGCATCGCCTCGACGGACGCCCTGACCGGGCTGTTGAACCGCCAGTCGCTAGAATTGCTGTTCCAGCGCGCCATGCTGCAGTCGCGGCGCACGGCGCAGCCGATGTCGGCCATCCTGTTCGATATCGATTTCTTCAAGCGCGTCAACGACACCCACGGCCACCTGTGGGGCGACAAGGTGATCCGCAGCGTGGCCGGCGTGGCGCGCGCCACCGTGCGTGCAAGCGATGTCGTCACGCGCTGGGGCGGCGAGGAATACCTGGTGCTGCTGAACGACTGCAGCCTGGCGCAGGCGCTGGAAGTGGCGGAAAACCTGCGCGCCGCCGTCGAAGGACACGATTTCGGCATGCCTGCGCCGCAGGTGCCCGTGACGATCAGCCTGGGCGTGGCCGAATACCGGCTCGACGAAAGCGAATCGGCCTTCTTTTCACGCGCCGACAGCGCGCTGTACCAGGCCAAGCATCACGGCCGCAATCGCGTGCACGCCGCTTGACCTTGACAGTTCAGCGCCGCGCCTTGCGCCTGGCCAGGTCCTGCGTGGGCGCCACCAGGGCGCGGTACAACTCGCCCGTGGACGCATCCCATTGCTGCACCGCCTGCTGCTGGCGTTGCACGGTGGCCGAATCGCCGCGCGCGATGGGGCCGGACAGCGCCGGCGCCGCCCCCAGGCGGAACACGTTCGCCACCGCTTCCGTCACCAGCGGCTGGGCCAGCTCGCGCGCCACCGCTTCCGGGATGCCGGCCGCCTGATAGGCGCGCAAGGCCGCGTCGAGCACCGTCACCAGGTAATTGCTGGCGAAGACGGCGGCGGCGTGATACAGGGTCTTGGCGGCCGGATCGATCGGCACGGGGCGCGCGCCGATGGCGATCAAGGCTGGCGTGAGGAAGGCCAGCGCCAGCGGGTCGCCCTCGACGCCGCAAAAGGTGCCGTCAAAGGTGGCGGCCACCTGCTGTGGATCGGCAAAGCTGCGGATCGGGTGGGCGCTGGCCACCGAGGCGCCCGCCTGGGTGGCCGCCAGCAGCACGTTTGAGGCCAGCGCGCCGCTGCAGTGGAAGACGATGGCGCCCGCCTGGCGCCCTTCCGCCACCAGGGCCGCGCAGGCGGGGCCGATCTGGTCGTCGGACACGGCCAGCAGAGTGACGTCGGCGTGGCGCAAGGCTGCATAACTGTCGACAGGCGTGCCGGCGCCAATGAAGGCGACAGCCGCTTGCGCCGATGCCATCGAGCGTGTCAGCACATCCTGCACCAGGATTTTTCCACCCTGCGTGCCCTCGGCCTGCGCAAACAAACGGCCCAGCACGCGGCCCACGTGGCCGGCGCCGATGATGTTCAAGGTAACATTCATGGCAATAATCTAGAAACTCGATCCCGGCTGGCGCAGGAATTCCACCTCTTGCGGCGTGGAAACGCGGCCCAGGATGGCGTTACGGTGCGGGAAGCGGCCGAAGCGGGCAATGACTTCCTGGTGGCGCTGGGCGTAATCGAGCATGCTCTCGAAACCCGGATGCGCCTGCGACAGCAGCTGGAACAGTTCGACGGCGCGCGCCTGCATGGCCAGGTCTTCCGCATGCTCGAACGGCAGATAGACAAAGGCGCGCAGCATCGGCGGCAGCTGCTGGTCCAACCCTTGCTCGGTCAAGAATAGCGCCAGGGCCAGCGCCTGCGCATCGCCGGCAAACGCGCGCGGCGTGGCGCGGTGGACATTGCGGGTAAACTGGTCGAGCACGATGATGCGCGCCAGCGCGCCATGCGGCGTCGCTTCCCAGTCGCGCAAGCCGCCATCGATGGCGGCGTCGATCAGCGCGCCAAACCGCCCGGCGATGCGCGCGTCGAAACTGTCGTCCTTGCGGAACCATTCCGCGCGCGCCTGGCCGTAGCCTGGCTTATCCGCTGGCAAAAACCAGAAATCGAGTACTGCCTGCGCTTGTGCGTCCATGTGCATTCTTCCCGGTAGCGTGTCAATTGCGGGCATGCGACAGCTGGAAGCCAGCGATGCCGTCGAAAGCGGCCAGTTCGGCCGACATGGCCGACAGGCTGGCGCCCGTGTTCCTGCCATGCGCGATGGCGACAAAGCGCCACTCCTGCATGCCGTCCGTGCTGCCGATGGTCAGCGAGCCGCCGGCGATGTCGTAGCCGCGCTTGGCCGCCATGCGCCGCAGCGCATCCTCGCGCGGGATAAAGCCCTGCTTGAAGCGCATGGTGATGGCCACCGCGTGGCGCGAGGGCAGCAGGTTTTCCAATTTTGACAGGAAAATCATCGCCATCGCGCACAGGAAGGCCAGGCCCATGGCCGACAGATAAAAGCCGATGCCCACCATGATGCCGATCACGGACGAGGCCCAGATCGAGGCGGCCGTCGTCAGGCCGCTGATATTGAAGCCCTCGCGCATGATGACGCCGGCGCCGAGGAAGCCCACGCCCGTGACGATGCCCTGGATGACGCGCGTGGGGTCGCTGCCGACGATGGCACCATGGCCGCCGTACCAGAATTCCGGATAGCCACCCAGCACCGTCAGCGCGGCCGAGGCCATGCACACCAGGCTGTAGGTGCGCATGCCCGCCGCGCGCCCGTGGTAGGAGCGCTCATAGCCGACCAGTAGCCCCAGCAGCAGCGCACCGAGCATGTTCAGCAGGATCACGCCATTCGTCGCCAGTTCGGCCGGCGACCAGTACGCGCGCAGGAAGTCGATGGTCGGCATTTAGTCCTGGGACTTTTTGGTCAGCTGCTTTTCAAACGCCACATCGAGCTTGCTGACGCGGCGCGCCTTTTGCGGTCCCAGTCCGTTCACGAAGGCGACAAAGGCATCGAGTTCCAGCGGCGGACACAAAGGCGGCAAGCCGGGGCCTTCGGTGAGGAAGAACAGCTCGTCGCCCGTGCGCGCCATCGTGTACAGGCGGTGGCCGGTGCGTTCCTTCAGCCGCTCGATGGCGGAGGTGGCGCGGGTCGAGCGCATCAGATGGCTCCCGTGCGCTGTTCCAGCCACGCCAGCGCATCGCCCGACAACAGCGGCGCCAGGCGCGCACGCACCGTGGCGTGGTAGTCGTTCAGCCAGGCCGCCTCGTCGTCGCGCAGCAGCGAACGCTCGACGCAGCGCGTGTCGATCGGGCACAGGGTCAGGGTCTCAAAACGTAAAAACTCGCCGAACTGCGTCGTATCGGCCGCTACGTTCAGCACCAGGTTCTCGATGCGGATGCCCCACTGGCCGGGACGGTAGATACCCGGCTCGACGGAAGTGATCATGCCCGGCTCCATGGCCGTCTGCGGCTCCGGCATGGCCGATTGCGAAATCGACTGCGGCCCTTCGTGCACGTTCAGGAAGAAGCCCACGCCATGGCCCGTGCCATGGCCAAAATCGATGCCTTCTGCCCACAGCGGCGCGCGGGCGATGGAATCGAGCATGGGCGACTTCACGCCGCGCGGGAACTGCGCGCGCGACAGCGCGATCATGCTGCGCAAGACCAGGGTGAAATCGCGCCTGTGTTCGGCCGTGATACTGCCGACGGGCACCACGCGCGTGATGTCCGTGGTGCCGCCCAGGTACTGGCCGCCCGAATCGATCAGCAGCAGGCCGTCGCCTTCGATCGTCGCCTCGCTACCGGCATGCGCGTGGTAATGCATGATGGCGCCGTGCGCATTGAAGCCGGCGATGGTGCCGAAACTGGGGCTGACAAAGCCGGCACGGCGGGCGCGCGCGGCCGTCAGGTGTTCGTCGACGCCGATTTCCGTCAACGGCGCGCGCTGCGGATCGGCAAGGGTGCGATCTAACCAGCTGAAAAATTCGCACAGGGCGGCGCCATCCTGCTCCATGGCCGCGCGCACGTGCGCCGCTTCGCTGTCCGTCTTGCGCGACTTGGCAAACGTGGTGGGGTTGATCGCTTCCACCACGCGCACGCCGTCGGCCACGGCCTGGCGCGTGCCGAAGGTGATGCGGCGCGGGTCGAGCAGCAAGGTAGCATCGGCCGGCAAGGCGGCCAGCGCGGCGGCCGTGCGGTCATATGCGGCCACGTCCACGCCTTCGCTCTCCAGGGTGGCGCGCAGGGCGGCGGCTATCTTGCCGTCGGCGACAAACAGGGTGGCGCGCTCGGGGCCCACCAGCGCATGGGCCAGGAAGACGGGGTTGTAGCTGACGTCGGCGCCGCGCAGGTTGAACAGGTAGGCGATATCGTCGAGCGTGGAAATCACATGGTGGCTGGCGCCGTGCGCCGCCATGCTGGCGCGCAGGGCCGCCAGTTTCTGCGTGCGCGACAGGGCCGGATATGCGGCCACGTGCTCGTATACGGGTGCGGCCGGCATGGCCGGGCGTTCGGGCCACACGCCGTGCAGCACATCGGTATCCGTGCGCAGGGTCACTTGCGCGCCCAGCGCCTGCCGCAGCAAACGCGCATTGGCCAGGCCCAGCACGGCGCCGTCGACGGCCACCGTCTGCCACGGCTGCATGGTTTCGCCCAGCCAGTCGATATACAGCACGCTGGCGCCGGACGGGATTTTCTTCAGGACGATGCCGCTGCCGGCCAGTTCCGTTTCTGCCTGCTCCCAGTAGCGGCCATCGGTCCACACGCCGGCAACATCCTGCGTGACGACCAGGGTGCCGACGGAGCCCGTAAAACCCGACAGCCATTCGCGGCCCTGCCAGCGCGCTGGCAGGTATTCGGACAAATGCGGATCGGCCGAGGGCACGATCAGGGCATCGATTCCCTGCGCGCGCATGGCGGCGCGCAGTTCGGTCAAACGGGAGGCGGGGGTACTCTGGACGGATGTCTGCATGGCGGCGAAAAGGTGCGGTGCTGGGAAGCGCCTATGATACCGCGATTAGCCGGGCGCTTGCAGGGCGTTGCGGCGGCGCGGCTTCATTCGGCTTCATTCGGCATCGTCGGCCTCGTAGCGGCGCAAGCCGTCCAGGTCCAGCACGCGGATGCCGCCGTAATCGAGGCGCAACAAACCCTTTTTTTCCAGCACCTGCAAGGCCTGGTTGGCGCGCTGGCGCGAAGAACCGGACAGCAGGCCGATTTCCTCCTGCGACAGCTGCACCAGGGTTTCCACGCCCGGATACAGATGCGAGTTGAACATCGACGCCAGGCAGCGGGCCACGCGCGTGTTCAGATCCAGCAGGCGCTCGTTTTCCACCATGCCGATGAACTGGCCCAGGCGCTCGTTGAGCTGCATCAGCAGGAAGCGCGTAAACGGCAGGCTTGTTTCCAGCAGCCAGTGGAAGGTGGCGCCGGGCAGGCGCGCCACGCGCGTGTCGCGCAGGGCCATGGTGTCGTATTTGCGGATTTCATTCTTCAGCAATGAGCCTTCGCCGAACCAGCTGCCAGGCGGCACGCCGATGAAGGTCATGGCCTTGCCGGAGGCGGAAAAATTATTCATCTTGACCATGCCGCTGATGACGCCGATCCAGTTGTCCACCGGCTCGCCCTTGCGGCAGACAAAGCCGCCTTTCGGCACGAACGTTTCAAACACATCCGCCTCGACCCGCGCCAGTTGGGCGGGGTCGAGCAGCTGTGCCCAGTGGGCCGCGCGCACGGCATCCTTGAGGCTGATATCAGGGTTGGTCATTGTGCGATGCACCATCGAAAAGTGGGTAAATGTCCCCGAAAAGACAACTCGGCAAACTAACGCAAGCTACTATCATTGCACAAACGCCTTACACATAAAAAACACAGAGCGCCATCCAACGAGGTGGGGCCTGAGACAAGCAACAGGGAGACACTGGTGCAAACGAATACCACAGCAGCAATGCCGACTTTTCCGCGGCGCTTATTGCAACACGGGACAGTACGATCCGACAAGCCCGCCTTTCGCGAAAAATACCTGGGCATCTGGCAAACCTGGACCTGGTCCGAGGTGAATGACGAAGTACGCGCGCTGGCCTGCGGCCTGGCCGCCATCGGTTTCCAGCGCGGCATGAATTTGGCCATCATTGGCGACAACCGCCCGCGCCTGTACTGGGCCATGCTGGCCGCGCAAAGCCTGGGCGGCGTGCCCGTGCCCCTGTACCAGGACGCGCCAGCCGCCGATATGGCGTATGTGCTGCAGGATGCGCACATCCAGTACGCCATCGTCGAAGACCAGGAGCAGGTCGACAAGCTGCTCGAACTCAAAGCTCTGTATCCGCACGTGGCCCACATCGCCTATGACGATGAACGCGGCATGCGCCACTACCGCCAGCCGGAACTGATGTCGTTTGCCGCCCTGCAGACGCTGGGGAGGGCCTATGACCGCGAACATCCGGGCTTTTTCGACGCCGCCGTGGCGGCGGGTGCCGGCAGCGATTCGGCCGTGATCCTCTACACCTCGGGCACCACGGGCAAACCGAAGGGCGTGTGCCAGAGCCACACGGCGCTGCTGGCCGCGGGCGAAGGCTGCGTCGCCTTCGACAAGCTCACCGACAATGAAGACATCCTGTCCTACCTGCCGATGGCGTGGGTGGGCGACTGCCTGTTCTCGCTGGCGCAGGCCATGGTGGCGGGCTTCACCGTCAACTGCCCCGAATCGGGCGACACGGTGATGATCGACATGCGCGAGATCGGCCCCACCTGCTATTTTGCGCCGCCGCGCGTGTTCGAGAACATGCTCACCAGCGTGATGATACGCATGGAAGACGCCAGCCGCATCAAGCGCCGCATGTTCAGCCATTTCATGGACGTGGCCAAGCGCTGCGGCGCGCAGATCCTCGATGGCAAGCCCGTCCCGCTGGCGGACCGCCTCAGCTACCAGCTGGGCAACCTGCTCGTCTACGGCCCGTTGAAAAATGTGCTGGGACTGTCGCGCGTGCGCGTCGCTTATACGGCCGGTGCCGCCATCGGCCCGGACCTGTTCCGCTTCTACCGCTCCATCGGCGTCAACCTCAAGCAGCTGTACGGTTCCACCGAAACCTGCGCCTATGTGTGCCTGCAGCCCGATGGCAACATCAAGTTCGACAGCGTCGGCTTGCCCGCACCCGGCGTGGAAGTCAAACTGGCGGCGAATGGCGAAGTGCTGGTGAAGTCGCCCGCCACCATGAGCGGCTACTTCCAGCGCCCTGAGGCCACGGCCGAAGTGATCGACGATCACGGCTACTTCCATACGGGCGACGCGGGCGTGTTCGACAGCGAAGGACATCTGAAAATCATCGACCGCGCGGCCGACGTCGGCAAGATGAATTGCGGCGCCATGTTCGCCCCCAACTACATCGAAAACAAGCTCAAGTTCTTCCCCTTCATCAAGGAGGTGGTGGCCTTCGGCCATGCACGCGACCAGGTCTGCGCCTTCATCAATATCGACATCGAAGCCGTGGGCAACTGGTCCGAACGGCGCGGCATCGCCTATTCCGGCTACACGGACCTGGCGGCACGCGCCGAAACCTATGGCCTGATCCGCGACTGCATCGAGCAGGTCAACGCGGAACTGGCCGCCGATCCGCTGATGGACCGCACGCAGGTGCACCGCTTCCTGGTGCTGCACAAGGAGCTCGATCCCGATGACGATGAACTGACCCGCACGCGCAAGGTGCGGCGCAAATTCATCGCCGAAAAATACGCGGTGCTCATTTCCGCCCTGTACGACGGCAAGACAACGCAGTACATCGAGACCCAGGTGAAATTCGAGGACGGCCGCACCGGTTCAACCAGCGCCGACCTGCAGATCTGGGACAGCAAAACGTACCGGCCCCAGGGCCTGGCCGCATGATGGAGCACAGCACGATGCTAATGAACGAACCCGACGCCCATTTCGGCACGGCCCGCAAGGCCGGCCCCGTGATTCTCGACCTGAAGAATATCTCGCTGTCGTTCGGCGGCGTAAAGGCGCTGACCGACATTTCCTTCGACGTGAGGCAGCATGAAATCCGCGCCATCATCGGCCCGAACGGCGCCGGCAAAAGCTCGATGCTCAATGTGATCAACGGCGTGTACCGCCCGCAGCAGGGCGAGATCATCTACCGCGGCGAACACCGGCGCGGCATGGACTGCTATGCGGCCGCCAAGTCGGGCATCGCGCGCACCTTCCAGAACATCGCCCTGTTCAAGGGCATGACGGTGCTGGACAACATCATGACAGGGCGTAACCTCAAGATGAAGTCGAATTTCCTGCTGCAGGCCCTGTACTGGGGGCCGGCGCGGCGCGAGGAAATCGAGCACCGCAAGAAGGCCGAGGAGATCATCGACTTCCTGGAAATCCAGGCCATCCGCAAGACGCCCGTGGGGCGTTTGCCCTACGGCTTGCAAAAGCGGGTGGAACTGGGCCGCGCGCTGGTGGCCGAGCCGGAAATTTTGCTGCTCGATGAACCGATGGCCGGCATGAACGTGGAAGAAAAACAGGACATGTGCCGCTTCATCCTCGACGTCAACGACCAGCTGGGCACGACCATCGTGCTGATCGAACACGACATGGGCGTGGTGATGGATATCTCGGACCGCGTGGTGGTGCTCGACTACGGCAAGAAGATCGGCGACGGCACGCCCGACGAGGTGCGCAGCAACCAGGATGTCATCAACGCGTACTTGGGTGGTGTAGCCGGGAATTCAGGCAGCACGCTGCCTGCCGGCGAAACGACCTGCCCGTAATCGGGCATGGCTACGCATAACCCATTGGACAACTCATGAATATCAATTTTTTCTTTGAAGTGCTGATCGGCGGCCTGCTGTCGGGCGTCATGTACGCGCTGGTGGCCATCGGTTTTGTGCTGATCTACAAGGCGTCGGGCGTGTTCAATTTCGCGCAAGGGGCGATGGTGTTCTTCGCCGCGCTCACCTGCGTGGGTTTCATGGACAAGTTCGGCCTGTCACTGTGGCTGGCCATTCCGCTGACGATGGTGACCATGATCGTGCTGGGCATGGCGATTGAAAAAGTGGTCTTGCGCCCGCTCGTCAACCAGCCCGAGATCACCCTCTTCATGGCCACCATCGGCCTGACCTTCTTCATCGAAGGCCTGGCCCAGCTGATGTGGGGCTCGCAGGTGCACAAGCTGGACCTGCCCATCGAAGACGTGCCGATGCCCTTCCTGATGGACCATTTCAATATCATCGTCTCGCAGTTCGACGTGGTGGCGGCAGGCATCTGCGCGCTGCTGGTGATTTGCCTGGCCCTGCTGTTCTCGAAGACCAAGGTGGGCCGCGCCCTGCGCGCCGTCGCCGACGACCACCAGGCGGCGCTGGCCGTGGGCATACCGCTGCAGCGCATCTGGGCCGTCGTGTGGGGCGTGGCGGGCCTGGTGGCCCTGGTGGCCGGCTTGCTGTGGGGCGCCCGCAACGGCGTGCAGTTCGCCCTCACCTTCGTTGCCTTGAAGGCCTTGCCCGTGCTGATCCTCGGCGGCTTTACCTCGGTGCCGGGCGCCATCGTCGGCGGCCTGATCATCGGCGCCTCGGAAAAACTGGCGGAAGTCTACATCGGCCCCATGGTCGGCGGCGGCATCGAAGGCTGGTTCCCGTATGTGCTGGCCCTGCTGTTCCTGCTGGTGCGCCCGGAAGGCCTGTTCGGCGAAAAGATCATCCGGCGAATATAACGCCACCGTCACAGCATCGTAGGTCGGGTTAGCGCATGGCGCGTAACCCGACAACAGCCAACACAGCGAGCAAAGGACCATCCCATGATTTACCGTGAAGCAGGACAATTCAAGACCAGCTACCAGGCCGACAACCAGATCTTCCCGATCCGGCAAGACCGCCTGGCCTTGACGGCGACCCTGATCGCCGCCGTGTTCATCCTGCCGTATTTCGCCTCGCCGTACATGCTCTCGGCGATCCTGATCCCGTTCCTGATCTTCGCCCTGGCGGCACTGGGCCTGAACATCCTGACGGGCTACGCGGGCCAGCTGTCGCTGGGTACGGCCGCCTTCATGGCCGTGGGCGCGTTTGCCTCGTATAACTTCATGGCGCGCCTGCCAGGTTTGCCGCTGCTGGTGTCCTTCATCCTCGGCGGCCTGTGCGCGGCCATGGTGGGCATCGCCTTCGGCCTGCCCTCCTTGCGCATCCGCGGCTTTTACCTGGCCGCCTCCACCCTGGCGACGCAGTTCTTTGTTGTCTGGTGCCTGACCAAGATCCCGTATCTCACCAACTACAGCTCCTCGGGCGTGATCACGGTGCAGAAGATGAGCATCCTCGGCTACCAGTTCGATACGCCGCAAAGCAAATACCTGCTGGTGCTGGCCATCGTCGCCGGCATGGCCCTGCTGGCCAAGAACATGATCCGCTCGAACGTGGGCCGCTCGTGGATGGCCGTGCGCGACATGGACATGGCGGCCGAAGTGATCGGTTTCCGGCTGATGCGCACCAAGCTGCTGGCCTTTGCCGTCAGCTCGTTCTACTGCGGCGTTGCCGGCGCACTGTATGCCTACGCCTACCTGGGCACGGTGGAACCGGAAGCGTACAACCTGGACCTGTCCTTCCGCATCCTGTTCATGATCATCATCGGCGGCGTCGGCTCAATTCTCGGGTCCTTCCTCGGCGCGGCCTTCATCGTGCTGCTGCCCGTCTTCCTGAACACCATCGCGCACGGCCTGGCATTGCCCACCAGCGTGGCCTCGAACCTGGAACTGATGGTGTTCGGCGCGCTGATCATTTTCTTCCTGATCGTCGAGCCGCACGGCCTGGCCAGGCTGTGGCAGATCGCGAAAGAAAAGTTGCGACTCTGGCCCTTCCCCCATTAAGTTTTTGCAGTCGATGTCGGTTCACTTGAATACCAAATAAAACAAGAGGAGACACAATGAAACACATCAAATCGCTCATGCTGGCCACGGCCATCGCCAGTGCCGCACTCACCATCTCGGCCAGCGCGCAGGCCCAGGAAAAGGAGCAGTACATCGCCCTGCCATCGTACCGCGTGGGGCCGTACGCGGCCGGCGGTTCCGGCTTCTACGGCGGCATCATCGACTACTTCAATCTGGTCAACCAGGCCGGCGGCGTCAATGGCGTCAAAATCAGCTGGGAAGAATGCGAAACCGAATACAACCCGTCGCGCGGCGTGGAATGCTATGAACGCCTGAAAACCAAGCAGGGCGGCGCCACCCTGGTGGAAACCCTGTCCACGGGTGTCGCCTACGGCATCCTTGACCGCGTGGCGCAGGACAAGATCCCCATGACGATGATCGGCTACGGCCGCTCGGACGCCGCCAACGGCAAGGTCTTCCCGTATGTGTATCCGCTGATCTCCAGCTACTGGAGCCAGGCCGCCGCCATGATCAAGTATTTGGGCGACAAGGATGGCGGCATGGACAAGCTGAAGGGTAAAAAAATCGTCCACCTGTACCACGATTCGGCCTTCGGCAAGGAGCCGCTGCCCGTGCTCGAAGCGCTGTCGAAACAGTACGGCTTTGAATTGGTCAAAATTCCCGTCGCGCCGCCCGGCAGCGAACAGCAGTCGCAATGGCTGCAGATCCGCCAGGCCAAGCCGGACCACGTGATCCTGTGGGGCTGGGGCGTGATGAACTCCGTGGCCATCAAGACGGCGCAGCGCAACGGCTTCCCGCGCGACAAGATGCTGGGCGTCTGGTGGGCCGGTTCCGAGGAAGACACGATCCCATCGGGCGACGCGGCCAAGGGCTACACGGCGATGACCTTTAATACCCCCGGCAACTACCCCGTGCTGGACGACATCCGCAAGAAGCTCTATGCGTCCGGCAAGGGCAACCTGTCCGACCAGTCGCGCATCGGTTCCGTCTACCACATGCGCGGCGTGACGGCCGGCATCCTGTGGGTCGAAGCCATCCGCACGGCGCAGGAAAAATTTGGCAAGGGCAAGCCGATCACGGGCGAGCAGATGCGCTGGGGCCTGGAAAACCTGAACGTCGACGATGCGCGTCAAAAAGCCGTGGGCGCGCTGGGCATGTTCCCGACCGTGAAAACCAGCTGCGACGACCATGAAGGCTCGGGCGCCGTGAAGGTGCAGCAGTGGGATGGTAAGAAGTGGACCGCCATCACGCCGAAATGGATCGTCGGCGACAAGGCCCTGGTGCGCAAACTCGTTGAGGAATCGTCGGGCAAGTACGCCGACGAGAAAAAAATCACGCCGGCGTGCATGAAGTAAGCGGCTTTCGGGGTGGTGTCGGATTACGGCCTGCGGCCTAATCCGACCTACGCCGCATCCACGTAGGTCGGATTAGCGTAGCGTAATCCGACAAGCACCAACATCACATGAAAACGAAGCAGCCATGACACCCACTGCCACGCAAACACCGGACACCGCGCCGCCGTACCTGTCGGTCAACAATATCGAAGTCATCTACGACCACGTGATCCTGGTCCTGAAAGGCGTGTCGCTGCAAGTCCCGCAGGGCAAGATCGTGGCGCTGCTGGGCGCGAACGGCGCCGGCAAGTCGACCACCCTGAAAACCATCTCGACCCTGCTGCGCGGCGAACGGGGCGACGTCACCAAGGGCGAAGTCCAGTTCAAGGGCGAGCGCGTGGATCAATTGACGCCGAATGAACTGGTGAAACGCGGCCTGTCGCAAGTGATGGAGGGACGCCACTGTTTCGGTCACCTGACCATCGAGGAAAACCTGCTGACGGGCGCCTACACGCGCAGCCTGTCGCGCGGCGAACTGAAAGACGCGCTGGAGAAGGTCTACCACTATTTCCCGCGCCTGAAAACGCGGCGCAGCAGCCAGGCCGGCTATACCTCCGGCGGCGAACAGCAGATGTGCGCGATCGGCCGCGCGCTGATGGCCAAGCCATCGATGATTTTACTGGACGAACCGTCGATGGGCATCGCGCCACAGATCGTCGAAGAGATCTTCGGCATCGTCAAGGACTTGAACCACAAGGAAAACGTCTCTTTCCTGCTGGCCGAGCAGAACACCAACGTGGCGCTGCGCTATGCCGACTTCGGCTACATCCTGGAAAACGGACGGGTTGTGATGGAAGGGCAGGCACAGGAACTGGCCAGCAACGAGGACGTCAAGGAATTTTACCTGGGGGTGTCCACCGCCGGGCGCAAGAGCTTCCGCGACATGAAGTTCTACCGCCGCCGCAAGCGCTGGCTGGCCTGACGCCGGAGACAGGCCATGGACCTGGAACGGGCGAAGGCAGTCTGCCGCGGCTTTCCCGGCGCGACCGAAGACATCAAGTGGAGCAATGTGCTGGCGTTCTCCGTCGGCGGCAGGCTGTTCGCCCTGTGCGGCGCGGAAGCGCACAGTACGCGCGGCATGAGCTTCAAGGTCGATGCGGAACGCTTCCTGGAACTGACGGACCGCCCCGGCTTTCGCCCGGCGCCCTACCTGGCCCGGGCCGGATGGGTTTTGGTGGCCCGCCCCGACGCGCTTGACGACGCAGAAATGGCCGCCCTGCTGCACCGTTCATACCGCCTGATTGTTGCCAGGCTGACGAAAAAACTGCAATTGACATTGGAGAATCCGTAACATGACCGATACGCTCGACAGTCTGGAAACGCGCGCCCCCGATGCCCGCGAACGCGAATTGATGGCCGGCCTGCCACAGCTGATCGCGCGCGCGCAACAGGCGCCGGGCTGGGCCCGCATCCTCGATGGCATCGATGCGGCCAGCATTACCAGCCGCGCGGCGCTGGCACTGCTGCCCGTCACGCGCAAGTCCGATCTCAAGCAATTGCAGCATGCGCAGCTGCCGTTCGGCGGCTTGAACACGACGCCGAAAAACGCCCTCTCGCGCGTCTTCGTCTCGCCCGGCCCCATCTTCGATCCGGAAGGCCGCGGGCCCGACTGGTGGCGCTTCGCGCGCCCCATGTATGCGGCCGGCGTGCGCGCCGGCGGCCTGCTGCAGAACTGTTTTTCGTATCATTTCACGCCGGCCGCCTTCATGGTCGAAGGCGGCGCCGCGCGCATCGGCTGCACCGTCATCCCGGCCGGCATCGGCCAGACGGAAATGCAGGTGCAGGCGATGGCTGACCTCAAGCCGGACACGTATATCGGCACGCCGTCCTTTTTAAAACTGATCATCGAAAAGGCGCGCGAAATGGGCGCCGATATCAGCAGCGTCACCAAGGCCGTGATGGGCGCCGAAGCCCTGCCCGAATCGCTGCGCAGCTGGTTTGCCGCGAACGGCGTGCCGCACGTGTTCCAGACCTATGCCTCGGCCGATATCGGCAGCATCGCCTATGAAACGGCGAGCAATGGCAAGCTCAACCCGGGCATGGTCATCGATGAGAACGTACTGCTGGAAATCGTCCATCCGGGCAGCGGCATTCCCGTCGCGCCGGGTGAAGTGGGCGAGGTGGTCGTCACCGTCTTCAATGCCGACTACCCGCTGATCCGCTTTGCCACGGGCGATCTGTCGGCCGTGCTGACGGACGCGCCGGCGTCGCCGTGCGGGCGCACGAATACGCGCATCAAAGGCTGGATGGGCCGCGCCGACCAGACCACCAAGGTGCGCGCCATGTTCGTGCATCCGTCGCAGGTACACGAGATCGCGCGCCGCCACCCGCAGATCACCAAGGCACGGCTGGTGGTGACGGGCCGCATGGCCAACGACGAGATGACTTTGCATTGCGAAGTCGCCGATCCGACGGACGCCAGCAATGTGGAAGCCATCATCGGCTCGATCCGCGAACTGACCAAGCTGCGGGGCGAAGTGTTGCTGGTGGCCGTGGGCAGCCTGGCGCAAGATGGAAAAATAATCGACGATATACGCGATTACAGCTAGGCGTAGCGCGCTGCTGGCGTTTGCGGGATAATACCCGCATTCACCATCAGCCCCATTCATCGCCATGCAAGAGTCCATGCAAGAATTTCATCACAACCGTGCCCGTGACCTGATCAAGAACGCGGAACTGCTGTTCGACCAAGATGCCGTGCAGGCGTCGATCACGCGCATGGCCGATGTGCTCAACACGCGCTTCAACGCCGAGGAATCGAAAGAATTCCCGCTGGTGCTGGGCGTGATGGGCGGCGCCGTGGTATTCACCGGCAACCTGCTGCCACAGCTGAGCTTCCCGCTCGAGTTCGACTACATCCACGTCAGCCGCTACGGCGACGACGACAAGGGCGGCGAAGTGGTGTGGAAAGTCATCCCCCGCTCGAACGTCTCGGGCCGTACCGTGATCGTGCTCGACGATATCCTCGACGAAGGCGAAACCCTGGCGCACGTCAAGCAGCGCCTGCTGGACATGGGCGCCTCGGAAGTCATCCTGGCCGTGTTCGCCGACAAGGCCATCGGCAAGAAAAAACCCGTGCAAGCCGACATCGTCGGCCTGGTGATCCCGAACCGCTTCGTCGTCGGCTTCGGCATGGATGCATATGGCTACTGGCGCAACCTGCCAGGCCTGTGGGCCATCAAGCCAGAGGATTTGAAGCAGGAGTGAATGGGGTAATTGCGGTGTCGTCGGATTACGGCCTTCGGCCTAATCCGACCTACGCCACCGGGCACTGGTAGCTCGGATTAGCGCACAGCGCGTAATCCGACAAACCCACCAGCGTTACAAATCTGGTGGCTCGGATTAGCGGCGCACGCCGCGTAATCCGACAACCGCCACCAACGCTACAGCTTCAAGCGCGCGCGCGCCGCATCGTATTCGGCCTGCAGGCGCGCCACCATCTCCGCCACCGTCGGCACGTCATCCATCAGGCCCACGCCCTGGCCCGCGCCCCAGATGTCGCGCCATGCCTTGGCGCTGCCCGAACCGAAGTTCATCGAGCTCTTGTCCGCTTCCGGCAAGGCTTCCGGATCGAGTCCGGCCGCTTCGATCGATTTTTTCAGGTAATTGCCGTGCACGCCCGTAAACAGGTTGGTGTAGACGATGTCCGCCGCGCTGGAATCGACGATGGCGTCGCGGTAGCCGTCGCTGACGTTCGATTCCTTGGTCGCCAGCCAGCGCGAGCCGATATAGGCAAAGTCGGCGCCCATGGCCTGCGCGGCCAGCACGGCATCGCCCGTGGCGATGGAGCCGGACAGCGCCAGCGGACCGTCGAAGAACTTGCGCACTTCGCCCACCAGCGCGAACGGCGACAGGGTGCCTGCATGGCCGCCAGCGCCCGTGGCCACCAGGATCAGGCCATCGACGCCTGCTTCCAGCGCCTTTTTCGCGTGACGGATCGAGATCACGTCATGCAGCACGATGCCGCCATAGCTGTGGATGGCGTCGAGCATTTCCTTGGGCGGCGCGCGCAGCGAGGAAATGATGATGGGAATGCGGTGTTTCACGCACACGTCAACGTCATGCGCCAGGCGGTCGTTCGACTGGTGCACGATCTGGTTGACGGCGATCGGCCCGACTTTCTTGTCGGGATTGGCGGCCTGGAAGGCGGCCAGTTCGGCTTGCAGCTCGGTGAGCCAGGTGTCGAGCAGTTCAGCGGGACGCGCGTTCAGGGCAGGGAAGGAGCCGACGATGCCGGCCTTGCACTGCGCCGCGACGAGGGCCGGGCCGCTGGCGATGAACATCGGCGACGCGATAACGGGTAAGGAGAGGTTTTGTAACGCTGCAGGCAATGCCATGGCGGACTCGCTGAAAAGTGGATCGGACAAAAGGATTAAACACCAGAGCAACGATTATAGTGCAGAAAAAGTACGATCGTGCTGAATTTAATCCGATGCCGCGCTATCCATCATTAAGCAAGTGCTCACCCTCGACACGTGCCGCCGCTGCCCTCACCAATTGCGAAATGGCCCACTCGGCCAGCGCGCTTACCTCCTGGCGCAGGAAGCGCCGGTTGGCCTCTTCGAAGATGGGCATGCCGCGCAACAGTGCCGGCACCTCGGCGATGGCGATGCGCTGGCGTTCCAGCAGCAGGAATTTCAGCAGCACCTTCACCGCGTTCTGCGCATTGCGCACCGGGTCTGACGCCAGGTAATCGAGGCGCGACCAGGCGCGCTGCAGGGCGCCGGCGGCATCCGTGAATGGGCGTCCGTGGCCGGGGATGACGACGCGCACGTCCAGGCTGGCGATCAGGTCAAGGGTGGCGCGCGCCTCGATGAAGCCGGAGCCGCCATCGAGTTCCGGGAAGATCACGCCAAAGCCGTTTTCCCACAGCGCGTCGGCGGAGATCAAAATGCCCTCGTCGGCGCAATAGAAAATCAGCGAATGCGGATCGTGGCCGGGCGCGCCCAGCGCCTGCCAGGCCAGGTCGCCCAGAGTCAGCATGTCGCCGGGCGAGAGGGTAGCGTCAAAGCCGAAGCGCGGGCATTGCTGGCCCGTGGCCTGGAAACTGAGGGCGTCGACATCCCAGGTGCGCACCTTGTCGGCCTCCGTCACGGGGATGGCCGTGCGGCAGCCGTATGCGCCTTGCAGCAGCGCGTTGCCGCCGCAGTGGTCGGAGTGCAGATGGGTGTTGAACAGGCGGTCCAGCGGACGGCCATCGAGACTGTGGCGCACCAGGGCCAGGGTTTGCGGCGCGTGCGTGACATAGCCGCTGTCGATCAGCGCCGTCTCGTCCCGCCCCTGGAACAGGATGTTATTCGACGACAGCCAGCCGCGTTCAAATACCTGCATCGCATCGGGGAAAAGCGCTGGCGATCGCGGCATGGGCTACCTCAGTAGTCGGGTTCGAAATCGAGCAGCGACTCGCGGCCCGGCAATTCGGCCCAGACGGCGCGCTTGAAGTCGTCGTCGGCCTTGCTCCAGGCAATGATCTCGTCGAGCGTGCGCAAACACCCTTCGCACAAGCCGCTGTTGCGGTTCATCTTGCACAGGCTGACGCATGGCGACGGTACCGGCGACGGCAAGGAGGGCGGGACGGCTGGCGGAGGTGGGGTAGCGACCATCATGAAGCGGCATCGGTGAGTGTACAGGCATGCATTATGCCGCGAATCCGTGCCGGCGCGGCGATGGCATCGCCCTGCAATGTTTCTTCTGCTATATTTTTGAGCAGAAAGCATGATCAAAAACCTATCTGCCGCACATTTATTTTTTGCCGGCTTTTCACTCTGTGGCAGCCGCTCCTACAGCCGGACCAGGCCAAATCCTGCTTGACTTGAGATCTTTCAGAACTATACTACCATCCATGCAGATGGCAATTGGATGCCACAGGGAGTTCTGGAGACTTATGGCCAAGCAAGAAAGCAAGCCCAAAATTGGGGAATCCGAAAAAATCACGATCAATCTCGGCTTGATCGACCTGGGGCAGATCGATCTGCTGGTCCAGGAGGGATTTTATTCCAACCGCACGGATCTGATCCGTACGGCCATACGCAACCAGCTGGGCACCCACGCCGACGTGGTGAAACAAACTGTCGCGCGTAAAAGCCTGGTCCTGGGCATGCAGCATTATTCGCGCGCCGACCTGGAAGCGATCCAGGCAGCCGGTCAGCGCTTGCAGATACAGGTGCTGGGATTGGCCAGCATCGCCAGCGACGTCTCAGTGGAACTGGCACTGGCCACCATCGAGTCGATCTTCGTATTAGGTGCCCTGCACGCCAGCACCGTCGTCAAGACGGCGCTCGCAGGGCGAATTCACTAGCGTATTGGTTCGCGGCGATGACCCGGCCGATGCGCGGCACCGTTAAGGATGGTCATGAAACTAGCTCAAGACATGTTGGCGCAGATGCGCGCCGCAACCCGTAATCTGATGGGCAGCGGCCCTGCCGCCGCCACCGAAGCCATTCAACAGGCGCTGTCCGCCGCCGGCCTGGCGCCGCAAGCGGCGGCCACGCAGCAGCAGCAGCAGCAGCCGATGCGCGACATTAATCCACCACCTGCGCCGCCGCCAGCGCCGGCAGCCGGCGCACAGCCACAAGCGGCCGCCGCGCAGGAAGCGCCTGCCGCCGCTCCCACGCCCGCCCAGGCGGCGCAGGAGTTCGCCCAGGATTTCATGTCACGCCTGGGCGTGCCCGCCGGCCTGGGGCAGCACAGCTTCGACATGCCCAGCTTCGAACTGCCGAATTTTCATCCGCCCGGTTTCAATGCGCCTGCCGCCACGCCGGTCGACGTGCCGGCCGGTGCCCAATTCATCGACGGCGTGTACCGCAACCATGCGGGCACGCGTTCGTACAAGCTGTATATCCCCAGCAGCTACCATGGCCAGGCCATGCCGCTGATCGTCATGCTGCACGGCTGTACGCAGAATCCCGACGATTTCGCCGCCGGCACGCAGATGAACGCGCTGGCCGAAGAGAAGGAATGCTTTGTTGTCTATCCGGCGCAGACGCAGGGCGCCAACAGCTCGCGCTGCTGGAACTGGTTCAATGCGCTCGACCAGCAGCGCGACCAGGGCGAACCATCGCTGATTGCCGGCATCGCCCAGCAAGTCATCGACGAATACCCGGTCAACGAACGCGAAGTGTTCGTTGCCGGCCTGTCGGCGGGCGGCGCCATGGCCGTCATCGTCGGCACCCTGTATCCGGAACTGTTTGCCGCCGTCGGCGTGCATTCTGGCCTGCCCTTCGCCTCGGCGCAGGACTTGCCGTCGGCGCTGGCCGCCATGAAGGGCGGCGCCATGCCCAATCCGAAACGCCAGGCGCCGGCAGGCGGCGTGCCCATCATCGTCTTCCACGGCGACCGCGACACCACCGTCAACCTGCGCAATGGCGATGAACTGATCGCCCAGGGCGTGCGCAGCCAGGCGGGCGGCAAGGCCGCCAGGGCCGCCTCCACCGATGGCAGCGTACCGAATGGCCACCGCTACACGCGCACCACGCACAGCCAGGCCGACGGTTCTCCGCTGGGGGAATACTGGGTCATTCACGGTGCCGGCCATGCGTGGTCGGGCGGCAGCGACAGCGGCAGCTATACCGATGGCAAAGGACCGGACGCCAGCCGCGAGATGCTGCGCTTTTTCAAGACGGTCAGCTGATCCGTCAGCTGCTTGCGCCGACGAACGGCGCGATCTGCCGCTGCTTGTCGGCGATCTCGCAGACGCCGTCGGCGTAGCGGTTCGAGATGGCGATGAACTGGTTCTGGATCGCCAGGAAGGCGTCGACGATCTCGGCGTCGAAATGCGTGCCGCGTCCTTCGCTGATGATCTGCACGGCCTGCGCATGGCCCATGCCCTGCTTGTAGATGCGCCGGCTGATCAGGGCATCGTATACGTCGGCCAGCGCCATCAGGCGCGCCGAGATCGGGATCGCCTCGCCCGCCAGCCCTTGCGGGTAGCCGCTGCCATCCCATTTTTCATGATGGCTGTAGGCGATCTCTTTCGCATACTTGAGAAAATCGACCTCGATGCCCAGTTCATGTTCGGCCGCCAGGATGGCGTCGCGCCCGAGGGTCGTATGCGTCTTCATGATGGCCATTTCATGCGGCTCGAAGCGGCCCGGCTTGAGCAGGATATGATCGGGGATGCCCACCTTGCCGATGTCGTGCAGCGGCGCCGTCTTGAATAACAGCGCGATATTCTTGTCCGTCAAAAAATCACGGAAGCGCGGCAGGTCGCGCACCTTTTCAGCCAGTGCCTTCAGGTAGTGCGAGGTGCGGCGGATGTGGTTGCCCGTTTCGCTGTCGCGCGTCTCGGCCAGCGAGGCCATGGCATGGATGGTGACATCCTGCAGTGCCGCCACTTCCTGTACCCGGCGTTCCACCTCCGTTTCCAGGTAATGGTTCTGGTCGCGCAAAAAATCCTGCATCTGCTTCATGCCCAGCTGGGTCTTGATGCGCGCCAGCACGATGGGCGCTGAAATCGGCTTGGTGATGTAGTCGACGGCGCCCATGGCCAGGCCCAGCTGCTCGTCGGCCACTTCGCTCATGGCGGTGACGAAAATCACGGGGATGCCGGCGGTGGCGGAATCGGCTTTCAGCGCGCGGCACACGTCGTAGCCGCTCATGCCCGGCATCATGATATCGAGCAGGATCAGATCGGGCTGGTCGCTGCCAGCGGCGATCTTCAGCGCGCGCTCGCCATTGACGGCGATCTTGGTGCGGTACTCGCCTTCCAGCACCGCGCGCAGCAGGTCGATATTGTCCGGCGTGTCATCCACCACCAGGATGGTGGGCTTGCTATTCAAGGCTTTCATGCCCTTCCTTCGCTCTTCATTTCTGTCCTTGTCACAGTGTCAGCTCCAGCGCCTCGGCCACTTCGCCCAGCTGCGCCAGCGCGCCCTCGAAGTCGTATTGTCCCAGCATGCGCTTCAGCTGGCGCGCGTGTTCCGCCTGGCCTGCCGCCACCAGCACGGGGCCGAAATCGTCGAGATGCCTGACGGCCTGCGCGTCATCCTGCAGCAGCAGCTGCGACAGCTCGCGCAAGCCGGCCTCCAGGCGCATGCGGTCCACTGGTGCCGGCACCGGCACGGCGCCGGCCGGCTCCGCAGAGGCGGCACGCGACTGCATGGCCAGCACGATCTTCGGCACCAGTTCATCAAGCGCCAGGGTGCAGGCGGCCAGCGCCTGCGGCAAGCCGTCATGCGAACCGAGGCTGAGCAAATGCTCTACCCGCGCGGCGCTGTCGGCCAGGCCGCCGGCGCCGATATTGCCCGCCAGGCCCTTGAGCGTATGCGCTTCGCGGATCGCCGTTTCCAGCTGGTTGTTCTCGATGGCGGTCGCGATGCGCAGCATGGCATCGAACTGGGTTTCCACGAACCGGTCCAGCAATTTTCGCATCAAAGCGGCATTCCCGCCCACGCGGCGCATGGCTTCGGCCATTTTCAGGCCGGCGATGGCGGGCAGTTCCGCTTCCGGCTGCGCCACCGTCATCTGCGCGTCGTCCTGCGGTTCGGCCGGCGCGATCCAGCGCGCCAGGGTACCGAACAACTGCGCCACGTCGATCGGTTTGGCAATGAAATCGTTCATGCCGGCATCCAGGCATTTTTCCTTGTCGCCGACCATGGCGTTGGCCGTCATGGCGATCACGGGCAAGTCCGAATAGCGGGGATCCTGGCGCAGTTTGCGCGTCGCCTGGTAGCCGTCCATCACCGGCATCTGGCAATCCATCAGCACGCCGTCATAGGCGTTTTCCGCGATCTTCGCCAGGGCGATGGCGCCATTGCCGGCGATATCGACGCGGATGCCCGCATCGCTGAGAATCTGCTGCGCCACTTCCTGATTGACTTCATTGTCTTCCACCAGCAGCAGCCAGGCGCCGCGCAGGGCGCGCTCATCGTCGCGGTAGCTGCTCTGGCGCCGGGTCTTGCGGCTCTGCCCCGTCACGCCGCCAAACACGAAGGCAATCTGGTCGAGCAGGGTCGAGGCGCTGACCGGCTTGGTCAGCACGCCATCGAGCCGCAGGTCGCGCTGGCGCGCCGCCTCCTGCAGCGCCTCGCGGTGATAGGCGGTGATCATGATGCAGGCCGGCGTCGCGTCGATGCCGGCGGCGTCGGCGCGGATGGCGGCCAGGGTATCGAGGCCATTCATGTCGGGCATGCGCCAATCCATCAGCAGCAAGCCATATGGCCGCCCCTCGGCGCACGCCTGCGCCACGGCGCCGATGGCCAGCGCGCCGCTGTACACGGCGCGGGCCTCGAAGCCCAGCGCCGACAGCATGCTGACGAAAATCTCGCGCGCGCTGGGATTGTCGTCCACCACCAGCACGCGCAGCCCCTTGAACTGCTGCTGGTGCTGCAGTGGCTGCTGGCTGTCGCGCGGCACGGCGGCCAGGCCGAAGCGGGCCGTAAAGAAGAAGGTGCTGCCCACGCCTGCTTCGCTTTCCAGGTCGATCTCGCCTTCCATCATTTCCACCAGGCGCTTGCTGATGGTCAGGCCCAGTCCCGTGCCGCCATGGTGCCGCGTGGTCGACGTGTCGGCCTGGGTGAATGCCTGGAACAATTTGCTGCGCTGGGCCGGCGTCAGGCCGATACCCGTGTCGCGCACCGCCACGCGCAGGACGGCCGCATGCTCGTCGCGCTGCTGCAGGCGGATGGTGACGACGATCTCGCCCTTGTCCGTAAATTTGATGGCGTTGTTGGTCAGATTGATCAACACCTGGCCCAGGCGCAGCGGGTCGCCCTGCAGCGCGTTGGGCACGTCGGCGGCGACGTCGAACAGCAGTTCCAGGCCCTTGTCCTGGGCCCGCATCACGGACAGATCGGCGATCTGCGCCAGCACGTCTTCCAAGAAAAAATCGACCTTCTCGAAGGCCATCTTGCCCGCCTCGATCTTCGAGAAATCGAGGATGTCGTCAATGATGGCCAGCAGGTTCTTCGATGCCGATTCCACCTTCTCGAGGTAGTTGCGCTGGGTTGGCGTGAGCTCCGTCTGCAGCGCCAGATGCGTCATGCCGATGATGCCGTTCATCGGCGTGCGGATTTCATGCGACATATTCGCCAGGAAATCGGACTTCATCTTGGTCGCATCCTCGGCCACCTCGACGGCATGGCGCAAGTCCTGCTCCACGGCCAGGCTGGTGCTCATGTTTTTCAGCGCCTGCATCAATTCGCCCGTCTCGTCGCGCGAGGTCACTTCGATGGCGGAACTGAAGTCGCCATTGGCCACGCGCGTGGCGATCGCCACCGCTTCGCCCAGCGGCCGCGTGATCGAGCGGGCCGACCAGGCAAAGGCCAGGCCGACCAGCAAGGCGGCCAGGCCGATGCCGCCCATCAGGGTAAGAGAGGTGTCGATATCGTTGCGTATCCTGGCCGCGCTGTCGCCGATCTGCCGCTGCTGCAAGTCGTCGAGCTGGCCCACGTACAGCAGCACCTTTTCCAGCACGGGCAAGGTTTGCGTCTGCATGGCCTGCTCCGCGCCGGCCTGGTCACCCTGCCCGACCAGCGCGAACAGCGCCTGCAGCGAAACGTAATAGTCGGCGCGCGCGCGGTGCATCTGCGCCAGCAGATGCCGCTCCTCGGTGCGCGCCTTCAGGCCATCGAGGATGCGCACCTGCTCGTCGATGCCCAGCTTGATCGCCTCCAGGCGCTCCTGGTTCGCCTGGCGCAGCGGCAGCTGGTGCTGGCTCGGCAGGCTGGCGATGCGCGTGGCCGCCTCGCGCGCCAGGGCGTGGATCTTGCTGGTGGCCTTGGCGGCGACCCAGTCGCGCTGCAGGATATTGTCCGTCTCGGCGCGGATCGCATAGATGCGGCTGCCCGACAGGACGATGACGACCAGCATCAGCACGATCAGCATGGCATAGCCAGCGTTGATGCGCACGCCGATCCGGATATCCGTGAAACGCATGACAGTTTCCTATCAGAAATTCTTAAAAACGGCAGTCTGACCCTATTCCCCTACAAAATGCAAGGTCTTTTGCAAAGGATTTGCGCGCCAAAGCGCTTATTTGGCGGCTGTTGCGTCTTTTTCAGGCGGCGTCAATGCGTCGATATGGGCTTGCAGGCAGGCGGGGCACCAACAGGCAGCGGCGGCGCTGCCGGGCACGGGGAGGGCGGGCGGCAGGGCCACGCACCAGCACGGCGTGCTGGCGTCCGGGTCAAGCTGGCCACACTGGAACGTGGCGCCGCAACGGCTGCACTGGCTCATGGCTGTGTGTGAATTGGCAAGTGTGTGACATGCCGGCATTGCGGCTGTCGCACATGTAACTGGGGGTAAAAGGGCTGGCTGGGAGGCATATCGGGCCAGACTATAGGATCATCAGGGAAAATACAACAAGATCGCCCTATAATGCCTCCAGGATTTTCTTCTTCCCTGTAAAATCGCACAAATCTATTTTCCGGACTCGCCATGAATCAACTAGCTAACTTGAACCTGGACATGAATGACGACTTGACGGCGGTGTCGCCGCAAATCAAGGCGCAGATTCTGGCCGAGGCCCTGCCCTACATCCGCAATTTCCACGGCAAGACCATCGTCATCAAATACGGTGGCAATGCCATGACGGACGAGCGCCTGAAGCACGGCTTCGCGCGCGACGTCATCCTGCTCAAGCTGGTCGGCATGAACCCTGTCGTGGTGCACGGCGGCGGACCGCAAATCGACAACGCGCTGAAAAAAATCGGCAAGCAAGGCACGTTTGTACAAGGCATGCGCATCACCGATGAAGAAACCATGGAAGTGGTGGAATGGGTGCTGGGCGGCGAAGTGCAGCAGGATATCGTCATGCTGATCAACCATTACGGCGGCCAGGCCGTCGGCCTGACCGGCAAGGATGGCGGCTTGATCCGCGCGCGCAAGATGCAGATGCCGGACCGCGAACATCCGGGCGAATTCCTCGACATCGGTTTTGTGGGCGAGATCGACGCGATCAACCCGGCCGTCGTCAAGGCGCTGCAGGACGACGCCTTCATTCCCATCATCTCGCCGATCGGTTTCGGCCAGGATGGCCAG
Source organism: Janthinobacterium sp. AD80 (assembly GCF_002878455.1). Lineage (GTDB taxonomy): Bacteria > Pseudomonadota > Gammaproteobacteria > Burkholderiales > Burkholderiaceae_D > Janthinobacterium. Next base: position 110,909 of record NZ_NRDQ01000010.1, read on the forward strand.
GCCTACAACATCAACGCCGACGTAGTGGCTGGCAAGATCGCGGAAATCCTGAAAGCGGAAAAGCTGATCATGATGACCAACATCGCCGGCGTCCAGGACAAGCAGGGCAATCTGGTGACCGACCTGTCGGCACGCGAAATCGACGAGATGTTCGCCGATGGCACGATCTCGGGCGGCATGCTGCCGAAGATCTCCTCCGCCCTCGACGCCGCCAAGTCCGGCGTGAACACCGTGCACATCATCGATGGCCGCATCGAACACTCATTATTGCTGGAAGTGTTGACCGAGCAGGCTTTTGGTACTATGATCCGTTCGCACTAAAAAAATCGCAATGCATCACAGCGAGTAGTTTGGCGGCGCAGATCACCTGGCGCCGCTTTTAATTTGCCCTTGTAGCTCAGTGGTAGAGCACTCCCTTGGTAAGGGAGAGGCCACGTGTTCGATCCACGTCAAGGGCACCAGTATCCTTTCCCCGCAGCTGTAAAACTGTCCATGGCAGCGTTGTCCTTCCTCGCCGTACATTCGTACTGTCTTCGTCAGTCCGCCTTGCCCTGAACACTTTTCCATCTGCTCTGCCGTCATCTCCCCGTAATTCAAATGTCCATGGCTGCGTTGCCTAGCCTCGCCGACCATGCGTACTGTCTTCGTCTCGGCGCCTTGCCCTGAACACTTTTCATCTACTCTGCCGTCATCTCCCCATGGTAAAACTGTCCATGGCAGCGTTGTCCTTCCTCGCCGACCATTCGTACTGTCTTCGTCAGTCCACCTTGTCCTGAAGACTTTTCCAGCTGCTCTGCCGCCGGTTGTTGCGCGGCTGAGCTAGCGCTACCCTAATACACCCGCTCGACCTTCAAGCCCTTCTGGCGCAACAGCTCAGGCACGCTTTTCGTTCCCACCAGGTGCAGCACGCCGATGGCGGCCAGGCTGGACTTTTCGCGCGACAGCAGGCTGGCGATGCCGTCGGCCAGGGCGGGATTGCGGCCATCGAGCAACACCTTTTGCACGAACTGCGCGGAGAACGAGGGGTCGGTCGCCGCCTTGGCGGCCAGCTTGTCGAAGGCGGCCGCGTCGGCCGTGCGCCAGGCATTGGCGATCTCGCGCGCTTCCTGGCTTTGCTCCTGGTCTTCGATCGAGGCCACGCCGTCTTCGAGGAAGCGGCACTGGTCAGCCGGCGTCATCGCGCCGAACAGCGCCATCTGGCCTTCCATCGATTCGAGTTCCAGCACGGGGATCTTGCGCGCCTTGGCTTGCTGCGACAGGTAATTGTCCACCGCCAGCTCCGAGCGGTAGCCGAGGGTGGAAAACTCGCCGATGGCCAGCATGCTGGCCAGCATCCACGGCTTCATCGGCGCCACAGCTTCAGGCGCGATGCCGTATCTTTTCAGCAGCGGCGCCAGGCGCGGCGCCAGGGCCTGGCGGCAGTCTGGCGGCACCTTGCTGCCCGGCGCCTCCATGCCATATTTCAGCACGGCGCGAATGGCGCTATGCGGATCGGCGCCAGGATCGATCTCCAGCGCCAGCGCGCCGGCGCCTTCCAGCGCCTGCGTCACGGTCGGCTCGAGCGGGTAAAAATCGGCGGCGCCGACGTGGATGGTGCCGAACAAATACAGAGTGTGGCTGGCGTCCTGCACCTTGAACAGGGCGCCCCGGTTTTGCACCACGGGCGGCGCTTCGGCGCGGACCGCCTGCAAGGGCAGCAAGAATAATCCGCAAAACATCACTATAATCTGGCGTCGCATGGTTTTCCTGATTGTTGAATTTTTCATCTTTGCTTAAAGACTCCTGTGCCTGTGCCCCATCTTAACCGCTCGTCGCCGGTCTGGCTGTTTGACCTCGACAACACGCTGCACAATGCCTCGCATGCCATTTTCCCCACCATCACGGCCAATATGAATACGTATATTGCCCGTGTGCTGGGCGACGGCGTGACGCCGGCCGACGATGCCATCGTCAATGCGGCGCGCGCGGCCTACTGGCGCCGCTATGGCGCCACCTTGCTGGGCATGGTCAGGCACCACCAGGTACAGGCCGCGCATTTCCTGCACGAGACGCATGCCTTCGACGATTTGCCGGCGATGATACGCGCCGAGCGGGGACTGGGGGCTTTACTCAAGCGCCTGCCTGGCCGTAAAATTTTACTCACCAACGCGCCGCTGCGCTATTCGAGCGACGTGATGCGCCACCTGGGACTGCGCCAGCACTTTTCACACCACGTCGCCATCGAGGCGATGCAGGTGCACCGCCAGCTGCGGCCCAAGCCATCAACCCTGATGCTGCGCAAACTGATGCGAAAACATCAGATCCGTCCCGGCCGCTGCATCCTGGTGGAAGATACGCTGGCCAACCTGAAGGGCGCAAAAAGACTGGGCCTGCGCACGGCCTGGGTCACGCAATACCTGAAAATGGCCGATCCGATCGGCGTGGCAAAACTGCCCAAGGCGTTAAATCGCCCCGCTTACGTCGATGTCAAAGTAAAATCTGTCCGGCATTTGGCACGCCGCCTTCACCGTCTGCGTTGAAGGGAACTCCTGGGCCTCCGGTTGACACCGGAAGCCGCACCGCTAGCGGCGGTGACGGACCTTCCCATCAAGGCAGCATTTTTTTTAACGACAAGAGAAAATATGGCAAGCACACCGCCGGGCCAACGCAGGCTACAAATTCTTCAGGCCCTCGCCGCAATGCTGGAGCAGCCGAAAGGCGAAAAGATCACCACCGCCGCACTGGCGGCCAGACTGACCGTATCGGAAGCGGCCCTGTACCGCCATTTCGCCAGCAAGGCGCAAATGTTCGAAGGGCTGATCGAATTCATCGAGTCGAGCGTTTTCGGCCTGATCAACCAGATCGCGGAAAAACACAGCGACGGCATGACGCAGACGCGCGACATCGTCGGCATGCTGCTCAATTTCGCCATCAGCAATCCGGGCATGACGCGCGTGCTGATCGGCGACGCCTTGGTCAATGAAGACGAGCGCCTGCAAGTGCGCATGAACCAGTTCTACGACCGCGTGGAACTGGCGCTCAAGCAGGCCTTGCGCGTGGCCGCGGCCGAAGGCCATGGCAAGGAAAGCGAAGTGGCAGCGCGCGCCACCCTGATCGTCAGCTTCGTCATCGGACGCTGGCACCGCTACGCCAAGAGCGGCTTCAAGATCAATCCATCCCAGGAAGCGGCGCTGCAAATCGCCATGCTGCTGGGATAAATCACCGCCGTCGCTGTGCCCATGCCTACCGCCTGTTTCGCCCTGCTCGACGACGCCAGCACCCCCGGCGCCGGTTCGCGCCTGTACACGGGCCTGGCGGCGGTCTTGCAGTGCACCGAGGGGCAACAGTGGCCGGCCCTGCTGGAAGGCCTGCAAGGTGCCCTGGATCGCGGCCAGTACGCCGTCAGCGTGTGCAGCTACGAACTCGGTGCCCACCTGCTGGCCATGCCGCCGCGCGCGGCCAGCGTTGACGCGCCGCCGCTGGCGCAGGTACTCGTCTTCGAGCACTGCACGCAGCTGTCGCAGGACGAAGTGGCGCAGTGGCTGGTGGAGCACGCGCCGGCGACAGCCGCACCTGCCGGCGTGGCCGGCATCGACGCCAATGTCGACCAGGCCGGATTCACGCGCGCGCTCAAGCGCATCCACGACTACATCGTGGCCGGCGACACCTATCAGGTCAACTACACGTATCGCTTGCGCTTCGACGCCTTCGGCTCGCCCCTGGCCCTGTATGCGCGGCTGCGCGCGCGCCAGCCCGTGCCCTACGGCGCGCTGGTGATGCTGCCCGATGGCGGCGCCCTGCTGTCGCTGTCGCCCGAACTGTTCGTGCGCCATGCGCAGGGCGAGCTGACGGCGCGGCCCATGAAGGGTACGGCGCCGGCCGCCCCAGCCGAACAGGCGGAAGAAAACGCGCGCCGCGCCAGCGCCCTGTCTGCCGATCCGAAGAACCGCGCGGAAAACCTGATGATCGTCGACCTGCTGCGCAATGACATCGGCCGCATCGCCGTCACGGGTTCCGTCAAGGTGCCGGCGCTGTTCCAGGTGACGCGCTACAGCAGCGTGCTGCAAATGACCTCCACCGTGCAGGCGCGCCTGCGCGAGGATGCCAGCCTGGCCGACATCTTCCAGGCCCTGTATCCGTGCGGCTCGATCACGGGTGCGCCGAAACGGCGCACCATGGAAATCATCGCCGAACTGGAGCCGGCGCCGCGCGGCATCTACACGGGCGCCATCGGCTGGTTCGACCCGCCAGACGCCGGCGCTGGTCACGCTGTGGGCGACTTCTGCATGTCCGTGCCGATCCGCACCCTGGCCTTGCAGCCCCCAGGAGCGAATGGCACCCGGCGCGGCGCGATGGGCGTGGGCGCCGGCATCGTGCTGGACAGCGAACCACACGATGAATTCGCGGAATGCCAGCTCAAGGCGCGCTTCCTGACGGGCCTGACGAACGACTTCGAGCTGTTCGAGACCCTGCACGCCAGCCGTGGCCATGGCTGCCGCCAGCAGGAGCACCACCTGGCGCGCCTGGCCGCGTCCTGTGCCTATTTTGGTTTTGCCTGGGATGCGGATGCGGCCC
>NZ_NRDQ01000100.1 GCF_002878455.1 Janthinobacterium sp. AD80
GATCGCGCAGTACTTTCACCGATTCATTCCAGTTGTCATTCACGCCCAGCGTATTCGGATTGGCGCGCATGATGTCCTTGACCTGGTCGGCAATGGCGCGCACGCCAGCCACTTCCGGCCCCGTGACGCGGAACTGCACCGGATACGGCACCGGCGGTCCGTTCGGCAACAGCTTGACACGTCCCCGCACTTCCGGGAAATCCTTCTTGAAAACGTCGACGATTTGCTGGCGCAAGCGTTCGCGGTCCGCCAGGCTCTTCGGCAACACCACCACTTGCGACACATTCGTCTGCGGGAAGATCTGGTCCAGCGGCAAGTAGAAACGGGGGCTGCCCGTGCCCACATAGCTGGTCACGCTTTCCACGCCATCGAGCTTGCCGACAAACGCTTCGAACTTCTTGACCTGCTTTTCATTCGCGGCAAAGGTCGTGCCTTCCGGCGACCACAGCTCCACCATCAGTTCAGGCCGGCTGGAATCGGGGAAGAACTGCTTCTCGATAAAATTAAAGCCGTAGATGCCCAGCGCAAAGATGGCCAGGGTGGCGGCAATCGTCGTCTTGCGCCATTCCACGCACCAGGTCACGGCGCGGCGGAAGCGGCGGAAGTTCGGCGTATCGAACAGTTCATGGTCGTTATGTGCGTGCGGCTTGACCTTCAGCAAGATGTGGCCGATGTAAGGCGTAAACACCACGGCCACCACCCAGGAAATGACCAGCGCCAGTGCATTGACGGAGAACAGGGAAAACGTGTATTCGCCTGCGGTCGACTTGGCCAGGCCGATGGGCAAAAAGCCCGCCACCGTGATCAGGGTGCCCGTCAGCATGGGCATGGCCGTCGACGTGTAGGCAAAGGTAGCCGCGTCGAAGCGCGACATGCCCTCCTCCATCTTGCGCACCATCATTTCAACGGCAATGATGGCGTCATCGACCAGCAAGCCCAGCGCAATGATCAGGGCACCCAGGGAAATCTTGTGCAAATCGATGTCGAGCAGGCGCATGCACAGGAAAGTGACGGCCAGCACCAGCGGAATGGTCAGCGCCACCACCAGGCCGGGGCGCACGTCGATGCGCAGCGGCTTGGTATGCAAGCCCAGCGCGACAAAGCTGACGGCCAGCACAATCAGGATCGCTTCGATCAGGGTGTGCACGAACTCGCCCACGGAAGCGGACACGGCTTCAGGCTGGTTCGACACGCGCTGCAGTTCTATGCCAACTGGCAACTCGCTCGTCATGCGCGAGACGGTCTTTTGCAAGGCCTTGCCCATGTCGATGATGTTGCCGCCCTTTTCCATCGACACGCCCAGGCCGATCACTTCCTTGCCGTTGAAACGCATCTTGTCCTTCGGCGGATCGACGAATTCACGTTTCACCGTGGCAAAGTCGCCAAGGCGGAAGGTGGTGCCGTTGGCGCGAAGCTCGAGGTTTTCCAGATCCTTGACGGTAACCATGGCGCCCGTCACCCGCACTTGCAGGTTGTCCGTCGGCGTCACCAGCACGCCGGTGGCGTTGATGGAGTTTTGCTCGGACAATTGCTGCACGATGGCATCGAAGGGAATGCCCAGCTGGGCAAATTTCTTGTGCGAAAAGATGATATTGATCTTTTCATCCTGCACGCCAAACAGCTCCACCTTCGAGACCTGTCCCACGGCAAGTAATTCCTGGCGTACCTTGTCCGCGTAATCCTTCATTTCCGCGTAAGTAAAACCATCGCCGGACAAGGCGAAGATGGAGCCATACGTGTCGCCGAACTCGTCGTTGAAGAACGGGCCCACCACGCCGGACGGCAAGGTGCCCTTGATGTCGCCGATCTTCTTGCGCACCTGGTACCAGGCGGCGGCCGTTTCCTTCGGCGGCGCCGATTCGCGCAATTCCAGCAAGATCAATGTTTCGCCGGGCTTCGAATAGCTGGTGATCTCATCGATATACGGCGTCTCCTGCAGCTTCTTTTCCAGCTTGTCCGTCACCTGCTCGGCCATCTGCAGGGCCGTGGCGCCCGGCCAGTACGCTTGCAGCACCATGGCGCGGAAGGTAAATGGCGGATCTTCGTCCTGGCCCAGGCTGGTATAGCTGAGCATGCCGCCGATCAGCAGCACGGCCATCAGGTAGCGTGTCAGCGGTATGTGTTCCAGCGCCCAGCGTGACAGATTGAAGCCGCCCTTCATTTGGCGGCCCCAACCGTGATGGCGGAAGCGACGGGCGCGGCCGCTGCGGCCGTTTCCGCCCCGAGGATGGTGACTTTCTGTCCTGGCTTGAGCAAGTTGACGCCGGCCGTGACCACGGTCTGGCCCGGCTTCACGCCCGAGGTCAGCAACAACTCGTTGCCCGCCACGCCGCCGACAGTGACGGGCACCAGTTTCACGGCGCCATTCTCCACCACCCACACGGAGCTTTGCGATTTCTCATTGAACAGGGCCGTCAGCGGCACCTTGATCTGCGGCGTCGCCGTTTGCGAGGAGAACTGCACCACGGCAGTCATGCCCAGGCGGGCTTGCGGCGCGTCCGGAATGCTGACCTTGGCCAGATAGGTGCGCGTGGCCGGATCGGCCACGGGCGACACTTCGCGGATCTTGCCCGGCAGCGCCTGTTTCGGATCGGCCCACAGGCGCACCACGACATCCTTGACCTGACGCAAGGTATCGACCTTATCTTCCGGCAAGCCGATCACGACTTCCTTCTCGCCGCTCCTGGCCACCACCACGACGGGCGTGCCGGGCGAGACCACCTGCCCCACTTCCGCATCGATGCGCGTGACGACGCCATCGGCATCCGCCGCCAGGCTGGCATAGCCGGACTGGTTGGCCTGGCCACGGTAGGCGGCCTGGGCTGCTTCCACGTTGGCCTGCGCCGCCTTGTAGGTAGCATCCTTGCTGTCGAGCACGGCCTGGCTGACGAAATTTTTCTCGCGCAAGTCCTGATAACGCTTCAGTTCGGCGCGCGCCAGGTCGCGGTTCGTTTCCGCGCTGGCCAGCGCCGCCTTCGCCTGCGCCTGCGCCAGTTGCAGGTCGACGGGGTCGAGCTGCATCAGCAGCTGGCCCTTGCGGACGGCTGCGCCCACGTCAACCTTGCGTGCGACGATCTTGCCGCCCACGCGAAAGCCCAGCTGTGACGCCACGCGGGGCACGACCTCGCCCGCCAGCTCCGCACTGACGTCAACATTACTGCTGGCTAACACGATCGCGCGCACGGGACGCACATCTTCCACCTTGGGTACCGGCTTGGAACAGGCGGCCAGCGCCATGGCAACAACAGTGGCCAGGGCAGCGGCGGCGATCAGCCGCAAGGCGGGAAGAGCTGGCGCGCCGGTCTCGCGGCGCAGGGTTTTCAGGGCAAACAAGGTATTTTCCTTTACTATGCGGGCTGTTAGATTTTTACGTGAAGAAACTTTTTGCTTGCCGTAGGGGGTGAGCCAAACTTTTTTGCACGCGATATCCTTAAATTTGTGACAATATCGGTCTGGTCATGGCGGGGCGCGCTGCACCCTTAATGACTTTCTGGTTATTAATTATAGTCGCGACGAAAAGTTTTTAGTGACTTTTGCGTCATTAATGTTGAAACGTACAACGTCCGGCAACACCGCGGTTTTGCGCGGCACCGGACAAAAACTGCAAGACTAGAGAAGTGTGTTCATGCCTGTAGACCATTACGAGAATTTCCCTGTAGCATCATTTTTACTGCCGCGCCGCCTGGTGCCTGCCGTCGAAGCCATCTATGCTTTCGCCCGCAGCGCCGATGACCTGGCCGACGAAGGCGACGCCACGCCGGCCCAACGCCTGGCCGCCCTGCACGCCTACGAAGAAGCGCTGGGCCGCATCGCCCGCCATGAAGGCCATGCGGGCGACGGCGCCGCCATGTTCGAGCGCCTGGCCGCCGTCATCGCCAAACACCAGTTGCCGCTGAAACCGTTCCACGATTTATTGTCGGCCTTCAAGCAGGATGTGCAGACGACGCGCTATGCCTGCTACGAAGACGTGCTCGACTACTGCGCCCGCTCCGCCAATCCCGTAGGCCTGCTGATGCTGCACCTGTATGGTGCGGCCGATGAAGAGAATGTACGCGATTCCGATGCGATATGTTCAGCTTTGCAACTAATTAATTTCCTGCAAGACGTCGCCATCGACCAGCAAAAGGAACGCATCTATCTGCCGATGGAAGACCTGACACGCTTTGCCGTCTCGCCCGCCGCCTTCGAGCGGCCCGAGGCGCACGGCAAGTGGAGCGCGCTGATGCGTTTTGAAGTGGCGCGCACGCGGGCGCTGATGCTGTCCGGCGCGCCGCTGGCCCTGCGCCTGCGCGGGCGCATCGGCTGGGAACTGCGCCTGGTGATCCAGGGGGGACTGCGCATCCTCGAAAGCATCGAGGCCGTCAATTACGACGTCTTCCGCCGCCGCCCGAAGCTGGAGAAACGCGACTGGCTGATCATTTTCTGGCGCGCCCTGCGCATGTCGCGCAAAAGCCTGCGTCAAGAGACGCAAGTAAAAACGGCTTTTCCCCCGTCGCCCACTCTGTAAGGCGATAGAATAGCGGCTTCGATCTGCAACCCTTGCTCTTTTGCCTATGTCTCCCGACGAATACTGCCAACAAAAGGCCGCCCAGAGCGGCTCCAGCTTCTACTACAGCTTCCTGTTCCTGCCGGCCGAACGCCGCAAGGCCATCACGGCCCTGTACGCCTTCTGCCGCGAAGTCGACGACACGGTCGACGAATGCACGGACGAAGCCGTGGCACGTACCAAGCTGGTCTGGTGGCGCAAGGAAGTCAGGGCCATGTACGAGGGCAATCCCACGCATCCCGTGATGCGCGCGCTGCAGCCGCACCTGGACATCTATGCACTGGAAGAAAAGCATTTGCAAGCCATCATCGATGGCATGGAAATGGACTTGAACCAGACGCGCTACCTCGATTACCAGGCCATGAGCCGCTATTGCTGGCACGTGGCCAGCGTGGTGGGCATCTTGTCGGCCAGCATCTTTGGCGCGACCCGCCCGGAAACCCTGCTGTACGCGGAAAAGCTCGGCCATGCCTTCCAGCTGACCAACATCATCCGCGACGTGGGCGAAGATGCGCGCAAGGGGCGCATCTACCTGCCGATCAGCGAATTGCAGCAGTTCAATGTGACGGCGGCCGATTTGCTGAACGCGCGCCACAGCGAGAACTTTGAAAACCTCATGCGTTTCCAGGTGGCACGCGCGCAACAGGCGTACGACGAAGCCTTCGCCCTGCTGCCGGCCGAGGACCGCCGCGCCCAGCGCCCGGGCCTGATCATGGCCGCCATCTACCGCACCCTGCTCAACGAAGTCGAGCGCGACGGCTATCACGTGCTGAAACAGCGCATTTCCCTGACCCCGATCCGCAAACTGTGGCTGGCATGGAAGACCTGGGTCCGTGGCTGATCCTGGCGTGACACAGCGCTACGCCGTCATCGGCGGCGGCTGGGCCGGCTGCGCGGCGGCCATGGAAATGGCGCGCGCCGGCCATGCCGTCACCGTCTACGAAGCGGCGCGCACCCTGGGCGGCCGCGCGCGCAAGGTCGACCGAGCAGTTGGGCAAGAGCATACCGTACTCGACAACGGCCAGCATATCCTGCTGGGCGCCTACACGGAAACCCTGCGCCTGATCAAGCTGGCGGGACAGGATCCAAGCGAACTCATTCTTACCCTGCCCCTGCAGATGCGCTATCCGACCGGCTCAGGCGGCATGGATTTCGTCGCGCCGTGCCTGCCCGCGCCCCTGCACCTGGCGTGGGCCTTGCTGCGCGCCAAGGGTTTATCGCGTGCCGACAAGCTGGCATTGATGCGCTTTTCCACGGCCATGCGGTGGATGGGCTGGCAACTGTACAACGATTGCACGGTCAGCGAACTGCTGCAGCGCTTCGACCAGACGCAGCAATTAAACCGCCTGATGTGGCATCCGCTGTGCCTGGCAGCCCTGAACACGCCGCCCGAGCGGGCCTCGGCGCGCGTCTTCATCAATGTGCTGCGCGACAGCCTGGGCGCATCGCGTCGCCGCGCTTCCGACATGCTGATCCCGAAAGCGGACCTCTCCGCCCTGTTTCCCGAGGCGGCCGCCCGCTACGTGGAACAACATGGCGGCAGCGTGCGCCTGGGCGCCAAGGTCGATGCCCTGCAAGCGCTGCCTGGCGGGCGCTGGCGGCTCGACGATGACGAGGCCTTCGACGGCGTCGTGCTCGCCACGCCTTGCGCGCAGGCGGCCAGCCTGCTGCAAGGCGTGCACGATGCGCGCCTGGACGCCGTCATTACCCAGATGCAAGCATTGACCCCGGAAGCGATCAGCACCTGCTACCTGCAATACGCGCCCGATGTGCGCCTGGACCTGCCTATGCATGCGCTGGCCGATGCGCCGGAGAGCGGCCACTGGGGCCAGTTTGTCTTCGACCGTGGCCAGCTCGACAGCCAGCAGGCGGGCTTGCTGGCCGTCGTCATCAGCGCCTCCGGCCCTGCCGCCGAGCAAGGCCACGGAGCGCTGGCGCAAGCCATCGCGGCACAACTGGCGCAAGTGTTACGCCGTCCCGAACTGGCGCAGCCCCTGTGGACCCAGCTGATCACGGAAAAGCGCGCCACCTTTGCCTGCACGCCCGACCTGGCGCGTCCGGGCAATGCCAGCGGCGTGCCTGGCCTGCTGCTGGCCGGCGACTACACGGCCGGCGACGACCGCACGCTCGACTATCCGGCCACCATCGAAGGCGCCGTGCGCAGCGGCGTGGCGGCGGCCAAGGCCGTGCGTGCAAGGGTGCAGGCCGGGAAATTGGCAAAGTAGACTTGACGGTGCATCCCGCCCTGGTGTCGCTGAGCCCCGCCAAATTGCATTCTGTCGCACCGCGCTGGTGCGCACTGCCGTGCTTGGGTACAGTCTGACCATCGACCAACCGCACGCCACGAGGACCACCATGCACACCACCTTGCACCTGAAAAACAGCTTGAAAGCCGTGGCGCTGCTGGCGCTCGTGGCCGTGGCCACCGTGCTCGTCATTGACGTGCAGCAAGTGCAACAGGTACAACAGACGCAGCATGCCCCCTTGCTGCTGAGCCAAGCCAGCATGCTGCTGGCGGCAGTCGGCTGAGCGGCATACGGGAGGACAGGAAAAATATGATGAACAAGCAAGACTATCTCGACGCGCTGCGGCGCGCACTGGCGGGCTTGCCACCGGACCTGGTGGCCAAGACGCTCGATTACTACGAACAGACGTTCATCGAAGGGGCGGCGGCCGGCCGCAGCGAGCAGGAAGTTGCCGACGACCTCGGTGATCCGAAGAAGATCGCCATGACCTTGCGCACCAGCACCCATCGCCAGGCCTTCGAGCAGAAAAAAAACCCCGTCAACCTGCTGCGCCTGCTCGTCTCGCTGGTGGGACTGGCCATTTTCAACCTGTTCATGGTCGTGCCCGCCGCAGTGTATGCGGCCCTGCTGGCCACCCTGTATGCCGTGGGCCTGAGCTTTTATCTGGGCGGCATCGCCATCACGGCCAGCGGCTTGTCCGGCGCCAACGAACTGGTGCTCGACGGCCCCATGCGCCACATCTTCATCCAGGACGACGATGCCGATGGCGACCCCCGCCGCGAAACACGCATCACCATCGGCGACACGGGCATTCGGGTGCAGCATGTGCCCGGCCCCGTCCAGGATGACGCCGAGGCTGCATCGGCCAGCGCCTCGTCGCGCGTGATCGAACGGGCCGAGGCGCTGGCCGGCAGCGGCATCCGCATCTCGACCGACATGGACCGCGATGCGCGCACCACGCAAACCGTCTTCGGCATGGGCATGTTATTGGGCGGCATCGCCATCTTTCTGCTCAGTCTGGTGGTCACGCGCTATACCCTGATCGGCATCAGGCGCTACACCGCCATGAATGTTTCCCTGCTCAAAGGTCACTAGAAAGGCTGCCATGAAACGCTTGCTCAAAGTTGGCCTGTCCATGTTCCTGCTGGCCCTGGTCCTGATCGCCATGTCGTATGCGGCGCTGCGCGCCAAGGGCATCAGCAGTCCCAGCAGCGCTGCCGGACGGGCCGTGCGCAGTGAAACGCGGCCCATTGCTGCAAATATCACCAGCATCGACCTGGCCGGCCCCATCGACCTGGTGCTGCGCCGCGGCGCCACGCCCTCGCTGAAAGTCAGCGGCGAACAGCGCTTGCTGTCGAACGTGGACACCAGCGCCGACGGCACGACCCTGCATATCGGCCCGAAAGGCATGCTCTTCCACCATCGCCAGCCGCTGCAGGTGGAACTGGTGCTGCCCGCCCTCGTGCGCCTGGATGTGCATGGCAATGGCGACAGCAAGGTCACGGGATTTTCCGGCGACAGTTTTATCCTGGAATTGATGGGTTCGGGCAACGTCAGCTTCACGGGCCGCTACAAGCAGGTGCAAGCCACCGTCAACGGCAGCGGCGACCTCGACATCAATGCGGGCAACAGCGACAGCGTGGTGCTGGAAATGGTGGGTTCTGGCCGCATCTCGGCCAGCGGCAATACCAAGTTCGTGCGCGCCGACCTGAGCGGTTCGGGAGATATCGATGCCGAGCACCTGGCCGCCGACAAGGCCAGCGTCAGCCTGCAGGGCTCGGGCCAAAGCAGCCTGTTCGTGCGCGACGCCGCCAACCTGACCCTGCGCGGCAGCGGCGACATCCACGTCTACGGCAACCCGCGCCAGCGCGAAGCGCAAAAAAGCGGTTCAGGCGACATCATCTGGCATTGACGAGGACAGCCGCTCACAATCTGCTACGCGGCGCGATTTGCGGCTGGCGATGCTCGCTGCCTCGGCGGCCCCGTACTCGCATACAGCTGCGCTTCTCAGCCACAACTCGGGGCCGCTCGCTACGAGTGTGAACGACGTCGTGGCGCAAACGATTCAATGCCGCTGTGATTTCAAGAATTCTCTTCCAGCCAACGCACCGCCTGCTCGCCTGCCGCCTTGCCTTGCGCCAGGCAGGCCGTCAGCAGGTAGCCGCCCGTCGGCGCTTCCCAGTCCAGCATTTCTCCCGCCACGAAGACGCCCGGCATGGCGCGCAGCATGCTGCCGTCGATGCCGTCGAACGCCACGCCGCCGGCGCTGCTGATGGCTTCATCGATGGGCCGCGGGCGCCGCAAGGTGACGGGCAGCAGCTTGATGGCGTCCGCCAGTCTGGCTGCATCGGCAAAATCGGCCGCGCTCAGGCATTCGCGCAGCAAGCCCGATTTCACGCCCTTGATGCCCAGGCGGCTGTTCAGGTGGCTGGACATGGAACGCGAACCGCGCGGGCGCGTCACTTCCTCGAACACGCGTTCATGCGTGTGGTCGGGCGCCAGGTCGAGCCAGATGGTGGTGCTGCCCTCGGCGGCGATCTGCTCGCGCAGCGCGGCCGACAGCGCATAAATCAGGCTGCCTTCCACGCCGCCTTCGGTGATGACGAACTGGCCCTGGCGCTTGATCATGCAGTTATCGATGTTGCGCGCCGAGATGGCCACCGTCGTCAGCGGTTCGCCCGCATGGCGGCTGCTGAAATGGCTGCTCCAGTCCACGTCGAAGCCGCAATTGGCCGGCACCAGGG
>NZ_NRDQ01000101.1 GCF_002878455.1 Janthinobacterium sp. AD80
GTTTCGCCGCCGCCACCAGCCGATTGCGCGGCTTGGGCGTGGTTTTTAGCTTGATTTTCATGTTTTCTCCTTTCAGCCCTTGATGCAGACGACCTGGTGCAAGGTATGCACCACTTCCACCAGGTCGCTCTGGTGCGCCATGACGGCGTCGATATTTTTATACGCTGCCGGAATCTCGTCGACCACGCCGCCGTCCTTGCGGCATTCGATGCCGGCAGTCTGCTCGGCCAGGTCGAAGCGGTCGTAGCGGCGCTTTGCCTCGCTGCGGCTCATGCTGCGCCCCGCCCCGTGCGAGCAGGAGCAGAACGATGCGGGATTGCCCTTGCCGCGCACGATGAAGCTGCGCGCACCCATGCTGCCGGGGATGATGCCCAGCTCCCCCTGCCGTGCCGAAATGGCGCCCTTGCGCGTCACGTACAAGTCCTCATGGCCATGCGTTTCGCGCGCGATGTAGTTGTGGTGGCAGTTGATGGCTTCCCCGTCGAGCTGGAACGGCGGCGCGAACTTCGCCAGCACGTCGAGCACGCGGCGCATCATCTCGCCGCGGTTGAGCAGTGCGTAATCCTGCGCCCAGTCCACCGCTTCCACATAGTCATCGAACACCGTCGAGCCTGCACTCAGGTAGGCCAGGTCCGCGTCCGGCAGCTGCAGCTGGTGGCGCCGCATGTCCTTCTGCGCGGCGGGGATGAAATAGCGGCCGATCGCATTGCCGATGCCGCGCGAACCCGAATGCAGCATGACCCACACGCGCTGCTCCTCATCGAGGCAGATTTCAATAAAATGGTTGCCGCCACCGAGCGTGCCGGCCTGGCAGATCCACGTGCGCTCGAACTGGCGCAGCATCTTGGCGATGCCGCGATGGCGCTCGACGATGTGCTCCAGGCGGCCGGCGAGGGGGCGCGCGGCGCGCGCATGGCGCGAGCCCTGTACGCGGCTCCAGTCATGCTGCTCGAAGCCGACGGGGACCTCCGCTTCGATGGCGCTGCGCAGGCGCGCCAGGTTGTCGGGCAGGTCGCTGGCCGTCAGGGTGGTGCGCACGGTGTTCATGCCGCAGCCGATGTCCACGCCCACGGCGGCCGGGATGATGGCGCCGCGCGTGGGGATCACACTGCCGACGGTGGCGCCGGTGCCGGCATGCACGTCAGGCATGGCCGCCACATGCGGATGGACGATGGGCAGGCTGGCGATATGCTGCAGCTGGCGCAGCGCCTGCGCATCGATATCGTCGGTAAAAATATGCACGGGCACCCGGGCGCCGTGCAAGGTCTGATGAATGGGCATAACGGTATTCCTTGGGTTTGTCGTTATGCCGGGGTGCTGGTAAAGCAAAAAACCCCGGCGAGTTTCCTCACCGGGGTTTTCAAGGACACCGGCTCGGGACCGGCAAGATGCCGATGGCCCCGAGCGTCATGCACGGGGCTAGTGGTAGAACAATTTGCTGCCAGCCAGCTCGAACATGGGGATCCTTTCTTTTTGTTGGGTTAATCTGCACTACGGACATTGATTCTGCACCGGATGCTGCAGTGCGTCAACCGCTTTGCATGGCGAATGCGCCAACGTTGTTATTTTGTCGCAGCCTCGCCATCCTTGGCAGTTTCCTGGGCTTTCTGCCTGGCTTTTTCCTTGGCGATGCGCGCATCGAGCTTGGCTTCATTCCTGGCCGCATAATCGCGGCACGCCTGCGCATCGATGAAGGGATTCGGCGTGGCGCCTTCCAGCAGACGCCTGAGTTTTTCATCGGCGCCGGAATGGTCGGGGTGGGCCGAGATCAGGATATCGCAGGGCAGTTTGGCGAAGTCACGCATGGTGCGGCGGAAGGCCGGTGTCATGTCGGCATGATCCGCATCGCCACTGAAGTGGAAATCACCGGCGCCCACCGGCGTGAGGCTGGCGCCGAACACCACGTTCAGGCAATCATCGCCTGCCGCATCCTCGCACGAGACCCAGGTCCAGCTGGTGCTGCCCGGCGTATGGCCGGGCGTATAGCGTGCCGTCACCGTCACGCCGCCCAGGCGCAGGGTCTCGCCATCGGCGATCTCGCGCACGTTTTCAACGGCCGGCATGGCATCGATTGCGCCCGCCTGCGGATCCGTGTCGAGCACCTTGCCCGCGCGTAGCGCCTGCGCGCCCAGCGGGCTGGCGACGACTTGCGCGCCGCTGTCGCGCGCCAGCGCGGCGATGCCGCCCGAATGGTCGAAGTGCGCTTCCGTATTCAGGATGAACTTGATGTCCTGCACGCGAAAGCCCAGCTCGAGGATATGTTCCTCGATGGCCGCCACCGACTGCGGCAGCGCGCCGTCGATGAGGATCAAGCCGTCGCGCGTGTCGATCAGCACAGCGCTCAAGCCGCCCACGCCCACGTAATACGTGTCGCCATGGATGCGCGCCGGCTGTTGCGGGCGGTTCCACTGCTCCGCGTACGGCGAGGCGATCGGCTGCGTCAGTGGATCAGCTGCGGGCGCGGCCACCTGCGCGGTGGATGCCAGCGGCGCGGCGGCCAGGGCGATACTCAACAAGGTCTTGGGAAAGAAAAAGGGCTGCATGCGGCTCCAGAAGTAAGTGTGCAATGGCGGTGGGCGATGCCACAGGGTAACGTCGGCGGCCGCACGCGGTCAAGCACGCCGCCGCGCGGCCGCCCGTTTGCGCTACGATAGAGGCCCGTTCACTGCTCCCCTATCGCCATGCGTCTGCTGATCCTGTCCGACCTGCACCTGGAAGTCTGGGGTGACGACACCCCAGCCATCGACCTTGCCGCCAGCCGCCCCGACGTGGTGATCCTGGCCGGCGACATTGACACGGGCAACAATGCCATCGCCTGGGCCGCGCGCACTTTTGGCGCCCTGCCCGTGCTGTACGTGCACGGCAACCACGAAGGCTACGGCCACCAGCTCGAACACATGCAGGACGCCGTGCGCGAGGCCTGCGCCAGCGCCAATGCGCACGGCGCCAGCATCCGCCTGCTCGACGGCGACGCCGTGGAATTGAACGGCGTGCGCTTCCTCGGCGCGACGCTGTGGACGGACTTCCTGCTGTTCGGCGCGGAGCGCCAGGAAGAAGCCTTGAATGCGGCGCAAAGCTACATGCCCGACTACCAGCGCATCAGCACGGGCGGCGACACGCCACGCCTGCTGTGCGCGGCCGACACGGCGCAACTGCACGCGCAACACAAGGCCTGGCTGCAACAGCAGCTGGCGCAGCCCTTCAATGGCAGGACGGTGGTCATCACGCACATGGCGCCGTCGATGCTGTCGGTGGAAGAGCAATACGCAACGAACTTGGGCTCGCCCGCGTTTGCCTCGCAGCTTGATGCAATGGTGGCGCAAGCGGACCTGTGGGTGCATGGCCACATGCACGCCTCGCTCGACTACCGCATCCAGGACTGCCGCGTGGTCTGCAACCCGTGCGGCTACAAGCGGCCGGATGGCACGCCCGAGAACGAAGCTTTTGACACAGGCTTTATCGTCGAACTGGCCAACGTGGCTTAATTTTTGCGGTAGCGCAGCTGCACCACGCCGCTGGGCAGCTGGCGCGTGCCATCGAGCCGCCAGTCGCTGCGCGGCAAGCCATCTTCGAACAGGCGCACGCCGCGCCCCAGCACCACAGGCAGCACGGACAAGGTCAGGCTGTCGATGACGCCTTCGCGCAAACCGGCGCGGATGACGGCGCCGCCGTCCAGATACACGTGGCGGCAGCCCTCCCCAGCCAACGCCTCCAGCACGTCCCGCACGCTGCCTTCGCGGCGCGTTTCCCCGTGGCGCGGCACGAAGTCGCGGTGGCTGAGTACCACCACGCGCTTGCCCGCATACGGCCATGGTTCGAAGCCCAGCACGGCGTCATAGGTGGTGCGGCCGATCAGCAAGGTATCGACTTGCTCCATCAAGGCCGTGTAGCCGGTGGCCTCGGGCGAATCGGGCGCCAGTTCGGCCAGCCAGGATAGGTCGCCATCCTCTCCCGCGATACAGCCGTCGATGCTGGTGCCGAGAAAAACACTGACAATAGGCAGGTTCATGGATATTCCTTCATTTAATTCTACGGTGTAGAATTATGCCCATGAAAACCAAAAAACTTCAAGCCATCGAACCTGCCGTGCGCCGCGCCGGGCGGCCACGCCGCGCCGCGCCCGCGCTGGACAGCGCCAGCATCCTGCAGGCGGCTTTGCCCCTGCTGGAGGAGCAAGGCGAAGCGTTCTCGCTGCGCGCGCTGGCGCAGAAGCTGGGCGTCGACACCATGGCCCTGTATCACTACTATGCGGGGAAAGAGGAATTATTGCTGGCATTGATGGCGGCGCGTTTTACCGCGCTCGATCCGGCGCAGCCGCCGTTTACGCGGCGCCAGGCGCCGCCACGGCGCGTACTCGCGCTATGCGCGCTATATCTGGAACTGGTCAGCGCCACGCCGTATTTCGTGCGCCTGATGGCGCGCGGACTGGTGACGCAAGCCGACGTGGCCGAACGCTTTGCGGCGCTGTTTGAGCAGGCCCTCGACGGCCTCGAACTGGACAGCAAAACCCGGCAGCGCGGGTGCGATACGCTCGTCGATTTCCTGCACGGTTATGCGCTGGCGGGCAGGCCGGCCAGCGAAACTACCTGGCATGCATCGGTCGGCCTGATCCTGGCGGGCATGGCCGCCGCAGCATGAAGAGTCCGGGCCCACCCAGGCCCTGCCTGTCCGCCTCGCGCACCGGCAGGGCCTCAGGCCATCAAGCCAGCAGCTTGAGCAGCGCCTGGGCAGCCGCTTCCGACGATGCCGGATTCTGGCCCGTGACCAGCAAGCCATCGGTGACGGCGTACGGCTGCCAGTCGCCCAGCTTGGAGTAAACACCGCCGTTTTGCTTGAGCATGTCCTCGACGAGGAAGGGCACGATGGCCGTCAAGCCGACGGCCTCTTCCTCCGTATTCGTAAAGCCTGTCACCTGCTTGCCGCGCACCAGCGGCGTGCCATCGGCCGCCTTCACGTGGCGCAGCACGCCGGGCGCGTGGCAGACGGCGGCGACCGGTTTTCCGGCGGCGATCATCTGCTCGATCAGCGCGATCGAATGCGGGTCTTCAGCCAGGTCCCACAATGGGCCATGGCCGCCCGGGTAGAACACGGCGTCAAAATCGGCCACCTTCACGTCGGCCAGCTTGCCCGTATTGGCCAGCACGGCTTGCGCATCGGCGTCCTGCTTGAAGCGGCGCGTGGCATCCGTTTGCGACTCCGGTTCGTCGCTTTTCGGATCCAGCGGCGGCTGGCCGCCCAGCGGCGAGACCACCGTCAGCGTGGCGCCCGCTTCTTTCAACGCGTAATAAGGAGCGGCGAATTCTTCCAGCCAGAAGCCGGTTTTCTTGCCGGTGTCGCCCAGTTGGTCGTGCGAGGTCAGTACCATCAGAATGTTCATCTTGTTTCCTTTTCAGTGAGCTTGCGGGGTGAGGATTACAGTGCTGCTTCGAGAATGCGGCGGCTGCGCGCGAGGTCGATATCGCGGTGTTCGCCCAGTGCGGTCATGCCATGTACTTCCAATTGCTTCAGTACCGCTTCCACCGCTTCCTGGCCCAACTGATAGGCCGACAAACGGGTCGGGATGCCCAGCCCTTCAAAGAAGGCGCGCGTACGGGCGATGGCGGCATCGATGCGTTCGTCCTCGCTGCCTTGCGTGATGTTCCAGACACGTTCGCCATACTGTAGCAACTTGCCGCGTTTCTGTTCGCGCTGTACGTCCAGCAGCGCAGGCAGCACCAGCGCCAGGGTACGCGCATGGTCGATGTCGTACAGGGCCGTCAGTTCGTGGCCGATCATGTGGGTGGCCCAGTCCTGCGGCACGCCGGCGCCGATCAGGCCATTCAGGGCCAGGGTGGCCGTCCACATCAGATTGGCGCGCGTGGTGTAATCGTCGGGCGAGGCGACGGCCTGCGGCGCGATCTCGACCAGGGTTTGCAGCAAGCCTTCGGCAAAGCGGTCCTGCACCATGGCCTGCACCGGATAGGTCAGATACTGTTCCGTCGTGTGCACAAAAGCGTCGACCACGCCATTGGCCACCTGCGTGGCCGGCAAGGTGAAGGTCTTGCTGGGATCGAGCACGGAGAATTGCGGGTACAGCAGCGGGTTGCGGAAACTCAGCTTGTCATGCGTGGCTTTTTTCGTCACCACGCCGCCGCTGTTCATTTCCGACCCCGTGGCCGGCAAGGTCAGCACCGTGCCGAACGGCAGGGCACGCTGCACATTGGCGCCGCCGCGCTCGGCGATTTCCCACGGCTCGCCGTCATACAGGGCAGCGGCGGCGACGAACTTGGTGCCGTCGATCACCGAGCCGCCGCCGACGGCCAGCAGGAAGTCACTTTTTTCACTGCGCACCAGGGCCACGGCGCGCATCAGGGTTTCATAGCTGGGATTCGGTTCGATGCCGCCAAACTCCTGCACGCTGCGCTGGCCCTGCGCAAGAGCAGCGCGCACCTCGGCCAGGGTGCCGGTCTTTTCCGCGCTGGCGCCGCCGTACAAAATCAGCACGCGTGCGTCATGCGGCACCAGGGTGGACAATTTGGCGACGGTATCGGCGCCGAAGACGATCTTCGTCGGGTTATGGAATTCAAAATTTTTCATCAGTAGCTCCATTATTATTAGACTGGTCGTCTATAAATCAATTCAAAAAAACGCGGACAGTAGCGTCATCCGCGCTCACACTCGCGATGGCACCCGCTTGCGCCTGCCATCGCTGCATGCTTCAGTACCTTGCCTTTCATTACCTTGCCTTTCAGTAACTTGGCCGCTTCGGTAACTTGGCCGCTTTAGTAGCCGGCCTGCTTCAGTGCGTGGCAGCCATATCCGCCGGCAGCTGCAGCATGTCCAGGGTCGCCCGCCATGCCGTTTGCAGGGCGCTGGCGTCGCGCCGCAGCTTGGTCAGCATGGCCGCGCCCAGCCACAGCTGGTACAAGGTGGCTGCCATCTGCGCCGGATCGGCCACGGATGGCAGGGAATCGTCTACCCTGCCCCGCGCGATGGCCAGGGCCAGCCTGGCGATGATGCGGTGGGTGCCGTCGAGCAGCGCCACGCGCATCGGCTCCGACATGTCGGCCACTTCGCTACTCAGCTTGACCACCAGGCAACGGCAGTCGCAACCGCTGCCGTCAAGGCTTTCGCTGGTCCAGCTGGCCCAATACGCCATCAGCGCCTGCGCCGCGTTCCGGCCCGGCAGGCCCAGCACGCCTTCCATTTCCGCCAGATAACCGGTGACGTAATCTTCCAGCATTGCCTCGCCAAACAATTCCTTGGACTTGAAGTAATGGTAGAACGAGCCCTTGGGCACGTCCGCGGCCGACAGGATCTCGTTCAGCCCCACGCCGGCAAAGCCTTTACGCGTGATGATGGCCTTGCCCTGGTCGATAATGTGCTGGCGCACGTCCGTGTATTCAGCTTTCATGCGAGGCATTGTAGCACAATTAGACCAGTCGTCTAGAATAAGTTGAGCCCAGAAGAAAATTCTGGGGTCAGACCCTCAAGGCCGCCAACTCAGAGGCTTGCGCTAACGGACGCGGGGGTCTGACCCCGGCAGTCGGATGTGTAACCTATGTCTCCCGACAAAGCGTTACCCATGTCTGCCGACAAAACACCCTGAGGGTCTGACCCCGGCTGTGCCGCATTTGGGTTCGCTTGCTGAAACCTAGGCAAACTTCTTGAAATCCGGCTTGCGCTTTTCAAAGAAGGCAGTAAACGCTTCTTTCGCCTCGGCGCCGCCCAGCATGGCGCTGAACAGTTTATTTTCGTCGGCGATGGCGGCCTTCATCGGTTCCATGCGGCTTTGCTTCATCAGGCGCTTGGTGGCGCGGATCGAGGCGGCTGGCAGGGCCACCAGCTTGGCGGCCTGGCCTTGCGCGAATGTCATCAGGTCGTACAGGGGCACGACCTTCGACACCAGGCCCATTTCCAGCGCTTCTTGCGCCGGGAACGACTCGCCCAGCATCAATTTTTCCGCCGCGCGCGGGTAGCCGGCCAGTTGCGTGAGCAGCAGGCTGGAGCCGAATTCCGGACACAGGCCCAGCTGCGTGAACGGCATCGAGAAGCTGGCGTTGTCGGCCGCGTAGACCAGGTCGCAGTGCATCAGCAAAGTGGTGCCGATGCCGATGGCGGGGCCGGAGACGGCGGCCACTACGGGCTTGCTGCTGCCGTACAGGGCGCGCATGAACTGGAACACGGGACGGTCATGGTCGAGCGAACCATCCTTCGGGCGCGCCGTCTTCATGAAGTCATCGAGGTCATTACCGGCCGTGAAAATCTCGCGCTTGCCGCAGATCAGGATGGCGCGCACTTCATCGTCCGTCTCGGCCGCCACCAGCGCATCGGCCAGGGTCTGGTACATGGCACCCGTGATCGCATTCTTGCGTTCCAGGCGGTTGAATTCCAGGGTCAGGATGCCCTCGCTCTTGCTGCACAAAATATCCATGTCGTCTCCAAAAAATAAAGGGCGCCGGAGTCATCCCACAGCGCCCTGTTTTACTGCTTTAGTCCGTCGAACTTAAACGCGTTCAAAGATTCCTGCTGCGCCCATGCCGGCGCCCACGCACATCGTGACCATGCCGTACTTCTGCTTGGTGCGCTGCAGTGCGTGAATGACGGTGGCGGCGCGGATGGCACCGGTGGCGCCCAGCGGGTGGCCCAGGGCGATCGCGCCGCCCATCGGATTGACCTTCGATGGGTCCAGGCCCAGGTCGCCGATGACGGCCAGGGCTTGCGCGGCAAACGCTTCGTTCAGCTCGATCCAGTCCAGCTGGTCTTGCGTGATGCCGGCGGCGGCGCATGCTGCCGGGATGGCGAATTTAGGGCCGATGCCCATGATTTCCGGCGGCACGCCGCGCACGGCGAACGAGGAGAATTTCGCCAGCGGGGTCAGGTTGTGCTCGCGCAGGATTTTTTCGCTGACGATCAAGAGCGCGCCGGCGCCATCGGACATCTGCGAGCTGTTGGCGGCCGTGACGGAACCCTTGGCGGCGAAGACAGGCTTCAGCTTGGCCAGCGACTCCATCGACGAATCGGCGCGCGCGCCTTCGTCGGTGTCGACGGTGCGGCGCGTTACATCGACCTGGCCGGTAGCCAGGTTCGGCGTGCGCGTGATGATTTCCACGGGCGTCGTTTCCGCCTTGAAGAAACCGGCCTGCTGCGCGGCGATGGCGCGGCGGTGCGATTCAACGGAGAACGCGTCCTGCTGTTCGCGCGACACTTTCCATTGCTGCGCCACTTTTTCGGCCGTCAGGCCCATGCCGTAAGCCATGCCGATGTTCTCGTCGCTGAACATGTCCAGGTTCATCGATGGGTGGTGGCCCATCATCGGCACCATCGACATCGATTCGATGCCGCCGGCGATCATCACGTCGGCTTCGCCCACGCGGATGCGGTCGGCCGCCATGGCGATGGCCGTGATGCCCGAAGCGCAGTAACGGTTGACGGTGACGCCGCCCACGGTTTTCGGCAAGCCGGCCAGCAGCACCGAGTTACGCGCGATATTGAAGCCCTGCTCCGCTTCCGGGAACGAGCAGCCGATGATGGCGTCGGTGATCAGTGCCGGGTCCAGGCCAGGCGCTTGCGCCAGGGCCGATTGCAGCACGCGCACCAGCAGGTCGTCCGGACGGGTGTTCTTGAACATGCCGCGCGGCGCCTTGCCGATCGGGGTGCGGGTTGCAGAGACGATGTAGGCGTCTTGAAGTTGTTTGCTCATTTTATGCTTTCAAAGATGTTGAACGAGGTTCGTGTTCTGTCGAATGTCCGGGACTGCTCAGGTAATCTCTTATCGCTTCTGCGACAAATACCAGTC
Source organism: Janthinobacterium sp. AD80 (assembly GCF_002878455.1). Lineage (GTDB taxonomy): Bacteria > Pseudomonadota > Gammaproteobacteria > Burkholderiales > Burkholderiaceae_D > Janthinobacterium. Next base: position 9,779 of record NZ_NRDQ01000101.1, read on the forward strand.
CACCGTCACCTGTGCCGCCAGCGTGCCTTCGGCATCGAAAACATCGACTGCCACGGGAAACGCCACCTTGCCGTCCTGCGCCAGCTGCGCCTTCAAGGCAGCCAGGTCGCCCGGTACCCGGCCTTCGGCGCGCGTCGCGCCCCGGGCGACCTTCTGGTACTGGATGCGCGACTCCTTGGCCACCGGGCGCAAGCCCAGTATCAGCTCGGCGAAGCCGCCAGCCATGGCCGCGCCGGAAGCCGTTTCGGCCAGGGTAAACAAGGCGCCCGCATGCTGCGTGCCTAGGTGATTATTCAGTTTTGGATCTTCCGGCATCGACACCTTCGAGGTGCCGGCGCCGATGTCGTCGATGCTTATCCCCAGCAGCCGCACGAAGGGCAAGGTGTCCATCATCTGTTGTTTGATACGGTCATACACCATGCTTGGCCTCACGCGCAGCAATACTTTAAAAATAATGGACAGGATCGTCATCGACGTCAGGCTTAGTTGCGTACCGGCTTACCGGTTTGCATCATGCCCATGATCCGTTCCTGGGTTTTCGGATGGTTCAACAGCTCCAGGAATGCCTTGCGTTCCATATCCAGCAGCCACTGTTCGCTGACGAAGCTGCCCTGGTCCACGTCGCCGCCCGATACGATCTCGGCGATCATCTCGCCCAGCTTGAAATCGTGCGCCGAAATGAAGCCGCCGTCGCGCATGTTGACCAGCTGCGCCTTGATGGTGCCCCAGCCGTAACGGCCCGTCACCTGGATCAGCGAGGGGAGCGCTGGACGGAAGCCCGCGTCGAACATGGCGCGCGCTTCGACCTTGGCCACGTGCAGCAGCTCGTAGGCGTTGAATACGATGACGTCGTCTTCCTTCAGGTAGCCCATTTTTTTGGCTTCCAGCGCCGACTTCGACACGTTGGCGGTGGCCGCATTGGTGAAGCCCGTTTTCAGGAATTGCAGGATGTCGTTACCCTTGGCTTCCTTGTAGGCGCGCTGCGCCGCTTCCTTCAAGCCGCCGCCGGCAGGAATCAGGCCGACGCCGACTTCCACCAGGCCGATGTAGGACTCGATCGAGGCCACGCGCTTCGATGCATGCAGCGCCAGTTCGCAACCACCGCCCAGTGCCAGGCCAGCGACCGCGGCGATCACCGGCACGTTCGCGTATTTCAGCGACATGAAGGTGTTCTGCAGTTCGGCGATGATCGGATCGACGGCTTTCACGCCGCCTTGCATGAACGCCGGCAGGGCCGATTGCAGGTCGGCGCCGGCCGAGAAGGCGCCGCCTTCGGCTGCATCGGCGTGCCAGATCACCAGGCCCTTGAAGTTCTTCTCGGCTTCGGCCAAGGCCAGTTTCAGGCCATTGATGACGCCTTCGCCGATCACGTGCATCTTGGTCTTGAACGAGATGATCAGGACGTCGTCGCCCGTATGCCAGACGCGCACGGATTCGTCTTCGAAGACGGTGGTGCCGGCGGTCTTGCCGTCGATGGCACCACTGCCCAGGACGGGCGCGCGGAATGGCTGACGGTCATACACGGACAGGGTCGAGCGTGGCACGAAGCTGTTCGACACGGCGGAGTACGAACCTTCCGGCGTGTGCACGCCGCCTTTTTCAGCGACCGGGCCTTCGAAGACCCAGGCTGGCAGCGGTGCGTTGCACAGCGCGTGGCCGGCGTCGATGTCTTCCTTGACCCAGTTGGCCACTTGCAGCCAGTTCGATGCCTGCCACGTTTCAAACGGGCCGACGTTCCAGCCGAAGCCCCAGCGCATGGCGAAGTCGATGTCGCGCGCATTGTCAGCCACGGTGTCGAGGTGGATCGCGATGTAGTGGAAAGCGTCGCGGAAGATCGCCCACAGGAACTGGCCTTGCGGGTTCGTCGATTCGCGCAGCGCCTTCATCTTCTTGACCGGATCCTTTTCCTTCAGGATGCGGGCGATGATGTCGGCAGCCTTGGCGCCGCCAGCCACGTATTCACCGGTGGCGAAATCGAGGCGTTGAATTTCCTTGCCGACCTTCTTGTAGAAGCCCGCGCCGCTCTTCTGGCCCAGCGCGCCTTTTTCCACCAGCTTGGCCAGCACTTCCGGCGTCTTGTAGACGGCGGCGAACGGATCGTTCGGCAGGTAGTCCTGCATGGTCTTGATCACATGGCCCATGGTGTCCAGGCCAACCACGTCCGCCGTGCGGAAGGTGCCCGACTTGGCGCGGCCCAGCTTGGAGCCGGTCAGGTCATCGACGACGTCCACGGACAGGCCGAATTTTTCAGCTTCGTGCACGATGGCCAGGATGCCGAACACGCCCACGCGGTTGGCGATGAAGTTCGGCGTATCCTTGGCGCGGACCACGCCCTTGCCCAGGGTGGTGGTCAAAAAACCTTCCAGCTGGTCGCTGATTTCAGGCTTGGTGAACTCGGTCGGGATGATCTCGACCAGGTGCATATAGCGCGGCGGGTTGAAGAAATGCACGCCGCAGTAGCGCGATTTCAGGTCGGCGTCGAAACCGTCGGCCAGCTTGGTGATCGACAGGCCCGAGGTGTTCGAGGCGAAGATCGCGTTCGGGCCGATGTGCGGTGCGACCTTTTGATACAGGTCGTGTTTCCAGTCCATGCGCTCGGCGATGGCTTCGATGATCAGGTCGCAACCGGCCAGCAGGTCCAGGTTGTCTTCGTAGTTGGCGACCTGGATCAGCGCGGCGTCGTCCTTGTTGCCCAGCGGGGCAGGCGACAGCTTTTTCAGGTTCTCGATGGCGCGCAGCACGATGCCATTCTTCGGGCCTTCCTTTGCCGGCAGATCGAACAGCACGACCGGCACTTTCGCGTTGATGCAGTGGGCGGCGATCTGCGCACCCATCACGCCGGCGCCGAGGACGGCTACTTTTTTAACGATGAAATTGGTCATATTTTCCTCAAGTCTTAGAACAGGTCTGCGTCGAGTGCCATCAGGTTGGCCGAACCGGAACGCGCCTGACGGATCAGGGTTGCCGTTTCAGGCTGCAAGCGGGCGAAGTAGAAACGTGCGGTAGCCAGTTTGGCGGTGTAGAAGGTGTCGCCGCTGGACTCTTTTTCGAGGGCGATCTTGGCCATCTGCGCGAACAGGTAGCTGTAGATCATGTGGCCGACGACGCGCAGGTAAGGCACGCATGCCGCGCCCACTTCGTCCGGATTCTGGAAGGCCTTCATGCCGATTTCCATGGTCAGCTTGGTGACTTTGTCGCCCAGGTCGCCCAGTGGTGTGACGAATTCGCTCATCGCTTCATCGGTGCCGTTGTCTTCGACAAACGCCTTGATCTTCTCGCCGAACTTGCGCAGCTTGGCGCCGTTGTCGCCGAGGATCTTGCGGCCCAGCAGATCGAGCGACTGGATCGTGTTCGTGCCTTCGTAGATCATGTTGATGCGCGCGTCGCGCACATACTGCTCCATGCCCCATTCCGCAATGTAGCCGTGGCCGCCGAACACTTGCATCGCGTCCGAGGTGGCGATCCAGGCGTTATCGGTGATGAAAGCCTTGATGACGGGCGTCAGCAGCGCCACTTCGTCGGCCGCTTCCTTGCGCACATCGGCGTCAGGGTGGTGCAGTTCGCGGTCGATCTGCAGCGCCACGTACGAGGTGAAAGCGCGCGCGCCTTCGGCGTAGGCTTTACCGGTCAGCAGCATGCGGCGCACGTCAGGGTGCACGATGATGCGGTCGGCCGGCAGTTCCGGGTTCTTGATGCCGGACAGCGAACGCATTTGCGTGCGGTCCTTGGCGTAGATCAGCGCGTTCTGGTAAGCGATTTCCGTCAGGCCCAGCGACTGCATGCCCACGCCCAGGCGGGCCGCGTTCATGAAGACGAACATGGCGTTGAGGCCCTTGTTCGGCTGGCCGATGATCCAGCCTTTCGCGCCGTCCAGGTTCATCTGGCAGGTCGAGTTGCCGTGGATGCCCATTTTTTCTTCGATGGCGCCGCAGGTGATCGGGTTGCGCTCGCCTGGCGTTCCGTCCGCGTTCGGCAGGAATTTCGGCACCAGGAACAGCGAGATGCCTTTCGAGCCTTCCGGCGCGTCGGGCACGCGGGCCAGCACCAGGTGCAGGATGTTTTCCGCCATGTCGTGCTCGCCGGCCGAGATGAAGATCTTGTTGCCGGTGATGGTCCAGGAACCGTCCGCCTCAGGCAGCGCTTTAGAGCGCAGCAGGCCCAGGTCGGTGCCGCAGTGCGGTTCGGTCAGGCACATGGTGCCCGTCCATTCGCCCGACACCAGTTTCGGCAGGTAGACTTCTTTCTGGTGGTCGGTGCCGTGTTCCTTCAGGCACTCGTAGGCGCCGTGCGACAGGCCCGGGTACATGGACCAGGCCTGGTTCGACGAGTTCAGCATTTCATAGAACGAATTGTTCAGCACCACAGGCAGGCCCTGGCCGCCGTATTCCGGATCGCAAGCCAATGCCGCCCAGCCGCCTTCGACGTACTGCTTGTAGGCTTCCTTGAAGCCTTTCGGCGTGGTCACGTTTTTCGTGACGGGATCGTGGTGGCAGCCTTCGCGGTCGCCGGAATGGTTCAGCGGGAACAGGACCTCGGAGGTGAATTTGCCGCCCTCTTCCAGCACCTGGTTGATGATGTCGGCGTCGACGTCGGCGTACGACGGCATTTGCTTCAGTTCTTCTTCCACTTGCAGGAATTCATGCAGGACGAATTGCATATCCCGGATTGGCGCGACGTATTGACCCATAATTTTCTCCTGAAGGCGATTAGCTAAAGTGTTGTACTTGTGAACTGCGTGTGCGTTGCTGCGGATATTGCCTGACGGCTTATTTGCTGGTAACTGAATTCTGGTACGACGCCAGCAGGCGGATGAAGCCCGCTTGCGCCCGTTCGATGCTGCCCGGCACGCGCAGGAAGCGTGCATCGTGATGCAGGGCCAAAATCAGGCCATACATTTCGTACACCAGCTGCTGGGCGTCCGTGTCCGCTTTCAGGTCGCCCGTGGCGATCGATTGCTCGACACTGCGCAGCAACGCGCCCTGCCAGGCCCGCACCATGGCCACCAGGGCCTCGCGGATGGGACCGGGACGGTCGTCATACTCGACGGCGCCGCTGATATAGATGCAGCCGGAAGCGATTTCCACGCTGACCCGCTTGACCCAGCGCGCGAACATCGATTGCAAACGCTGGATGCCGCGTGGTTCTTTCATGCTGGGGAAAAAGACTTCTTGCTCGAAACGATAGTGGTAGAGCTTGAGCACTTCCATCTGCAAGTCTTCGCGCGAACCAAAGTGGGCAAACACGCCCGACTTGCTCATGTTCATTTTGTCCGCAAGCAGCCCGATCGTCAGGCCTTCCAGGCCGTCGCGGCTGGACAGGTCCAGCGCCACGTCGAGGATGGCTGCACGGGTCAGTTCGCCCTTGCGCATGAATTTGACTGAAGTATTCAAGAGGTCCGTTCTCAAAGTGAGGTTGCCGATCTGGCGGACTGGAGCGCGAGTAAAAAAAAAGCACGCTCCGAAAAAATCCGAACGCTCGTACTATTATCCACTACCACGTAAAAGTCAAACGGGAACTTTAGAGCCGGCGTTCTATTGGTGCAGCGCAGCATTTCAGGGCCGGGTTTTTACCCGTGCTTTCAGGCCGGCAAATGCGGATGTTGTCCGCAACTTGCCCTAGGCTATGTCGGCTTGCGCCGCTGACGGCCTTCCTCAGTCGAGGTCGCCTGCCCTGCTCAATTGACGGCGGTCGCGCTTGGTCGGCCGCCCTTTGATGGTGCTGCCCGGCTCGCGGAACAGCTTGCGTTCCTCCGCCAGCTGTTCGCGGTGGGCAATGCTGGTCGGCGTTTCCGCGTACAGCAGGCGCGCCACGGGTGCGGCGCCGCGCTTGTCGGACAGGCCCAGCACGGCCACTTCCCACACCTCCGCGCCATTGTCGATGGCCAGCTCGTCGCCCACGCGCAGGCTGCGCGCCGGTTTCACGCGCTCGCCGCCCACTTTGACCTTGCCCGTATCGACGGCCTCGCTGGCCAGCGAGCGCGTCTTGAAGAAGCGCGCCGCCCACAGCCATTTGTCCAGCCTTACCGTTGTCATCTCGCTCATGCGTACTTGCCTACTGAAAAAATGCGCATCACCAGCCGGTACACGAGGAACGCGGCTTCATAGCCGATGCGCCGGAAGCGGCCGATGTGCTTGAAATCATCCTGGTGGATGACGATGCCGTCCGCCACGCCCTGCTCGATATGCTGGCGCAGGCTTTGCGCGAAGGCCACGTCCTTGATGACCACGTTGGCTTCCTGGTTCAGGAACAGGCTCAGCGCATCGATGTTGCTGGACCCCACCGTCGCCCAGTCATCGTCGACGACGGCCACCTTGGCGTGCAGCTGCGTCTTGCGGTATTCAACGATTTTCACGCCGGCGGCCAGCAGTTTTGGATAAAACGAATGCGCCACGGCATCCTGCATGCGGAACTCGCCCACGCCGATCAACAGCACCACGTCAACGCCCCGCTGGGCCGCCTGGGCCAGCGCGCGGCGCAGCTTGTGCCCGGGCGCGAAATACGGGTTGGCCAGCATCACGCTTTTGCGCGCCTGGCCCAGCGCCTGCAGGTAGGCGCGCTGGATGGTGCGGCGGTTGCGCAGGTTGTCGCGCACGACAAAGCCGGCCACCACGGGGTTCTTCGCCAGCTCCTTGCTGACGACGCGCATCTTGCGGTACAGCTTGATACGCCGCACCAGGTTCATTTTCCCCAACCGCGCCCACTGCGCCTGCACTTCCTCGTGGATGGCATCGACCAGCGGGCCCTGCACCTGCACGGCGAAGTCCCAGCGCGGCGCTTCCAGGCTGATGTTGTGGTCGTAGTCGCAAAACATGTCATCGTTGATATTGATGCCGCCCACCAGGGCGATCTCGCCATCGGCCACGCAGATCTTGCGGTGCGTGCGCGTGATGCCGCGCCGGAACCAGGGGTTGAAGATGCGGTGGTGCACGCCAGCCGCTTCCAGCTGCGCATGCATGGCGTTGACCCGGCGGTTGCCTGTGCCGAACCAGTCCGTGATCATGCAGACCAGCACGCCGCGCGCGGCCGCCCGCATCAAGGCGTCGAGCACCAGGGTGCCCGTGGCATCGTCGGCGAAGATGTATGTCTCGAAATAGACTTCGGAACGCGCGCCGTCGATGGCAGCGATCAAGGCTGGAAAATAGTCGGTGCCGCAATACAGCAGCCGGATGTCGTTGTGGGCGATGAAATTGACTGTACGCATGCCGACAGTCTACGCGAGTTTCAAAGCAGCAACTATCGGCGCGTGGTCCGACAGTTTGGCCCACAAGGTGCCATGCATCACTTGCGCGCCTTCCACGTGAAAACCGCGTACATAGATGCGGTCCAGGCGGAACCACGGCAAGGCGGCGGGAAAGGTGCGCGCCGGCACGGGCGTGGGGGTCTTGCTCTGGCGCCGCGCCAGGGTGCGCACCAGGTCGCCCAGGGCCGAGTTCGACGCGCGCTGGTCGAATACCTCGACCACGCCCAGCGCATTGCGCAGCTTGTCGCTGAGCGTGTTGCGCCAGTCGTTGAAGTCGCCCGCAATGATGACGGGTTCGCCATCGGGCGCCGATTCCATCACGGCATCGATCAGCGCCTGCGTCTGGCGTCCCCGTCCCGACTCGAACAGGCCCAGGTGGACGACATAGCAATGCACGTCGGCCTGCGGCGTCTTGAGCACGCAATGCAGGATGCCGCGCTGCTCATAGGCGTGGTCGGAAACGTCGTGGTTGGTTTGCGAAGCGATGGGGAACTTGCTGAGCAAGGCGTTGCCATGGTGGCCATGGTCGTACACGGCATTCATGCCATACGCGGAATGGTGCTCGGCGCCGGCAAAGAATTCGTGCTGCGACGCTTCCGGCCAATGCTTGTGGCCGTTTTTCTCGGCGCCATAGCGGGCCGCATTGCGGTCGTGCTTGCCCTGCACCTCTTGCAAAAAAACAACATCAGCATTGAAGAGGGCAATCGCCTGCTTCAATGCGTGAACCCTGGGCAAGCCCCGCACGGAGGAAACGCCCTTGTGTATATTATAAGTTGCTACGCGGATTTTCATGCATTGATTCTACTCCCAGACGGGGTCCGCACGGCGCCAGCGTAGGTGCGCGTGCGCACCTAAACCGACACAATCACGAACGCAATCAGGCCAGCATGCGGCCCACGCCCGCCGTCACGCTGACGATCAGCGCCGTGATGCCGGCGGCCCAGACGATTTTCACCAGCAGGGGGGCGCCGCGCCACGCCACAGTGCGCTTGCCCGGGGCAAACGCACCCGGGTGCAGCAGCCAGCCGATGGCCATCAGCGGCATGCCGATCGGCGGCGTGCGGCCGGGCACGGTGGAACTGAACAGCAGGAAAATAAAGCACAGGCAAAAAACGATGCCGACGGTGCCCAGCAGTTTTTGCTGCGTGGTCAAATGAATCCAGTTCAACATGGAAGGCTTTCTTATCAGGGGTCAGGCAGGACGTGCCAGGCCTGTCATGGCCGGCAACTGCAAAATGGCTTCCGCGTTGGAAGAGGAAAAGCACCGGTCGGCGGCTGCCAGGTACGGCAGCCACGCGTATTGCAGATGTTCGCGCGGACTCAGGGTGATGGCAATGTCGCGCGGCACTTGCACGCTGAACACGTGTTCCGTGTTGCGCGTTACACCGGGCGCATAGCGGTGGCGCCAGATCGGGTAGATCTCATACACGTTCGACAAGTTCCAGTCGCGCAGCACAATATCGCGCCCATCGGCAACGATGCCGGTTTCTTCCGCCAATTCGCGCGCAGCCGTCTGCAGCAGCGGTTCGTCGACGGCATCGACGGAGCCCGTCACCGACTGCCAGAAGCCGGGCTGGCCCGCGCGTTCGATGAGCAAGACGTCAAGGTCAGCCGTATGAATGACGACCAGCACAGAAACAGGAATTTTATGAGTCATATCAACAATGAAAAAGGCGCCACGACAGCGCCTTTTTTTGCATAGCGGATCAAACAGCGGCCGCCAGGGCAGCCGCATGCTTCATTACACTACTTTTGGCTCGGCGCTGCGCAAACGGATGTGCAGTTCACGCAATTGCTTCTCGTCCACTTCCGACGGCGCATGGGTCAGCAAATCTTGCGCGCGCTGGGTTTTCGGGAAGGCGATCACGTCGCGGATCGATTCGGAACCCGTCATCATGGTCACGATACGGTCCAGGCCGAATGCCAGGCCGCCATGCGGTGGCGCGCCGTATTGCAGGGCGTCGAGCAGGAAGCCGAACTTCAGCTGCGCTTCTTCCGCATCGATCTTCAATGCACGGAAGACCTTGCTTTGCACTTCTTCGCGGTGGATACGGATCGAACCGCCGCCCAGTTCCCAGCCGTTCAGGACCATGTCGTAAGCCTTGGCGATGCAGGCGCCCGGATTGGTTTCCAGCATGTCTTCATGGCCGTCTTTCGGCGCCGTGAATGGATGGTGGGTTGCCGTCCAGCGGTCCGCTTCTTCGTCGTGCTCGAACATCGGGAAGTCGACCACCCACAATGGTTTCCATACGTCGTCGAAGAGGCCGGCTTTCTTGCCGAATTCGCTGTGGCCGATTTTCACGCGCAGCGCGCCGATGGCGTCGTTGACAACTTTCGCCTTGTCGGCGCCGAAGAAGATCAGGTCGCCGTCTTGCGCGCCCGTCTGCTCGAGGATCGTGGCCAGCACGTCGGCAGGCAGGAACTTGACGATCGGCGACTGCAGGCCTTCAGGGCCCTTGGCTTTCTCGTTGACCTTGATGTAAGCGAGGCCCTTGGCGCCGTAGATGGCGACAAATTGCGTGTAGGCGTCGATTTCCGAACGTGGCATGGAGCCGCCGCCTGGAATACGCAAAGCCACCACGCGGCCGTTCGGCATGTTGGCGGCGCCGTTGAAGACCTTGAATTCCACCGTTTTCATGACTTCGGTCAGGTCGGTGAAGGCCAGCTTGACGCGCATGTCCGGCTTGTCGGAACCGTACAGGCCCATCGCTTCGCCGAAGTCCATGACCGGGAACGGGTTCGGCAGATCGATGTTCAGGGTGTTCTTGAAGACGACGCGAATCATGTCTTCGAACAGGTCACGGATTTCCTGTTCCGTCAGGAACGAGGTTTCGCAGTCGATCTGCGTGAATTCAGGCTGGCGGTCTGCGCGCAAGTCTTCGTCACGGAAACACTTGGTGATCTGATAGTAACGGTCGAAGTTGGCGACCATCAACAGCTGCTTGAACAGCTGTGGCGATTGCGGCAGAGCGAAGAAGCTGCCCGCGTTGACGCGCGACGGCACCAGGTAATCGCGCGCGCCTTCTGGCGTCGACTTGGTCAGCATCGGCGTTTCGATGTCGATGAAGCCCAGGTTGTCGAGGTACTTGCGCACTTCCATCGTCACCTTGTAGCGCAGGCGCAGGTTGTTCTGCATTTGCGGGCGGCGCAGGTCCAGCACGCGGTGCGTCAGGCGCGTCGTTTCCGACAGGTTGTCGTCGTCCAGCTGGAACGGCACGGGCACGGAAGGGTTCAGCACTTCCAGTTCCGAGCAGACCACTTCGATCTTGCCCGACTTCAGGTTGTTGTTGACGGTGCCGTCGATACGGCTGGTCACGACGCCCGTCACGCGCAGGCAGAATTCATTGCGCACGGCTTCGGCGACCTTGAACATTTCCGCCTGTTCCGGGTTGCAGACGATTTGCACCAGGCCTTCACGGTCGCGCAAGTCGATGAAGATCAGGCTGCCGTGGTCGCGGCGGCGATGTACCCAGCCGCACAGGCTGACGGTTTGTCCCAGCATGGCTTCGGTGACGAGGCCGCAATATTCAGTACGCATAGACATAAAATTCTCAGTTCAGGTTAGTGAGTGTTCAATCCGGCCACGTCCCCGCGGGACGCCTGCCTTTATTCTTTGGCTGCCGGGGCCAGTACAGCGACAACTTCCGCAGGCGCCACCACGCCCATCGAGACGATGTACTTGAGCGCAGCATCGACGCTCATGTCCAGCTCGACCACATCGCTGCGCTTCATCATCAGGAAGAAGCCCGATGTCGGGTTGGGCGTCGTCGGCACGTACACGCTGACGTAGTCGCCCACCAGGTGGTTCGCCGCATCGCCGCCCGGCACGCCGGTCAGGAAAGCGATGGTCCAGGAATTCTGGTGCGGATACGGCACCAGCACTGCCTTGCGGAAAGCATTGCCCGACGAGGAAAACAAGGTATCCGAGACTTGCTTGACGCTCGAATACAGGGAATTGACGATGGGTATGCGATGCAGCAGCTTTTCCCACAGTTTCACCACATAATTGCCGACCAGGTTATTCGTCAGCAATCCCGTCAGGAACACGATGAGTATGGTCAGTATCGTGCCCAGGCCGGGAATGTCAAAGCCGAACAGCGAGTTCGGGCGGAAACGTTCCGGCACCAGCAGCAGCGACTGGTCCAGGGTGCCGATCACCAGATTGAGTACCCAGACGGTGATGGCCAGCGGTACTAAAATCAGTAATCCGGTAATAAAATATTTACGCATCAGTTTCTCGGTAAGGGAATGGGTCGGCGCGGCGCGCGTTTCAGTCCGCTTTCGGCGCAGCGGCGGCCGGCGCAGGCGCGGGCGCAGCAGCAGGCGCGCTTTCGGCAGCGGGGGCTGGCTTGGCGTTGTCGGCCGGGCCCGTCGGAATGGCCGTGGTGGGCGCCGTGCCGCCGCGGAAATCGGTCGCGTACCAGCCGGTGCCCTTCAATTGGAAACCGGCGGCCGTCAATTGTTTCTTGAAACTGGGTTTGCCGCACGACAGGCACACCGTCAGTACTGGATCGGAGATCTTTTGCAAGACATCCTTGGCAAAACCACACTCGTCACAACGGTAAGCGTAAATCGGCATCTCTACTCCGAGAAAATCATCAAAAACCCTGAATTATAAAGCTTTTCCGCCGACCCCAGCGGAAATCGCCCGGCCGCCGCCCTTCCAGACTCAGTCCGCCCGGCGGCGCCAGGCCATCCAGCGCTCCCTGTCCGCGAAAACGGGGATGGAATCATCCACAGCTTCATCGGCCAGGCACTCGAAATGCGGCGCCAGCAATTGCTGCAGTGTCTCACGCGACATTCCGAACGGCGGGCCCTTGGCATTGTCGTCAAAGAAAAAGTAGCCGGCCAGCATGGCGCCTGGCGCCAGCAGCTGGGCCCAGCGCTGCGCCACTTGCGGCCACATGGCACGTGGCATGGCGCATAGGAAAGCCCGCTCATAGATCAGGTCCAGCGGCGCGGCGGGCTGCCAGGCAAAGAAATCCGCTTGCACCACCCGCCCTGCCCGTTCGCCCAGCTGGGCGCGGGCGGCCGCCACGGCGCCTGGCGAAAAGTCGATCGCCGTAGCATCCCAGCCATGATCAAGCATGAAGACCAGCTCATACGCAGAGCCGCAGCCGGGAATCAGGCAGCGCAAGAGCGCCGGGCTGTCGGCGACAAAGCGGCGCAGGCGCGCAGGCACGCCACCCTGGTCCCAGGGCGTGAATTGCTTTTCGAAACGCTCGTCCCAGAACGCGGGAGAGAGGGGATCGCGGGTCTGGAAGTCAGTCATCACTTACCTCCTCAGGCTTTAAAATGGCAGCTGATGCCAGCGCATATAGACTTGCAAACCCAGCGCGCCCAGCGCGAAGGCGCCCACGAAATACACGATAAAGCTCAGCAGGCGATTCGTCTGGCGTTGCTCTGCCAGCAATACCTTGAGCAGTTCCACATCGTTTTCACGCGGCTCGCCCTGCACCGTCAAGGCCTGGTGCAGCAAGCGCGGCAGTTGCGGGAAGATGTGCGCATAGCGGGGCGCTTCGGCGCGCAGGCGCTCCATGAAGCCTTGCGGCCCCACCTGGTTGCTCATCCATTTTTCCAGGTAGGGCTTGGCCGTTTGCCACAGGTCCAGTTCCGGGTCCAGCTGGCGGCCCAGGCCTTCGATATTGAGCAGGGTCTTTTGCAGCAGCACCAGCTGTGGCTGCACTTCCACATTGAAGCGGCGCGAGGTCTGGAACAGGCGCAGCAGCACCTGGCCAAAGGAAATATCCTTCAGCGGACGGTCAAAGATCGGTTCGCAGCAGGCGCGCACGGCCGCTTCCAGCTCGTCGACGCGCGTGTCTTTCGGCGCCCAGCCCGACTCGATATGCGCCTCGGCCACGCGCTTGTAGTCGCGGCGGAAGAAAGCGAGGAAGTTTTGCGACAGGTAATCCTTGTCGTAATCATTCAAGGTACCGACGATGCCGAAGTCCAGCGCGATATAGCGGCCAAACGATTCCGGCGCGATGGAGACGAGAATATTGCCAGGATGCATGTCCGCATGGAAAAAGCCGTCGCGGAACACTTGCGTGAAGAAAATCTCCACGCCATCGCTGGAGAGTTTGCGCAAATCCACGCCGGCCGCCACCAGGCGGTCGATCTGCGACACGGGAATGCCGACCATGCGTTCCATCACGATCACGCTGCTGGAGCAGTAATCCCAATACATTTCCGGCACCAGCAGCAAGTCCGAATTGGCGAAATTGCGGCGCAACTGGCTGGCATTGGCCGCTTCGCGCATCAGGTCCAGTTCGTCGTGCAGGTATTTGTCGAACTCGCCCACCACCTCTTTTGGCTTGAGGCGCTTGCTGTCAGCCCACAGGCGGCTGATCCAGCCGGCGGCGATGTGCATCAGCGCCACGTCTTCGTCGATCAGCTTTTTCATGCCTGGACGCAAGACCTTCACGGCCACTTCCTTGCCATCTTTCAAGGTTGCAAAGTGCACCTGGGCAATCGAGGCGGATGCCACGGGTTCGCGCTCGAAGCGGGCAAACAGCTGGTCCGGATGCGCGCCCAGCGACTTGGTGATTTGCGCGATGGCCAGGTCGGAATCGAAGGGCGGCACCCTGTCTTGCAGGCGCGCCAGTTCTTCGGCGATGTCGGGTGGCATCAGATCGCGGCGCGTCGACAGCACCTGGCCGAACTTGACGAAGATCGGCCCCAGCTCTTCCAGCGCCAGGCGCAGGCGCAAGCCCCGTGGCGAAGACAGGTTACGCCAGAAAATCAGGGTATCAATCAGCTTGGCCGTACGCGGTACTTGCAGGCCAGAAATTGCTATTTCATCCAGACCGTACTTGATGGAAACACGGATGATCTTAAACAGGCGCAGGAATTTCAATATCATGTAGACAAATCCGGTGAGGAGGATAGCGGCTGGACGGCGGCGGCCGCCTTTTCCAGCCTGGCAAGGCGCTTGGCAAGGCGTTCGACATCATCGCGCATGCGCGTCACGCCAGCCGAATACTCGTGCAAAGTGGTGGGACGGATCAGCATGGGCTGTTCGTCAAGAAAGTACTCGGCCACATTTTCCGCCAGCTTTTGCTGGCTCGTGCGTACAAAGGCGGCCGCGTCCCTGGCACCGGCAACCAGACGCGTGGCCAGGATGGGGCCGACGACCTTTTCCAGGTCGTGCTCGGCTTCCCAGCGCAAGCCCTTGCTCAATTGCGAAATGGCATTGGCAAATTCGGCATCGCCCTCGATCTTGACGTAGGAAAACGCCCGCTCGCGGTTTTGCAGGATCAGCGGCACGTCCGACAATTTCACGCGGATGGTCACGTTAGCCGGCACGTCCGCCGACGCCGTACGGGGAGCCGCTTCCAGCATGCCGGTGCTGTCGACGCGCATGCGCAGGGCCACGGCGCCCGTGTCGATGCACGCCAGTTTGCCCGCGTGCAGCGCCAATTGCTGGCGCGCCCACGGCTCCTGCGCCAGCAGGTGGTTGATGGTCGCGATGACGGGCGTCATGGGCGAAATATCGGGGAGTGGTGCCATAGTATGCCGCGCGCCGTGCGCGCCCTCAAAAAGAAAAAACCGCCCGTAAAACAACGTGGGCGGTTTCGATCTTACCAGTTCGGCAGGAAAATTCCCTCAAGCACCACGAATTGACCATGGGCTTAAGCCGCCATTCAGGAAGCAGTTATCATTAACCCAATTGTTGAATGCCTGCCAATACCCAGCCGCTATTGCCGTTGACGGGTTTCGACATATTCCACACTTCGGCAAACGGTTCGGCCGCAGCACCGGGCGCCGAACGGATCAGGCCCGTGAATTTCACGCTGGCCAGATAATCGTTGACGCTTGTTTCAATGCCCAGCAATTCGGCGTCGATGCTGACGACATCCGTAAAGTCAGCCTGCGCGCCCCGCTCCTGGATCTGCATGCGCAGTTCCGCAAACACTTCAGGCGAGGTAAATTCGCGGATGTCGTTGACGTCAGCCTTGTCCCAGGCCGCTTGCAGGCGAATGAAATTGCTTTTCGCATGGCGCAGGAACGCTTCCTTGTCGAAGTCGCCTGGCACGCCCCAAGGCGCGGCAGCCGGTGCCGCCTTGTCCAGGCCTACGCCGGACGAGACTGGCTGCAGCGGCGGCAGCGGTGGAATGCGCGAGCCGATATCCGGCGTGTTGCCTGCTGGCGCAGGCTGGTTGCCGCCAAAGCCGGCGAACGGCGCGTTGTCATTGCTGTTGCCGGCGCGCTTGCCACGCACCATGCGATAGATGAAGAAAGCCGCGCCTGCCAGCAAGGCCACCATCAGCAGGGTGCTGATCATGCTGGCCAGGGCGCCGCCCAGGCCAAAGTGCGACAGCAAGGCGCCCAGGCCCAGGCCCAGCAGTGCGCCGCCCAGCAAGCCCTTCCAGCGGCTCGGCGCCTTGGCGGCCGG
>NZ_NRDQ01000102.1 GCF_002878455.1 Janthinobacterium sp. AD80
CTGGGCAGCATGCGCATGCTGCTGGCGGCGGGGCGCAGCCATGCGCTGGCGCGCAATGTGCCGGCGACGCGCACATCCATTTCATGCGGCATGGCCGATGTCGTGCCGCAGGTGTTCGCCAGCCCCACGCATTCCCTGCTGTGCGGCGAAGCGCGGGGCCGCCATGCCGATGGCTGGCGCGGCACGGCGGCGCGTTCCATCCGCTACTGGAGCGACGACGTGCAATTGCTGCTGGGCTATGTGCGGGCGGGGCGGGCGCTGGCCTATCTGCCAGACTTCGCCCTGCGCGAGCATGATCTGTTGCAGCTGGAGGTGGCCGGCGCCGTCGAGTGCAGCGAACAGGTGCTGCTGGTATGGGATGGCGAACTGGCGGGGCAATGGCTGCATGCAGTGGCGCGGCAGCTTGCAATTCATCCGAATTAAGCAACAAACTATTGCGCTTTTGCGGATTTTTCTACCGGATTAAGAAACGTAAGATGTGTGCATCCCAATCCTCTTCTGAAGGCGCACCATGTTCTCCAAATCCATTGCCAGCGTTCTTGTTTCCACCGTGTTTGCCGCCGGCGTCGCCTCGGCCGCCGCCAGCGCGCCCCTGACCCTGGAAGTGTTCAATCCGGGCGAGGCGGCCATCTTCCCCGTCGCTTCCGTACTGGTTGCGGGCAAGCATGACGCCGTGCTGATCGATGCGCAGTTCTCGCGCGCCGAAGCGCAAAAGCTGGTGGAAAAGATCCGCGCCAGCGGCAAGAAACTGACGACGGTCTACATCAGCCACAGCGATCCCGATTTCTATTTCGGCCTCGACGTGATCAAGGCGGCCTTCCCGCAGGCCAAGATCGTCGCCACGCCGGAAACGGTCGCCGAGATCCGCCGCAAGGCCGACGCCAAGGTCGCCTACTGGGGGCCGATCCTGAAAGACAATGCGCCGCAGGGCATCGTCATTCCGGAAGCGTTGAAAGGCAAGCGCATCAGCCTGGAAGGCCAGTCGCTGGACATCGCCGGCCCCACGCCAGCGCGCACCTATGTGTGGATTCCGTCGATCAAGGCCGTGGTGGGCGGCGTGGTGCTGTTCGGTAACTTGCACGTGTGGACGGCCGATACGCAAAGTCTGCAATCGCGCCAGGACTGGCTCAAGACCCTCGACGGCATCGCCGCCCTGAAACCGGTGACCGTGGTGCCCGGCCACTTCAAGGTCGGCTCGCCCCTGACGCCGGAGAGCATCGCTTTTACGCGCGACTACCTGGTGACGTTCGAGGCGGAAACGGCGAAGGCCGCCAATGCGGCCGCCCTGATCGAGGCCATGAAGATGCGCTATCCGAAGCTGGGCCTCGACGGCGCCCTGGAGACCAGCGCGAAAGTGGCGAAGGGTGAAATGCAATGGTAAGCGGCAAGGAAGCCGTCATGCCCACACTGCACTACATTTTCGATCCCCTGTGCGGCTGGTGCTACGGCGCCGCGCCGCTGGTCGAGGCGGCGCGCGCCGTGCCCGGGCTGCAGGTCGCCTTCCATGGCGGCGGCATGATGAGCGGCAGCAATCGCCGCCAGATCACGCCCGCATGGCGCGGCTATGTGCTGCCGCACGACCGGCGCATCGAGCAATTGTCGGGCCAGCCGTTTGGCAACGCCTACCTGAACGGCTTGCTGAACGACACGACGGCCATGCTGGATTCGGAACCGCCGATCACGGCCATCCTGGCGGCTGAAGTCCTGGCTGGCAAGGGCCTGGACATGCTGCAGCGCGTGCAGCGTGCCCATTACGTCGATGGCTTGCGCATCGCCGACGTGCCCGTACTGGTGCGCCTGGCGCAAGAGCTGGGCATGGATGGCGCCGCTTTCCAGGCCGAGTATGCGCGGCAGGCTGGCGCCGCCACGCAACGGCATATCGATGCCAGCCGCGCCTTGCTGGCGCAGGTGGGCGGGCAGGGCTTTCCCACCTTCGTGCTCGACGATGGCACGGGCAAGCTGTCCGTGATCGATATCGGTGGCTTCCTGGGCCAGCCGGCGAAGTTGCAGGCACAGCTGGGCGGCGAGTGCGGTACAAATGCTTGCGCATTGTAAATAACTATCGATTCTATAAAATCAATTATCTTTTCCTTTGTTGTTGACCTCGTTACACTGGTTCCATCAGTCAACAACGAAGGAAAAGCAGCCATGAGCCAACAGCCGCCATTCAGCACCGCCTCGGGTATTCCCGTCGCCGACAACCAGAATTCCATCAGCGCCGGCCCCCGCGGTCCCTTGCTGCTGCAAGACTTCCACCTGATCGAAAAACTCCAGCATTTCAACCGCGAGCGCATTCCCGAGCGCGTGGTGCATGCCAAAGGTTCGGGCGCCTACGGCACTTTTACCGTCACGCACGATATCTCGCGCTACACCAAGGCCAAACTGTTCAGTGAAGTGGGCAAGCAGACGGCGACCTTCGCGCGTTTCTCCACCGTTGGCGGGGAACGCGGCAGTGCCGACACGGAACGCGATCCGCGCGGTTTCGCCGTGCGCTTTTATACGGAAGAGGGCAACTGGGATTTGGTGGGCAACAACACGCCCATGTTCTTCATCAAGGACCCGATCAAGTTCCCCGACTTCGTCCACACGCAAAAGCGCGATCCGCAAAGCAATTTGAAATCGGCTGAAATGATGTTCGATTTCTGGAGCCATGCGCCGGAAAGCCTGCACCAGGTCACCATGCTCTTCTCGGACCGCGGCACGCCGGACGGCTACCGTCACATGGATGGCTTCGGCAGCCACACGTATAGCCTGATCAATGCGGATGGCCAGCGCGTGTACGTGAAATGGCACTTCAAGACGCGCCAGGGCATCAGGAATTTGCCGGCCGCGGAAGCGGGCCGCCTGGCCGGTGCCGACCCCGACTACGCCCAGCGCGACCTGTTCGGCGCCATCGAACGCGGCGATTTCCCCCAGTGGGAAGTCAAGCTGCAGGTGGCGACGGACGAGCAGCTGGCACAGTGGGAGCAGCGCACGGGCTGGAACCCGTTCGACCTGACGAAAGTGTGGCCGCACGCGGATTTCCCGCTGCTGCCCGTTGGCATTTTCGAGCTGAACCGCAATCCGGACAATTACCACGCGGAAGTGGAGCAGGCGGCCTTTTCGCCGGCCAACGCCGTGCCCGGCATGGGCTACTCGCCGGACAAGATGCTGCAAGGCCGTCTGTTCGCCTACCACGACGCCCAGCTGTACCGGGTCGGCACCAATCACCAGCACTTGCCCGTGAATGCGGCGCGCTGTCCCTTCCATAACCAGCAGCGCGACGGCGGCATGGCCATCCACAATGGCGGCGCGGCGCGCAACTATGCGAACGTGGCGGCGGCAGGCAGCGCGCCGCAAGGGCTGGGCAACGGCGAGCCGGCGCTGGC
>NZ_NRDQ01000103.1 GCF_002878455.1 Janthinobacterium sp. AD80
AGGCCCGCTTGCCGCGCCAGCAGCCACTGCGCATCGGGCAAGCCGGCGCGTGCCGCCGCTTCCAGTGCCGCGTGCGCCTTGGCGCGCAGGGCGACGCAGCTGTTGACGGCATTGCCCAGCACCAGTTGCGCCAGCACCAGGCCGGCTTGCACCAGGCCCGCGTCAAATGCCTGTTCATAATAGGGCAGCAACGCCGTGGCGGCCGGTTGCGCCACCTCGAACGGCACATACGTGCCGATCAGCATGCACGCTTCCTCGCTGTCTTCCTGCGCCGCCCGGGCCAGCCAATGCAAGGCCGTGGGCAAGCTTTGCGGCACGCCCTGGCCAAACAGATACACTCTTCCCAGCGCCAGCTGACAGGCAACGTCACCCGCACGCGCCCCCTTGATCAATCCTAGTATTTCGCGATTTGCCATCGATTCTCGATATTGAGTCAATGATTCTAATAGTGTGTAGTCTCCAGGCCGATTGCCCGGCCATGTCCATAGTGTACCGTCCTTGTGTCACAAATCTGCCACTGCCCACGCAAGATCTTGATTCAACGCAACAATCGCCGGCCCCAGCCGCGCCAACATAGTGCGTCTCGAATGGAAAAGTCAGGGGGAAAAAGGCGCTGGCGGCGCCCGGCGCACCGCAATCGCGCGTTACGAAAATACAACAGGGCCATGGATTTATCACGCTTTCCACCAATCTTTTCACGCATATTTGACCAATCCCACACGCCCGGCACGCCGAGGAATTAAGGTTCATTCATCGAAACGCGGCATCTGGCGCCTTTCAATCTGCTCGGATCTCGGACGGAACTCACTTTTAATAGGGAATAAGACATGAAAAAATCACTCGTTGCCCTCGCTCTCTTCGGCGCCTTCGCCGCAACCGCACAAGCGCAGTCATCCGTTCAAATCTACGGCACGATTGATGCTGGCCTGGGCAAGACGACTGGTGAAACCACCAAGGTCACCAAGCGCGACAACAACAAACTGGGCTTCAAGGGTACGGAAGATCTGGGCAATGGCCTGAAAGCCATCTTCCAACTGGAAATCCGCTATGAATCCGATACCGGCACGCTGGAAAGCAATGCCCGTCCGCTGTTCCAGGGCCAAAGCCGCGTCGGCCTGCAAGGCGACTTCGGTACCGTGCGCCTGGGCCGTGGCCTGACCGCCTTCCAGGAATCGAGCACCGGCTTCGAACCATGGTCGGGCATGCCAACGCCGGCCGGCTTCCAGACCGATCTGACCGTGGCTGCCTACAGCAGCGACCCGCTGAGCGCGCCAGGCAACTCGCGTAACCGCTTCTCGAACGCCGTGTTCTACAATTCGCCAGTGTTCAGCGGCTTCCAGATCAATGCCACCGTCGCCGCCAAGGAAGCCAATGGCAACGCCGCCGTCGCAGCCACGGCAGGCAACCGCGCCGTCCCGGCCAATGCCACACCGGACTCGAATCCATATTCGGTTTCGGCCACCTACACCAACACGCAATTCGCCGCCATGGCCGCCTACGAGCGCAATGCCCTGGAAGCCAAGCTGTGGTCGGTTGCGGCATCGTTCAATCCGATCACGGAATTGAAACTGATGGCCTCGTACCAGCATCAGGATGACAGCAACTTCAAGCTGGTCAATACCGACACCAAGGCATGGCTGATCGGCGCCAACTACGACGTCGGCCCAGGCAAGGTTCGCGCTGGCTACGGTCAGAAAACGCCGGACGGCGTGACCAAGACCAAGCAGGCATCGCTGGGCTACGACTACAACCTGTCGAAGCGCACCTACCTGTACGCGGACATCTCGAACCGCAAGGACGCTGTGTCGAAGACCTACATCGGTCTGGGCGTACACCACAACTTCTAATGGCCGCGCCTGTCCCCATCACGGGGGCAGGCTGACCAGCGAAGAACAGGCGGCATGGGCAACCATGCCGCTTTTTTCATGGGCGCGCGGAAAATGCACGGGCAACGCGCCCTTTGCGCCTATGGCGCGGCACTCTCGGTTAGAATTAAGCGTTCATCTTTTACCTTCAGAAGCCATCAATGACCGCCACACTCGATTCCAGCACCGTCGCCCAGTATCTGAGCGAGCATCCGAATTTCTTTGCGGAGCACACCGCGCTGCTCGGCGAGGTCAAGCTGAGCAGCCCGCTGACGGGACGCACCATCTCGCTGCAGGAGCGGCAGATGGAAGTGATGCGCGACAAGTACAAGGCGCTGGAACTGCGCATGTCCAAGCTGAGCCGCCTGGCCGAGGAAAATGGCGACATCGCCAGCAAGTTCCACGGCTGGAACCAGGCCATGCTGCAAGTGCGCAACGATGCCGACATGCCGCGCGTGCTGGTCGATGCCCTGCAAAGCAATTTCGACGTGCCGTGCGTCAGCCTGCGCCTGTGGCAAGTGCTGCCGGAACATGCCAACGGCTGGTTCACGGAAGATGTCACGGCCGATGTGCGCATGTTCGCCAACAGCCTGCAAGCGCCGTATTGCGGCAGCAACCGCGATTTCGAAGCCGTGCACTGGCTGCAGGCGGACAAGATCGAATCGACCGTCATGATCGCCCTGCGCGCGCCGAACACCACCGGCACCTTCGGCCTGCTGGTGCTGGGCTCGCCCGACAGCGAACGTTTTACCGCCAGCATGGGCACCGACTTCCTCGTGCATATCGGCGCCACGGCCAGCGCCGCGCTGGCCGCCCTGCGCGCCGGCTCGCCTGCCTGAAAACGCCATGAGCGACGCACGCGGCAAGGCTGACTGGCTGGACGCCTACCTGGCGCAGCTGGCCACGCAGCGCAAGCTGTCGCCGCACACCATCGATGCCTATGGCCGCGACCTGCGCGAATTGCTGGCACTCAGCGGCACTACGCCCTGGACAACGCTGGCGCACAATGAAGTGCGGCGCTACACGGCCAAGCTGCACGGCGGCGGCCTGGACCCGCGCTCGATCGCCCGCAAGCTGTCGTCGTGGCGCGGTTTCTTCAATTGGCTCAGCGGTGAAACGCCGCTCGACGCCAATCCCGTCGACGGCATCCGCGCGCCCAAGCGGGCCAAGACCTTGCCGAAAGCCCTGTCGGTAGACGATGCCGTGCGCCTCGTGGCGCCGGCGCAACACCAGCAAGGCGGTGCCGAACCGGAACAGCTGTGCAACCGCGCCATGTTCGAACTGCTGTACTCGAGCGGCTTGCGCGTCTCCGAACTGACCAGCCTCGATACCCATTACTGCAAGGCGAAAAACGGCCAAGACGCCTCGCTGGGCTGGCTCGACATGGCCAGCTTCGAAGTCGTCGTCACGGGCAAGGGCAGCAAGATGCGCAAGGTGCCGGTCGGCAAGGCCGCGCTCGTGGCCCTGAGTACCTGGCTGGCCGTGCGTCCGCCGGCCGCCGATGGCAGCGCCGCCCTGTTCCTCAGCACGCGCGGCACGCGCATCTCGCCGCGCGTGCTGCAGCTGCGCCTGAAGGCGCACGCGCTGGCCACGGAGATTCCCGCCAACGTGCACCCGCACGTGCTGCGCCACTCGTTTGCCTCGCACGTGCTGCAATCGTCAGGCGACCTGCGCGCCGTGCAGGAAATGCTGGGCCACTCCAGCATCACCTCGACCCAGGTCTACACGGCCCTCGATTTTCAGCACCTGGCGCACGTGTATGACCAGGCACATCCGCGCGCCAAGGCCAAGTAATCACCAGCCCGCCCGGGCATCCCCGTTTGCCGGCCTGATCCAAATCAAGCGCTTCGGCGCCCATTTGCAAGCTTTTGCAAAATTCCGGCATAATCGTCCGCATTCGGCCGCTAGCGCGGCGGCACCACCGACTACAGCATAGGCATTCCCATGGCACTGATCCCCACCACCATCCTCACCGGTTTCCTCGGCGCCGGCAAAACCACCTTGCTCAACCGCATATTGCAGGAAGAGCATGGCATGCGCATCGCCGTGATTGAAAATGAGTTTGGCCAGGAAAACATCGACAACGAGATCCTGGTGCAGGACAGCAACGAGCACATCATCGAGATGAACAACGGCTGCATCTGCTGCACCGTGCGCGGCGACCTGATCGTGGGCTTGACGGAACTGGCGCGCAAGCGCGACGCCGGCTTGCTGGCGTTCGACCGCGTCGTCATCGAAACGACGGGCCTGGCCAATCCCGGCCCCGTGGCGCAAACTTTCTTTGTCGACGAGGAAGTGGGCAGCCATTACATGCTCGACGCTATCCTGACGGTGGTCGATGCCCGCCATGCCATGAAGCAACTGGACGAATACGAGGAAGCCCAGCGGCAGGTGGGCTTTGCCGACAAGCTGCTGCTGTCGAAAACCGATCTGGTCAGTGAAGACGAGGTGGCCGCCCTGACGCGCCGCCTGAAACGCATCAACCCGCGCGCGCCCATCGGCAAGGTCGATTTCGGCCGCGCGCCGCTGGCCGAGGTGCTCGACATCCGCGGTTTTAATTTGAACGAGAAGCTGGAACTGGACCCGGATTTCCTCGCCACCGAAACGGCGCATGTGCACGATCACGACCATGCGCACGAGCATGGCCATGAGCACGAGCAAGCGCATGAGCATGAGCACACCGACGCCTGCGCCACCGATTGCGGCCATGCCAACCACCACCATGCGCAGCATAGCGACGACATCGCCGCCTTTGTTTTCAAGAGCACGCAACCATTCGACAGCGCCAAGCTCGACGAGTTCCTGGGCGGCCTGGTGCAAGTGTATGGCCCGCGCATGCTGCGCTACAAGGGCGTGCTGCTGATGCAGGGCGCCGAGCGCAAGGTGGTGTTCCAGGGCGTGCACCAGCTGATGGGCAGCGACCTGGGCGCCAAATGGGGCGAGAACGAGGTGCGTGGCAGCAAAATGGTATTTATTGGCAAGAATCTACCAAAAGACATTTTTATTCGCGGACTCGAACAATGTTTGGTATAAACTAGCCGGGTTTTGCGAAGTACCCGTTGCAAAGCAGAAACAAAAGGGAAAGTTAAGCACGCTTTCCCGCTGTCTGACACACATCTTGCTGGCATAAACCAACAAGTGGCCGTCTCTGATCGGCTCGTCAACAAATCGGGATGGCAATATAAGGCAAAGCGTGCCAAAATCAGCGACGAAAACGGCCCATGTCGTTCGCCTGTCATGAAATGCTGGCAAACTGCCGCTGGCCGCATGCCAGGCATGCAACCGATCCACCCAACACGCAGGTCGACGCGGTCATAGCGCGGCTGGCATATAGCGGTAAAAAGTTATCAACATGGCAAATGTAGCCGGCCGGTAGTCCTGGCCGCCGCCGGCAAGCCAAGGTCGCACGCAGTACAGCGGGACAGCAATGCCTAGCGGAACCTGTACAGTTGCTCGGCGTCGCCGCAGCAACTGATCAATTTGAAAACTCTGTCGTATCGAAGGTAAGCGAAGTTATGACCAAAACTAATAAATCGACCCCGGCCACCAACCAAGACATCCCTCTCATCAGCGAAGAACAAATTCGCGCCATGAGCGACGATGACTACATGAATCCGGCACAACTGGCATTCTTCAAGGCACGTTTGCAACAGCTTGAAAAAGATCTGTTGAAAAACGCCGGCGAAACCACGGAACACCTGCGCGAAACCGTGCTGGTACCGGACCCGGCCGACCGCGCCACCATCGAGGAAGAGCATGCGCTGGAACTGCGCACGCGCGACCGCGAACGTAAATTGCTGAAAAAAGTCCAGCAATCGATCGCCAGCATCGACGCCGGCGACTATGGCTGGTGCGAAGAAACGGGCGAGCCGATCGGCATCCCCCGCCTGATCGCCCGTCCTACCGCCACCCTGTCGCTGGAAGCCCAGCAACGCCGCGAACTGAAGCAAAAACTCTACGGCGACTGATCGCCGTGCCCGCGCGCAGCCGCCCCGGCGGCCGCGCGCGCGTGACAAAAAAAAGCATGCATCCTTCGGTTGCGTGCTTTTTTTTCGTCCCGCGCCGACTACACTGAAAGCGGGCCCGGCGGCGGCAAGTGGCGCTTGCAATTGCCTTTTCCATCCCCACTTTTGAGACATGGGCGCGCAAGCGCATGGCTTTGCACGCATCGGCACGAATCTTTTGAGGTCACTATGGAACAATTTCACGGCACCACCATCCTCTGCGTCCGGCGCGGCAAGCAAGTCGCCTTGGGCGGCGACGGCCAGGTAACGCTCGGCAACATCGTCATGAAGGGCACGGCCCGCAAAGTGCGCAAGCTGTACCAGGGCAAAGTCCTGGTCGGCTTTGCCGGCGGCACCGCCGATGCCTTCACCCTGCTCGACCGCTTTGAAGGCAAGCTGGAAAAACACCAGGGCAACCTGCTGCGCGCCTCCGTCGAACTGGCCAAGGACTGGCGCACCGACCGCGTGCTGCGCCGCCTGGAAGCGATGCTGCTGGTGGCCGACAGCGAATCGACCCTGGTCATCACCGGCAATGGCGACGTGCTGGAACCGGAAGACGGCATTGGCGCCATCGGCTCGGGCGGCACCTTCGCCCAGTCCGCCGCCAAGGCGCTGCAGGAAAACACGGAACTGTCGCCGGCTGAAGTGGTCAAGAAATCGCTGACCATCGCCGCCGAACTGTGCATTTACACGAATATGTCCCACATCATCGAGACCTTGGACTGAGTCCAGGCACGCCTGAGCAAAGAATAGAAAGCCATTATGATCATGAACATGACCCCGTCGGAAATCGTCACCGAACTCGACAAGCACGTGGTGGGCCAGGCCAAGGCCAAGCGCGCCGTCGCCATCGCCTTGCGCAACCGCTGGCGCCGCCAGCAGGTGGCCGAGCCCCTGCGCCATGAAATCACGCCCAAGAATATCCTGATGATCGGCCCCACGGGCGTCGGCAAGACGGAAATCGCGCGCCGCCTGGCCAAGCTGGCCGAAGCGCCGTTCATCAAGATCGAAGCGACCAAGTTCACGGAAGTGGGCTATGTGGGACGCGACGTCGACACCATCATCCGCGACCTGATCGACATCGGCATCAAGCAGACGCGCGCGCTGGAAATGAAAAAAGTGCGCGCCCGCGCCGAAGACGCGGCCGAAGACCGCATCATCGACATTCTCGTGCCGCCGGCGCGCGATTTCGGCTTCACCGCGAATACGGCGGCGGCCGTGGACAGCGGCAGCGGCGACAGCACGCGCCAGACTTTCCGCAAGCGCTTGCGCCAGGGCGAACTCGATGACAAGGAAATCGAGATCGAGCTGGCCGACGCGGGCGCGCAGATGGAAATCATGGCGCCGCCGGGCATGGAAGAAATGACGGAGCAGATCAAGTCCATGTTTTCCGGCGTCGGCGCGCAGCGCAAGAAGGCGCGCAAGGTCAAGATCCGCGAAGCGTTGAAACTGCTGGTCGAGGAAGAAGCGGCCAAGCTGGTGAACGACGAAGAGCTCAAGCAGAAAGCCATCCAGAACGTGGAGCAGAACGGCATCGTCTTCCTCGATGAAATCGACAAGATCGCCTCGCGTTCGGAAGCGGGCGGCGCCGACGTCTCGCGCGCAGGCGTGCAGCGCGACCTGCTGCCGCTGGTCGAAGGCACCACCGTCAACACCAAGTACGGCATGATACGCACTGACCACATCCTGTTCATCGCCTCGGGCGCCTTCCACCTGTCGAAGCCGTCGGACCTGATCCCGGAACTGCAGGGACGCTTCCCCATCCGCGTGGAACTCGAATCGCTGTCGATCGCGGACTTCGAGCGCATCCTCACCAGCACCGACGCCTGCCTGACGATGCAGTACGAAGCCTTGCTGGCGACGGAAAACCTGACATTGCGCTTCGCCCCGGAAGGCATCACGCGCCTGGCGGAAATCGCCTATGCCGTCAACGAGCGCACGGAAAACATCGGCGCGCGCCGCCTGCATACGGTGATGGAGAAGCTGCTGGAAGAAGTGTCGTTCACGGCCAGCGAAAACAGCAGCAGCACGGAAAACCTGCTGGTGATCGATGCGGCTTACGTCAATGAGCGCCTGGAAGCGTTGTCGGTCAACGAGGACCTGTCGCGCTACGTGCTGTAATCAGGAAGGGGGAAACCGATGGCAAACAAGGCATTGGCGACGCGGCAGAAGATGCAGTTCCGCGTCGAGCCCTCGCAAAAACCGCGCAACCCGGTCGCCGCTGCCGCCCTGCAGCGCAGCGCCGGAGCGCACGTGAAAACCGTCTCAGGCCAGCGCCAGCAGGAAAAGCGCCTGCTGGCAAAGCTGCTGATGAAGGTCGACGTCAAAGACTGATCCGGACATATTCATGCCAGGCCGCCCGCGGACACCCCGTTCAAGGGCGTCCGCCATCAGGCCACTGTGTGCCGCGGCATCATCCCCTTAAAAACGGTAGGACGCGCCCAGCGAAAACATGTCGACCCTGGCCGTCTGGCTGCCGTTGTACTTGACCGGCACGCGGTCCCAGTCCAGGTGCAGCGACCAGTTCTGGTTCAGCGCATACGCCGTGCCGATGCCATAGGTCAGGCCGATCTTGCTCTTCTTGTCCGAACCGCCAGCCAGATAATCGACCTTGCCCTGCGTGTAGGCGGCGCCAACGCGCCCGCTCAGGGTAAAGGCGTCGAACTGGTAGCCGAGCACCCCTTGCACGCCCAGGCCCGTGAATTTGCCGCGGCCAGCGCGCTTGCCGGCGCCCGTGTCGAAGCCGGACTTGACCTCGCCGCCCGTGTACCCCACCAGTTCAACCGAAGGCAGGGCCACGCCGCCCTGAAACGGCAGCGCGTTGAAACTGTAACCCACGTATGCCTTGCCGTTGCGCTTGCTGCTTTTGTCGCAATCGCCTTGTGCGGGCACGCAATCGAGGTCGCTGCTGGCGCGAAAGCCATAGCTGGCGCCCGCATAGAAGGGACCCGGCGCAGGCTCGGCGGCCGTGGCATGCAGGGGAGCGATGGCGGCCAGCGCCAGCAGCGCCACTGGAAATTGAAATTTGAAGGACATGGATAACCTCTACAAGTGGATGGATTGCCTGGTTGTAGCGCGCTGCGTGAACCACGCTCTGGCGCCACCTGCAGGAGTGTCATCGCTTTTGCTGAGAAGTACCATCTGCTTGTGCAAAGTGCCATTCCGGGCTACATTCGGTACCGTCATCCGCCACCAAACTTGCAAGAAGGGAATTATCGTGAGCTCGCCCGAACTGGTTTTACGCGTGCTGCGCACGCAATTGCGCGCCGCCGGCATTACCTACAAGGTACTGGCCGAACGCATCGCCATGAGCGAATCGAGCGTCAAGCGCATGTTCGGGCAGCACGACATGTCGCTGTCGCGCCTGGCCCTGATTTGCAAGGCCTCGGGCATCGCCATGGAAGACGTGCTGCGCGGCGCGGCCGACATCACGCCGCATGCCGACACGCTGACGCTGGTGCAGGAAAAATCGCTGATCGCCCATCCCCGTCTGCTGCTGGTGGCGATCTGCTGCCTTGGCCACTGGAGCATGGAGCAAGTGGTGGAAACGTATGCGCTGACGCAGGCCGAATGCATCGGCTACCTGGCCGAACTGGACCGGCTGGGCTTGATCGAACTCAAGCCGCTGAACCGCTACAGCCTGCGCGTCTCGAACGCCTTTCACTGGCTGGCCGACGGCCCGGTGCAGCAGTATTTCCGCGAACATGTGGTGGCCGACTATTTCAGCGGGCATTTTGACGGCGCCGGCGAAACCCTGATGTGCATCCCGGCGCGGCTGTCGCTGTCGAGCGCGCAGGAACTGGTGCAAAAGATCCGCCAGCTGGCCGAGGAGCTGGCGCGCCTGCACCAGGGCGACCGCCGCCTGGCGCCGCAGGAGCGCGACGGCTTTACCCTGCTGCTGGGTTTCCGTTCATGGGAGTTTGCCGCCTTCACGGCCTTGCGCCGCGGCGCATCGGCGGCGGCACCGACCGCCAGTTACCAGACAGGCCCCAGGAACAGATAGAAGGTGCTCTCGCCGCCCTTGGTGGCGCCCGACGCCATGTAGACGGGGCCGAAGCGCGTATCGACGGAGATGAAAGCGCTGCCCGCCTGCGTGAACTTGCTGGCTTTCCAGCGGTCGCTCTGGTCGAAGCCGCCGCCCATTTCCAGCGAAAAGCCGGCCCGCACCACGCCGCCCAGGGTGCTGGGCAGGGAGCCGATGCGGCGTGCCATCACCAGACGCGCCAGGGCGATACTGCGCCCGCTCACCGATTCAAATTCCGTGCCGGACAGGCGCAGGAAGCCGCCCAGGTTGAGCGGCGCCTCGCCCCGCTGCGCACGCGCCCATTCGCCGTACACATGGCCGGCCCAGTTGCCGCTGCTGAACGCCTTCAGCGCCGTGATGGACGAGCGGCCCAGGGCGGCATCGTCCGTTCCCGTGGTCAGGGCCCGCGTCCAGGTTGCGTCCAGCAAGGTGCCGCGCGTGGGGAAGCCCGGCGAATCGAGCGTATCGACGCGAAACTGCACGAACTGCGTGGTGCCCAGCGCGCGCGATTCCGGCTGCGTGGGGTCGGCCGGAATCGCCAGCTTGGCCTTGACCTCCGTGCGCGAGATGCCAAACTGCAGATCGCCCCAGGTACCGAACTGGCGCCCCAGCACCAGCGCAGCTGCCTGGCCGTTATAGGCCACGCGGGAGCTGCGCCGGCCCTTGTCGAACAAATCCATCGCCGACGAGGTGTACTGCAGCTGCGGCGCGATATACCACGGGTTGCCGGCGCCCAGCGGCTGCCAGAACTGCACCCCATAGCCGCGCTCATTGCCGATCTGCGCCGTGCTGCGCAACTCGCCGCCCCAGCTGTTCAGGTTCGAGCGCACATGCAGCAGTTTCAATGCAAAATTATTGCTGTCCCTGAAATCGCTGGCCAGTTCCAGGCCCACGCGCAGGCGGTTGCTGGCCCACGGCGCCTCGACGGCCTTGATGCTCACCGTGCGCTGTTCGCCCGCGTCGACCACTTCCGTCTCCACGCGCGCCACGTCGCCGCGGCCATACAGCTTGGCGGCCGCCTTGAGCACCTCTTCCTGGCTTACCAGCTGCCCTTCCACCAGCCCTGACTGGGCCTGCAGGATGCGCGGATTGATCTCGCCCTCGCTCTCCACGGCCAGGCGCGTCAGCGGCAAGGCCACGTCCAGCAGGGCCGGCGCGGCCAGGCGCAGCTGCTCGCGCGCCGCGTACTGCTCC
>NZ_NRDQ01000104.1 GCF_002878455.1 Janthinobacterium sp. AD80
CTGCCCCTGCGCCTGCTGGCGCGGCCGCTCCGCCATTGCTGTCGCTTTGTGGCGTGCCCAGATCGGCATTGCCCGCACCAGCCTGGCCTGCCGCCGCGCCGCTACCACCGCCAGCCCCTGCCGCCAGCGCCGCTGCGGCGGCTGCGGCACCAAGCACGCCGGCATTGCCTGTCTCGGCACTGCCCGTGACTTCGACGACGTTTTCCGCTGGCATGGTTTGATCGGCTACGGCGCCTTGCGCCAGTTCGTCTTCGTCATACTGCTTGCGCTCGCCATGCCTGGTAACGGCGGCTTTTTTATTGCTTGAAGTGCTCTTGGCACCGGCGGCATCGGCATTGACGGAAGGTTGTGCTGGGTTTTGTGGGGTGGCCATTTGAAAGTCTCCGGAAGAGGTTATGTGTTCGGTCAATTTTTTAATGAGTTAAAAAATTAATAAATATAGATTCGTTTCCATGGTTTCTCCGGCGTGGCTTGGGCCGTGATCGTTCTTGATTGCCTGCTGTGTTTACAGTGGCAAGTAAAACATATTTGTATAAAAATCGCAGGTGCAAAAAAGTGCTGCGTTGAAAATATTTAAAATGTTATTTTTATATTTGTTATCTGCCGCACTATTTTTGGTTCCTGTTACTCAGCAAAAATTGCGTGCAAATTGCAGGAACGGGCGCTATGGCATGGTGCTAACCGTGGTTTACTTTGCGTCTTTCCCTGCTCTCACTCTGAGGATAGTTTCAATTTTGAAACATTCAATTTCATTTTGACCACTAGCCACACCTCTATTCTGTCAAGGTTTACGCAAATCAATAATCACGAATTGTCACGAAATCGTGCTTTTCTGCTGAATTCGCTGTCGGGTTCCAGTATTTCTGCGACTTTCCTCCAAAAAGCGTTTCGCTATCAAATTGGTAGTTGTTGCTTTTTGATGCGGTGATTATCAAATTTGATTGGTAATAAAATGCGATAGAAATAATTATTTGTAATTTATATATCAATAAAAAACTATCGAATGAATAGTCTTGATGATTCAAGGGGAATGTTGATATTAACTATCAGGGCGATAGTGAATATTCGCCTGGAGTGAAATGGCGCTGGAATGGAAAACGCCCCGGCGGGCGGGGCGTTCTTTTTGTGGGCGGTGCCGGGAATGGCGGTCAGTTTTCCTCGCGCCAGCTGCGCAGGCGGATGGCGGCGTACAGCAGTGCCGCGCCAGCCGCCGCGCCCAGCCAGGTGGCGGGCAAGGCCAGGCTGGACCAGGAGTTGCTGAAAATGTCGACGCGCGGCAATGGCGCACCCTGTGCCATCGCCTGTACCTGCGGCAGCAGTTCCGGTTCGAACAAATACCAGCTGCCGGGGATGGTGCCCAGCAGAGCGCGCCCGATGACATTCATCTGTATCCAGTTGATGTCGTTTTCCGTCAGCGTCAGCTTGCCCAGCCAGACCGTCAGGATCAGCAGCAGCAGGGGCACGCCGACGGCCCACAGGAATACCTTGGACCTGGCCCAGCTCGATACCATCAGCAGCCAGCCCACGGTTGGCAGGGCCCACAGGCAATACACGGGCAGCAGGCCGAACACGCGCAGCGGTCCCAGATACAGGCCGGGCGAAGCGAGCAGCTCGGAAAACACGAAGATGCCGTTCGCTGCCAGCACGCTGCCGAGTATCAGCAACAGCAGCAGCGAGGTGAGGCTGGCCGCCGCCACCACGATCAGCGGCGCGACCAGCAGCGCGATGGCCGCTTTCGACAGCACGGTTTGCGCATCCGAGATGGGCAGCGATTTCCAGAACAGCACGCTGCGGTCGCGGCGCTCGTCATGCAGGGCGCTCAGGCAATAGAAAAACACCAGGAAACCCAGCGCCAGGTACAGGGGCGTGGCCGTGTAGGTGTAATTGTTGGCCACGGTCTCGATGATTTCCATGCGGCGCGGGGCGAACGAACGGGTGCCGAGGATGGCGCTCCAGGTGATGGCCTCGCCATTCACGGTCATCGCCGTGCGCACCTTGGTCTGGGCGATGGTGCCGATCATGATCAGGGTGGCCAGCACTGTCATGACCACGCCGATGACTGCAGGCGTCCACAGCAGCATGCCCTTGTGTTCCCACAGCTCGCGCCGGATCAGCCATTTCATTTTGTTGATGGGGGAAATGCTCATTGGTACGATCCTTTCATGGTCGCGACAAACAGGTCAGCCAGGCTGGGCGTGCGCAGCTCTCCCAGGGCGGCCAGCTGGGTGCGGGCGACACCGTCGAACAGCATCACCGATTTGCCAAACACGCTGCGTTCGCTGATCGGCAGCAGGGCGCGCGCAGGATTCACATGTTGCGGGCCCACCATCACCTCGATATAGCGTTCGCCCACTTCTTCCATTGTCGAGGCCAGCACGATCTTGCCGTCGCGAATGAACATCAGGTCACTGAGGATGTGTTCGACTTCCTCGATCTGGTGCGTGGTGATGACGATGGTCTTGTTTTCATCGAAATAGTCTTCCAGTAAGTTCTGGTAGAACTGCTTGCGGTACAGGATGTCCAGGCCCAGGGTCGGTTCGTCGAGCACCAGCAGGCGCGCATCGATGGCCATCACCAGCGCCAGGTGCAGCTGCACGATCATGCCTTTCGACATGGCCTTGACTTTCATCTTCGGCGCCAGCTTGGTGTGCGCCAGGTAGCGCTCGGCCTTGCTGCGGTCGAAACGCGGATGCACGCCAGCGACGAAATCGATGGCGTCGCGCACACGCAGCCAGCCCGGCAAAATCGCCACGTCGGCGATGAAGCACACGTCATCCATCAGCGCGTCGCGCTGCGTGCGCGGGTCGCGCCCCAGCACCGACAGATCGCCTTCGAAACCCGTCAGGCCCAGGATGGCTTTCAGGGTGGTGGTCTTGCCCGAGCCATTCGGGCCGATCAGGCCGACGATGCGCCCCGGCGCGATATCAAAGCTGATGTTGTCGATGGCCGCCTGCTTGCCATAGTGCTTGCGCAGGCCGCGCGCGCTGATGACGCTGTCCTTGTTCAATTCACTCATGCGTTTTCTCCCTCGGCGTCGTTCTGGCGGCTGGCCAGCAGCAGTTGTTGCATATCCAGGCCCAGGCGCGTGATGCGTTCCAGCACGGCCGGCCATTCCTCGCGCAGGAAGCGCTCGCGTTCACTG
Source organism: Janthinobacterium sp. AD80 (assembly GCF_002878455.1). GTDB lineage: Bacteria > Pseudomonadota > Gammaproteobacteria > Burkholderiales > Burkholderiaceae_D > Janthinobacterium. Next base: position 3,143 of record NZ_NRDQ01000104.1, read on the forward strand.
GCCAGCAATTTGTCGCGGGCCCCTTCCAAGACGTACATGCCAAGTCCTCTGCGTTTTTCCACCAGGGCATCGTCGACCAGTTCCTGATAGGCGCGCGACACGGTGATCGGGTTGAGTTGGTAGTCGGCCGCCACCTGGCGTACCGACGGCAGGGCGTCGCCAGACTGCAGCACGCCATCGAGCATCATGCCCACCACCTTGGCCTTGAGCTGGCGGTAGATGGGGCTATTGTCATGCCATTCGGCGCTCATGGGATGCGCTCCCACAAGGGGAGGGCGGGATGGCGCGCAAGCGGTGCTGGGGACATCGGAGCTCCTTGCTGTCTTGTTGAGTTGGTGTTGTAGTTAACTATAACACTAAGATCTAAAAAATCAAACGCTATTTCCGCCCAGCTGGCATTGCAGTTCCAGCGCATTGAACAGGGCGGCGCCAGCCGCGGTATTGTCGAAGATGCACCAGCTGTCCGGGTGTGCGGATTGGGCGAGCTGCGTTGCCAGTGCCGCCAGGTGCTCGGTGCTGTAGTCCGAATAGTAGATGCGTGGGCTGCCGTGCAGGCGGAAATATGCCACCGCCGTCGTCGGCACATGGGGGCCGGGCTGGCCGGCGGGCGGATCGGCCCGCACGCGCGTGATGCCTTGCATCGTCAATAGTTCGGTCGCGCCCGCCGCAAACCAGCTTGGATGGCGCGCTTCGCAGGCCAGCATGCCATCGAAGCGCTGGCGCAGCGTATTAAAGAATTCGGCGGCCACGTCCGCCTCGAAACGTAGGCTGGGCGGCAGCTGCACCAGCACGCAGCCCAGTTTATTCCCCAGTTGCATAACCTCTCCCGCAAAGCGATCGAGTTCAGCGGCACAGTCGCGCAGGCGCCGTTCGTGCGTGATGCTGCGCGGCAGTTTCACGCTGAAGCGGAAGGTGTCGGGCACGCTGGCGGCCCAGCGCGCATACGTGGCGGGCTGGTGCGGGCGGTAGAACGAGCTGTTGATTTCCACGCAGCCCAGCACCTGGGCATAGCGCTGAAGATGGCTGCCGGCGTGTGGAAAATGGCTGGCGGCGGCGCTGGAAATGCTCCAGCCGGCCGTGCCGATATAGGGTGGGGAAGAGGGCGTGCGCATGCCGCCATTACAGCAAGGCCAGGCGGGCGCGGCTATCGGACAAACGCCCGTGCGGCGGTCGGCGCACGCCTAGTCGATGATGTCGCCGTTCAGGTCGTGGCGCGTGATGTTGCCGCGCGTATCGATGGCGATCCAGCCGCCGCGCGGCGGCGTGACATCGCATTCCCAGTCCGGCAGGACATAGCGCAAGGTGTCGTCGACCTGGTGCAGGGCAGGGCGGTGCGTGTGGCCGTGGATCATGATGGTGCTGGCGTGTTCGGCGAATACTTGCGCCACGGCATCGGGCGTGACATCCATGATGTCCATGGATTTTTCGCCATTATGTTCGCGGCTGCTTTTGCGCAAGCCGTCGATGATGGCCTTGCGCTGCGCCAGCGGCATGGACAGGAACTGTTTTTGCCAGGCGGGCTGGCGCACCATGGCGCGAAACTCCATGTATTGCACGTCTTTCGTGCATTCGGCGTCGCCATGCAGCAAGACGATGCGCCGGCCGGCAATGGTGGCCACGTGCGGTTCGCTGAGCAGGGTGGCGCCGGCGGCGGCGGCAAAGCCGGAGCCGACGAGAAAGTCGCGGTTGCCGGCGATCCAGTAGACATGCACGCCCGCATCGCTGACGGCGCGGATGGCGGCCGTCATGCGCGCATTGAACGGGTCTTCCAGGTCATCGTCGCCGGCCCAGTATTCGAACAGGTCGCCTAATAGATACAGCGCTTGCGCATATTGCGCATGGTGTTCCAGGAACGATAGAAACGCCGCGCTGGTGCGCGGGTGTGAGCTCTGCAGATGCAGGTCGGAAATAAAGAGTGCGGCAGGCATTGTCATCGTTCAACGCTCCCAAAAAGTGATGTACATGGAAAAGCGCAAACGCTGCAATGCCTGTTATGCATGATGCGGTAGCCTGATTACGCGGCTTCTACCTTCTCGATGATGACGTCCGTCACTGGCACGTCGGCGAACATGCCGGCGCGCGAGGTTTTCACGGCGCGGATGGCGTCGACGACTTCTTTGCCGTCCGTCACTTTACCGAACACGGCGTAGCCCCAGCCGTCCTGGCCTGGATAGTCGAGGAAGCTGTTGTTCTTGATGTTGATGAAGAACTGTGCCGATGCCGAGTGCGGATCCGACGTGCGGGCCATGGCCAGGGTGTAGGTATCGTTTTTCAGGCCGTTCTTGGCTTCGTTTTCCACGGTGGCATCCGCTGGCTTTTGTTTCATGCCTGGCTCGAAACCGCCGCCCTGGATCATGAAACCGTCGATGACGCGGTGGAAAATCGTGTTGTCGTAGTGGCCGGCTTGCATGTAGGCGAGGAAGTTGGCAACCGTTTTCGGCGCTTTTTCGGCGTCCAGTTCAGCGGTGATCTTGCCCAGATTGGTGGTGATGATGACGGAGGTCATGATGATCCTTAATAAATTGGATGAAGAATGATTCAACGGCCCCGTGCGACAAGGCCGTAAAAACGCTATTTTACAGTTTTGCGGGCGCGGACTTGAGTAAAGTCGCCGATTCGATCACCACGGGCGTGACGGGCACGTTCTGGTGCGGTCCCTTGTCGGCGACGGGCACGGCCTTGATCTTGTCGACCACGTCCATGCCGCTGACGACCTTGCCGAATACCGTGTAGCCGAAACCGTCGCGGCCAGGGTAGTCGAGCGCGCCATTGTCATTGACGTTGATGAAGAACTGCGCGGTGGCCGAATGCGGGTCGCCCGTGCGCGCCATGGCGATGCTGTAGGTGACGTTCTGCAAGCCGTTTTGCGCCTCGTTCCTGACCGGTGCCTTGGTGGCTTTCTGCTTCATCTTCTTGTCGAAGCCGCCGCCCTGTATCATGAAGCCATCGATGACGCGGTGAAACACGGTGCCCTTGTAGTAGCCGCTTTTCACGTACTGCAAGAAATTGGCGACGCTTTTCGGTGCTTTTTCCTGGTTCAGTTCCAGCACGATCTCGCCCATATTCGTTTTCAGGGCCACATGCGGCGTGGGATCGAGGGTGGCGGTGGGGGCGGCAGGCGCGGCAACGACGGCGCCACCCAGGGTCAGGCTGGCAAACAGGGTGCAGAAGCGGGCCAGGAAAGACAGGCGCTGCGGTTTGGTTTCTTGCATGGAGGCGTCCTTAATCGTTATTTTTCTCTAAACTTGCTTTAATTGTAAAGAAGTGAAAATTCGGTTGAACATCGTAAAAACCTGATTCATATCGGGCCAGTATGGTTTTTATCAATGTTATACTTGACCGCTAACGCCCTAATTCTAACAAACAAGAACAACAATATAGCTGGTCGTCCAGTCTCGGCGCACACGGTAGTTCAGTGGCGCGGCACCCCCGGTGTCCGCGCCTGTCTGTCGTTTTGCCTGGCTGGTGGCCGCTCCACTTGCAAAGTACGATGAGCAATCTAAAGATTTACAACACCCTGGCGCGCGAGAAGCAGGTATTCGTCCCGATGGAAGCCGGCAAGGTACGCATGTACGTGTGCGGCATGACCATCTACGATTATTGCCATATCGGCCATGCCCGCATGATGATGGCCTTCGACGTCATCTACCGCTGGCTGAAGGCTAGCGGTTTCGATGTCACGTATGTGCGCAACATTACGGACATCGACGACAAGATCATCCGCCGCGCCGTGGAAAACGGCGAGACGATTTCCCAGCTGACGACGCGTTTCACGCAGTACATGGATGAAGACACGGCCGCGCTGGGCATCCTGACACCCGACCACACGCCGCGCGCCACCGAATACGTGCCGCAGATGCTGCGCCTGATCGAGCAGCTGGAAGCGAAGGACCTGGCTTACCAGGGCGCGGATGGCGACGTGAACTATGCCGTGCGCAATTTCCCCCACTACGGCAAGCTGTCGGGCAAGTCGCTCGACGACCTGCGCGCGGGCGAACGTGTCGACGTGAATACGGGCAAGCGCGATCCGCTCGACTTCGTGCTGTGGAAGTCGTCGAAGGATTCCGAGCCGGAAGAAGTCAAATGGGATTCGAAGTGGGGCAAGGGCCGCCCGGGCTGGCATATCGAGTGCTCGGCCATGTCGTGCGCCTTGCTCGGTGAACAGTTCGACATCCATGGCGGCGGCGCGGACCTGCAATTCCCGCACCACGAAAACGAGATCGCCCAATCCGAAGGCGCGTTCGGCCATACCAGCGTGAATTACTGGATCCATAACGGCTTCGTACGCCTGGACAATGAAAAAATGTCCAAGTCGCTTGGCAACTTCTTCACCATCCGCGAAGTGCTGCAAAAGTTCGACGCCGAAGTGATCCGCTTCTTCATCCTGCGCGCGCACTACCGCAGCCCCCTGAATTACTCCGACGTGCACCTGGACGACGCGCGCCTGTCGCTGACGCGTCTGTACACGGCGCTGGCCGACGTGGCCGTGGAAGAGGGCGCCATCGACTGGAACGAAGCCCACGCCGTGCGCGTGCGCGACGCCATGGATGACGATTTCAACACGCCGCTGGCCGTGGCCGCCCTGTTCGACCTGGCAACGGAAGTCAACAAGAGCAAGTCGCCCGCCCTGGCGCGTCAGTTGAAGGGCCTGGCGGGCGTGTTTGGCCTGCTGGAACGCACGCCGCAGCAATTCCTGCAAGCCACTGTCGGCGCCGCCGCCGGCGGCCAGGATGAGACGGCGGGCATCGAGCAGGCCATCGCGGCGCGCAGCGCGGCGAAAAAAGCGCGCGACTTTGCCCAGTCCGACAAGATCCGCGCCGAATTGCTGGCCGCTGGCATCATTCTCGAAGACAAGCCTGACGGCACGACCAACTGGCGCCGCGCATGATGGCGACGTCCAGGGAAAACGGGGAAGCGCCGGTGGCGGCGCAAGTGATCCAGGTGCCGCACTACTGGGAAGAGGCGAAGATCGAGCTGATGAAGCGCGACCGCATCATGAAAAAGCTCATCCCGCAATTTGGCGACCTGCACCTGGTCGGCCATAGCGACCCGTTTACCACCCTGGCCCGTTCGCTGGTGGGACAGCAGATCACGCCCAAGGCGGCCGATGCTGCCTGGAAAAAGTTGCTGCTGGCCTGCCCGAAATGCACGCCATCGCAAGTATTGAAGGCGGGCGCCGAGCAATTGGCCGCCTGTGGCTTGTCCAAACGCAAGACCGAATACATCCTCGACCTGGCCGACCATTTCAAGGCCAAGCGCGTGCACGCCAGCCAGTGGGACCAGATGGATGACGAAGCCGTGATCGCCGAACTGGTGCAGATCCGCGGCATCGGCCGCTGGACAGCCGAGATGTTTTTGATATTTAATCTGCTGCGTCCGAACGTCTTGCCGCTCGACGACCCTGGCCTGATCCAGGGCATCAGCGTCAATTACTTCTCCGGCGAACCTGTTTCCCGCAGCGATGCGCGCGAAGTTTCCGCCAACTGGGAACCGTGGCGCACCGTGGCGACGTGGTATTTGTGGCGCAGTCTCGACCCTGCAGCCGCCCCTGCCGCACCCGATGCAGCCCCCGGCGCACCAGCCGGTACGGTAAAATAAACATAGATGACGCCGCGCGCCCTGGCGCCGTGGCCGGTAAAACCTGGAGGTACAATGACTAAAACGACTTTCCTCAATTTTGAACAGCCGATCGCGGAACTCGATTCCAAGATCGAAGAGTTGCGCTTCGTGCAAGACGATTCGGCCGTCGACATCTCGGAAGAGATCGACCGCCTGGCCAAGAAGAGCCAGCAACTGACCAAGGATATCTACGCCAAGCTGACGCCTTGGCAAGTGGCGCAGATCGCGCGCCACCCGCAGCGCCCGTACACCATGGATTACGTGAATGAAATCTTTACCGATTTCCACGAACTGCATGGCGACCGCAGCTATGCGGACGATCTGTCCGTCGTCGGCGGCCTGGCCCGCTTCAACGGCCAGCCGTGCATGGTCATCGGCCACCAGAAAGGCCGCGACACGAAAGAGCGCGCCATGCGCAATTTCGGCATGCCGAAACCGGAAGGCTACCGCAAGGCCATGCGCCTGATGAAAGTGGCTGAAAAGTTCAACTTGCCTATCTTTACGTTCGTCGACACGCCAGGCGCCTTCCCCGGCATCGACGCGGAAGAGCGCGGCCAGTCGGAAGCCATCGGCCACAACCTGTACGTGATGGCGGAACTGAAAGTACCGCTGATCGCCACCATCATCGGTGAAGGCGGTTCCGGCGGCGCGCTGGCGATTGCCGTGGGCGATGCCGTGCTGATGCTGCAATACTCGACCTATGCCGTGATCTCGCCGGAAGGCTGCGCCTCCATCCTGTGGAAGAGCGCCGAGCGCGCCTCCGACGCGGCCGAAGCGCTGGGCCTGACGGCGCACCGCCTGAAAGCCATGGGCCTGATCGACAAGATCATCAACGAACCGCTGGGCGGCGCCCACCGCGATCCGAAACAGATGGCGACCTTGCTGAAACGCGCACTGGCCGACACCCTGCGCCAGTTCCACGGCATGAAAACCAAGGACCTGCTGGCCGCGCGCCACGAAAAACTGCTGAGCTACGGCAAGTTCAAGGAAACGACGCCGAGCGAGTAAGCGTTATTGGCTACGCAGCAAAATGCTGGGGTTAGACGGGGACGCCGAGTCCCGTCGGGTCTGACCCCTGATTTTCGCCTGCAATGAATAAGTATTTCCAGGGACAGTCCGCTAAACGACATCATCCGTTTAGCCGCCTGTCCCTCTTTGCATTCCCGGAGTCCACATTGAAAAAGCAACAAATCGCCACCGTGCCCGACATCTTCGCCCGCGCGTTGGAAACCTGCGAACCGCAAGCCGGCGGGACGATAGGCATCGCCCTCAGCGGCGGCCTCGATTCCTCAGCCCTGCTGCACCTGGCGCATGCCTGGGCGCAAGAGCATGGCGTGGCCCTGCATGCGTTCCACGTGCACCACGGCCTGAGTCCGAACGCGGATGCGTGGCTGGGGCACTGCGAGCAATTGTGCGCCGGCATGGGCATCGCCTTTGAAGCGCGCAAGGTCGCCGTGGAAAAGAATGCGAAGACGGGCACGGAAGAGGCGGCCCGCAAGCGCCGTTACGCGGCCCTGGGCCAGCTGTGCGCCGCGCACGGCGTGCGCCTGCTGCTCACGGCCCACCACCAGGATGACCAGGCTGAGACAGTGCTGCTGCAATTGCTGCGCGGTTCCGGCACGGCGGGCTTGTCCGGCATGGATGGCGCCAACAGCGCGCCCGAGCTGCTGGGCAATCCGGACCTGGTAATGGCGCGCCCGCTGCTGCCCGTGTCGCGCAAACAGCTGGAAGCGTACGTGGCGAGCCATGCGATTGCGCACATCCACGACGAATCGAACGACGATCCCCGCTTTGCCCGCAATGCCCTGCGGCACCAGGTGATGCCCGTGCTGGCGCAGGCGTTTCCCGGTTTCCAGGAACGCTTTGCCCGCAGCGCCCAGCATGCGCAGTCGGCGCAGCGTCTGCTGACGGAACTGGCGGTGCAGGATCTGGCGGCGTGCCTCGATGGCGACTGCATCGAGCTGGCGAAATTGCGCGCGCTGAGCGCGGACCGCTGCTACAACCTGCTGCGCCACTGGTTCGGCACGCGCGGCTTGCGCATGCCGTCGACGGCGTGGCTGGTGGAAATGCTGGCGCAGCTGCTCGAAGCGCGGCCCGACGCGCAATTGCTGGTGACGCATCCCGACTGCCACGTGCGGCGCCACCGCGACCGCCTGTACCTGACGCCGAAACTCGATGACCTGGCCGGCATGCGCGAGCGTGACGACGCAGGCATTCCCGGCCTGGAAAAGGCCAGCCAGGCATTCACCTGGAAAGGCGAGGCCAGCCTGGCGTTTCCCGCGTATGGCGGCGTACTGCATTTCGATGCGGTAGCAGAGGGCGGGCAGGGCATCGATATTGCCTGGCTGCAAACACAGACCTTGAGCATCGATTTCCGCCAGGGCGGCGAGCGCCTGAAGCTGGCCTTGAACCGTCCCACCAAGAGCTTGAAATACCATTACCAGGCATTCGATGTGCCTGCCTGGGAACGTCAACGCCTGCCCCTTGTCTGTGCGGCGCAACAATTGCTGTATGCGGCTGGTATTGGCCTCGACTGTCATTGCCTGAGCTTGTTAGATCGTCCACGCATCACCTTGCGCTGGCAGTCCTGCTGAGCGTGGGAGCGGCCACCACAGCCACTTGCAAGGTGGCCGGCAAGTGGCTGCCCAAGCCAGCTGGACTGCATGAATTGGTTATTTCCATATATGTAATTGGTATGAGCTAATGCGCTTTTTAGCTTGTTATTTTGCATTGCGGCATGTAGAGTAAAGCCCTCCTTTTTTATTCTTCTTGAGCGGAAACTTCACTCTTATGGCTTTAATCGTCCACAAATATGGCGGTACGTCGATGGGCTCGACTGACCGTATCAAGAATGTCGCCAAGCGCGTTGCCAAGTGGCACGACGCCGGGCATCAAATCGTGGTGGTGCCATCCGCCATGTCGGGCGAAACCAACCGCCTGATTGGACTGGCCAAGGAAATCATGGATCAACCCGATCCCCGTGAACTTGACATGATCGCCTCGACAGGCGAACAAGTGTCCGTCGGCCTATTGTCGATGGCACTGCTGGCGATCGGCAAACAAGCCGTATCCTATGCTGGCTGGCAAGTCGCGATCAAGACCGATTCCGCCTTTACCAAGGCACGCATCCAGTCGATCGATGACGAGAAAGTCAAACGCGACCTCGATGCGGGCAAGATTGTCATCATTACCGGTTTCCAGGGCGTCGACGAGAACGACAATATCGCGACCCTGGGCCGCGGTGGTTCCGACACGTCGGCCGTGGCGATCGCCGCCGCCATGAAGGCGGCCGAGTGCCTGATCTTCACGGACGTCGACGGCGTCTATACGACCGACCCGCGCGTGGTCTCCGAGGCGCGCCGCCTGAAGACCATCACCTTTGAAGAAATGCTGGAACTGGCTTCGCTGGGCTCCAAAGTGCTGCAAACGCGCTCGGTGGAATTTGCCGGCAACTACCGCGTGCCCACGCGCGTGCTGTCGTCGCTGACCGACCCGATGTTGCCGCTGGAAATAGAAGCCAATTCAGGCACCCTGATTTCGTTTGAGGAAGATACAAACATGGAACAAGCAGTCATCTCCGGCATCGCCTTCAACCGCGATGAAGCCAAAATCACCGTGCTCGGCGTGCCCGACCGTCCAGGCGTGGCGTACCACATCCTGGGACCGGTGGCGGACGCGAATATCGAAGTCGACATGATCATACAGAATCAGTCGGTCGACGGTAAAACGGACTTCACCTTCACCGTCTCGCGCGGCGAATATGCGCGCGCCCTGGCCGTGCTGGAAGCGAACCGCGAAGCGCTGGGCGCGGCCAGCATCACGGGCGACGCGAAAGTGTCGAAACTGTCCGTCGTCGGCGTCGGCATGCGCAGCCACGTGGGTGTCGCATCGCAAATGTTCCGTACCCTGTCGGAAGAGGGCATCAACATCATGATGATCTCGACGTCCGAGATCAAGATCTCCGTGCTGATCGATGAAAAGTACATGGAACTGGCCGTGCGCGCGCTGCATAAAGCGTTCGAGCTGGAAAAAGCTTAAAAATGTAAAAATATTGCCCCACGCCCTTGACCAAAGGGGGGGCAATCGATATTATGACGTTCGTCGCTGCAGCGCAGTTAGCTACAGAGACATAGTTGAGTAATCAGCTAGGAGACGTGGCCGAGTGGCCGAAGGCACATCCCTGCTAAGGATGCATACGGCTTATACCTGTATCGTGGGTTCGAATCCCACCGTCTCCGCCAGAATCAAACAAAAAAGCCTCCCCTGCGGGAGGCTTTTTTGTTTGTCTGGACGGAACGCTGGGATTCGAAGACGCAGCGCCCTGAGGGGCGCGAGGCTATCCGGATCGCCCAGCCACCGCGCTGCGCGCGGCACGTTGGCCGCGCAGCGGCCAGCGCCGTCCCCTCATCTCAGGCTGTAGCGGCGAGCGCCGTCTGCTGCCGATTCAGCCGCACCTGGCCTCAAGCTTGATACATCTCAGCCTTCACCACTAATGCTTGCCAGATACCCTCTGACGGCTATCAATGCGATTTCGATGTTGATCTCGGCTCAGGAAAAAGCATCGCTGGTCCCGCTGGTCCCATCTGTTGATGTCTGCGGCGCAGCGACAATTTTTCCTGTCGGGCGTATCCGCATGACCGCCACTGCGCTCTGCCTGCACCAGCGCCGACAGAGCCAAAAGATCCCGCGCACGAAGACGAAAGGGCGCGAACCGTTCGATTCAAGCTGGGCCAGCTATGGCCTGTCTGGCAAGGCGGGGTATTGACGCTAACGCAAGGTGTACAGCGGCGACGACAGCGTGCTGATATCGAGCAATCGCCAGCCGACGGAAGAGACCGTTGCCTGACGGCGTCCGGCCCCCGGCCATCATTGCCTGCCTGCCGCCGCCCTGGCTTGCTTGTCGCACTCGCGCACCGTCGCTTTGCATGCGGAAAACGCTTCCAGATAGGTCACGGCGGTCTGCCGCGCTGCGACCTGTTCTGCCACCCGCTGCGTGAGCTGCAACGGAGTCGTCGGGGGCAGTTTCTCCAGTTTTTTGCCGATGTCTTGTAGCGAATTCTTTTGACGCGCCAGTTCCGCAGCCAGCACGGCTTTGCGCTCGGCGGCGGGCAGGGCCGGATACAGCCGGCCATTGCCGGCATTCACACCGCCATCCTCCGTCATCGACAACGACGCCTGCGGGACGCGAAATTCCAGCGCCAGTTGGCCATCGGCTTGCACGATGACCAGCAGTTCCTCGGTGGCAGTGCCGGCCGGCAGCGGCAAGGTGCGCGTTTCCGGCTTGCCGTCCGGCAGCCAGCGGTATTCGATGTTGACCCGTCCCGGCTTGTGTGGGGCGCCTGGCAGGTAGAAGCAGCAATTGGCGGCGCTGCCCATATAAGGGTTCAGGGGATCGGTATCGACGGCGTTGGCCGGATGGCCGGCATCGCTGACGCCGACCTGGATGGGGCGGGCGCTGTAGTTCAAGGTGCTGACCGCTATCTTTGCCTCATCGGCCCCGGGCTGGTAGTCATGCTGGCCGCGCTCGCCCCGTTCGGCATGGCCTGCCAGCAGCGGACGGCGCTGCATGGACTTGATGCCGATGGCAAAGATGTGGCTCAGGTAGCCCGTATCCGAGCGGCCGTCGTGCGAATAACTTCCGCCGGGCGTGTAGTAGAGGTAGCCGACGTCCTCTATCGCCAGTGCGCGCACCTTGCCGTCCTGAGGGAATAATGGTTCCGCCAGGTAGCGGTCCCCGGCGCCCATGACCTTGGCGGAGAGCACGCCGGCCCATGCCCGTTCGCCCGCGAAACGGGGAAAGACGTTGAATTCGCCATCGATGACGGGTTCGATCTTCAGCACATCCTGTGTCATGCCCGTGACGGGATCGATGACGGAATAAATGCCCGGGAAAGGTGTGTCGGCGGCGAGCGACAGCGCGGGCGTGGCGAAGATGAGGCAGGCGGCGATCACGGCGGGTTTGCTGCGCATGCGGGCTCCAATCATATAGAGAGTGACTGACGGTGGAATGCCGTCAGGTCGGCGGGATAGAATGCGGCATCGCGATAGCAGCTGTCATCGATATCGAGCAGGCAGGTGATGGCGGCCGCTTCCCATGACCAGTAGCCTGAAAATGAGGTGTCACGCGCGTGGCTGCCATAGTAGGGTTCGCGGCGGCTGGCGTCATACCATTTTGCCAGGTAGTCCTGCATCAGCGCCGGACGCGCCTGTTTTTCTGCCGCGAATATCTTGAGTGTCTTGACATAGGGCTGGCGGCGCGTGCATGTTGGCCAGGCGGTGTCCCTGCCAGCGACGGAAAAGGCCAGCAGGCGTTCGACCAGCCCATCTTTTTCATGGTTGTTGAAATCGATGACGGGTGCCAGGCGGGGCAGCCAATTGCCCCAACCCAGGAGAATGCCAAGGCAGATCATCCGGTTGACCTGCTCGTAGCCGTCACCAGGCAGGGCGAAGTGGGGAAATCCCTGTTCCGCGGCGCCGGCCTGCACGTCAAAAGCCCTGTCATAGCTGGCAAACTCTTCCCAGTATTCCAGTACCGTGGGGTACAGCGCGCGCAGATCGGCTGTCGTGTGGCCAGCGCTGTAAGCCAGGCTGAGCAGGTCGATGCCGTCCCATGCCCGCTGGCGCGTGGCCGTCATGAAGTTTTCTGGCGCAATATCGCGCAGCACTTCCGCCGGCTGCGACAAGCCGGCGGCCACCATGCCGATGCCTTCTTCGATACCATGCTTGCTTTCAAGGTAGATCGCGTATGACAACAGCGGTTCCCTGCGCCTGGATAAAAAAGTGTGTTCGTCCAGCGTCTGCATCGTTACTCCCGCAGAGCCGTGTCGGGAGAGGAATGTCCCGCTTCGACACGCCCGTTATGTTTCGGCGGTTCCGCAGCCAGACTGGTATAGCGGCCTTCTTCCCATAATGTTCGCGCATAGTCGACCAGGTCTTTGGGGTAGACCAGATGGTCGATCTGGCTGTCGTCCAGGTCGAGTATAAAGACGGTCGCACCCGCTTCAAAGGCCCAGTAACCGTAATACGCGGCATAGCCTTCGTCGCTGATGTTGAGATGCTCATCGTGCCAGCGTGGATGGTTTTTCATGGCCGGATACCACTGTTTCAAATACTTCTGGAGCAGGGCCAAGGCAGCGTTGTCGTCTTCTTCATAGAATACTTGCAGCAGGGTGTTGTAGGGCTTGCTGATAATGCAGGTGTCTAGGTCTTGACTGTCCTCGACATACGCGCCAATCAATTGCTCGAACAGCCCATCGCTGCCACGGTGGCTGCGCAGCACGTGGACGATGCGTAGGGCTGATCGTTGATCGCGCAGCAGGATGGCGATGCTGAGCAGTTGTAGTGTGTCTTCATAATCGGAAAGGATGGAAAACTGCGGGGCACCCTGGAATTCATATGGCCCATCTTCTGGAAACTCGAGCGCCGCTTCCTGTTGATAGAGTTGATCGACGTCGTTCCATTCTTCAAATTTATCTACGATGCCTGCAATGCGCGGCGCCAGAGCAGCGATCGGTTCGCCAGCCGTATAGTCGAGCATCCAGATCCAGAACGCTTCCAAATACAAAAAATGATGGACGGAAGCATTTCCCTGCAGTGAGTCGGCTATTCTTTTATTTTCGAGTTCAACATCGATTATCGCGAGTTGATTTTCCCGCGTTTTATGGTAAAGATCTTCGTAGAGAAATTTCTGCCGGCGCCGCACGTCGAACGGTGCGGACATCATGGTTTTTCCGTCGTTTTTGCTGATCGCTGGCGCAGTTCGGCGCTTTGCCAGTCGCTGTCGGCGTCGTTGAAGCTTTCGTTGGGATTGCCGTCCCATTGGCCAAAGCCCGGCAGCGCCATGTGGTCGTTGCGGATCGGCTTGAGCAGTTTGTTAAGTAGCGCCGGCAATTCCGGCACACCGTCTTCAACCAGGTGGACCGACGGTTCCTCGCCCAGTTCGCTCCATAGGCCGGAGTCGAGCTCGTCGATCCGGATTCGCGGATGCTGGAGGCTGAGTTTTATCTGGTCGCGACGGAGGTCCAATTTTTTGCGCAACGTATCCGATAGCAAAAAGCCCCATGTTGGCGGGCGGATGCCGTCGGCCAGCGTGCCGTCTTTCGCGCCAGCGGCGCTGATGGGCCGTGCGCCCAGCGTGCGGTAATCCCAGCGGCACAGTTCGATGCCGCTGGTTTGCTGGCGCAGCTGCATGCGCCAGCGGTCCATGGTGTCTTGCGGCATGACGGCGCCTGGCCGGCTGTCGGCGATGCTGGCCTGGGCGTTAGGTTGGAAACTGCCGTTGTGGTCGGCGATGGCCAGGGTGTGGCTGCCCGCGCTGCCCGCGTTGGCCGCGTTGGCCGCGTCGAGCGACAGGGCGGCGATGTGGAAGACATAGCCCAGTCCCAGGCCTTCCTCGCCGCGCACGCACTCGGTCAGCAGCACATCCTGACCCAGCGGCGTGCTCAGCTTCAGCAGGCGCGCGGCCTGGCTGAAGCCGCTGGCGATGGATGCCGCGCCGGAGGAGGCACGGGGTGGCGACGACGCGCTGGCATGAACCGGTTCGGACATTGATAGCGACTCCGCTTGGAGAAATGAGCGTACTTGTAATTAATTCAATGATTTACTTATAAGATTACACCTTAGAAATAGTGATTTCACAAGCGCGATTCAATTGAGTCGTGCGCCAGGCCCTGCCATGCACGGGCCGTGCGGGCCGTTTTCCCCCGTTCTGCTAGAGTGCCGTTCTTGTCAATTCCACCATTCGAAAAAATGCTGCGCAATATTTCTTGAATACACTTTCATGGCGCGCCATGCCTGGTTTTCGGCCGCCATCGCCATCTCACGTGAACCGGAGCAATCATGAATACAATGAAATACGCTGTCGCCGCCGCCCTGTGTGCCAGCCTGTCGCCCGCCTTGGCGGCCACATCCACCGTCGAACCACCGTTTCTCGATGTGCTGAGCTATCAATATGCCACTTGCGTCCAGCCCGCCTATCAGCAGGCCGACCTGCTGGTGCAGGATGGAACCGGGCGCTACCAGATTGATATCAAGGGCGAGGCCTACACGGTCGAATTGCAGGAACGCATGGGCTTTTCGCTGCAGGCAGGCAAAGGCGGACCCGTGGCGGCCGTCGTCAAGCTGGACCGGCCGCCCAAGGGACAGTTCGAGGAGCAGGCGCGCTGGCGCGAACGCTGGCTACGCGATGTGGCCGAGCGCAGCGGCGTGGCGCTGGACGTACGCACGCTTGCCGGCGGCGCGCGCCTGCTGGCCGTCAACAAGGCTGAGATCAAGGGCAACTTTGTCGGCCAGTCCCTGCTGATCGACCCGGCACGACTGTTGTTCATCGATGTGGCGTGGCCGAACACGCTGGACATCTATCGTGGCCCCGACGGCCTGGGGCATGTGCGCCATGTGCAGGACGACGTATGGCAGCGCCTGCTGTCCTGCCCGCCGGCTGCGTGACGCCGGCGGCCACCGCATACCCCTACTGCGCGCACGCACATAGACAAATAATAATGATTCTCATTTATAATGCGAATCCATGGGGTAGCGATGGGCTGGCGCCATGGCGCCACGGTCGGTGAAGGAGGGCATGATGGGCAGTGTGTATGGCAACGAGGACATGATCGCGCACGAGCATCGCGTGCTGATGGCGGAATATGGCCGCGGGCAGGCGCGCTGCAGTGCGCAACTGGCTGCGCAGGCAGCCCGCATCGCGCAGCTGGAGTCGGAGTTGATGCGCGCGCGCGCGCAGGTCGTGATCCGCGATACGAAGCTGGCGCTGGCGCGCGAGGAACTGGCCGAAATGGCGGCGGTCGCGCCCGGCTTGCCGACGCGGGCGCGGCTGGCGCGCAAGGTCGAATGGCTTAGCGAGCGGGTGCAGGATTTGATGCGCGAATTGCTGCGCCTGCAATGGGTGCCCGCGCCATCGGCCGTACCGCGCTCCGCGCTGCAGGCGAAGTTGCTGGCTGGCGTGCGCGAAAAAGCCGTACTGTATGTCGGCAATTATGTAGGCCGCGAAGTGGGGCCGGACGCGGACGCGCCAACGTGGCGCAGCAAGCCATCGAGCAGGCCGGCGGACGCTTCCTGCACCATGCGGGTGGCGGCGATGGCGCAGACGATGCAGCTGCGCTGGAAGCGAGCCTGGTGGCGGCCGACCTGGTGATTTGCCAGACCGGCTGCGTCAGCCACGATGCCTACTGGCGCGTGCACGACCATTGCAAGCGCACCGGCAAGCAGTGCGTGCTGGTGGACCAGCCGCAAGCCATGCATTTCGTGCGCAAGGAGGCGCTGGCCGCTTCCTGACTTCCTGTTTTTTTAATGCCCGCTTAATCCGCATGGGCCACAATGGCCGTCCATTCGACGTCCTTGAAAGCGCCCATGCTGTCCCTGCAAATCGGTCCTCTGGCCCTGCCTGTGGGCCTGGTCCTGTTGTTCGTTTCCCTGTTTGTCGCCTACGGCGTGGCCTGGTGGCTGCGGCGCTACCGCCAGCTGCCCGACGCCAGCCCCCTGGTTTCCGACATGCTGATCGCCGGGCTGCTGGCCGCGCGGCTGGCATTCGTCCTGCGCTGGCATGAGCAGTACCTTGCCGCGCCCTGGTCCATCATCAACATCCGCGACGGCGGCTTCCTGGCGCCGGCCGGCATCGCCGGCGCGCTGGCCATCGCCGCGTGGCGCTGCCGGCATCCGGCCATGGCTGCCATGCGCCGTCCGCTGGCGATCA
>NZ_NRDQ01000105.1 GCF_002878455.1 Janthinobacterium sp. AD80
GCCAGGGCGGCCGCCACGTGACGCGCGCCGAACTGGCGGCCGGTCTGGCGCGGCTGGGCGTGGCGCACGGCGATGTGCTGTTCGTCCACTCCTCGCTGAAAAGCCTGGGCTACGTGGAAGGCGGCGCGTTGACGGTGATCCGCGCCCTGCAGGACGCCGTCGGCCCGCAAGGCAGCCTGCTGCTGCCCACCTATTATCTGCCCGGCGGCAGCGTGCGCGCCACCTGCGACCTGCCTGGCTATGTGTTCGATCCGCGCCGCCACGGCACGCACATGGGGCGCCTGCCCGAGGCGTTCCTGGCCAGCGGCAACATCCATCGCAGCATCCACCCCACGCATTCCGTGTCGGCCTGGGGCCGCCATGCCGCCCACCTCACCGCAGACCACCACCGTGCGCCTTCGATCTTTGGCGCAGGCTCGCCCTGGCAGCGCTGCATCGGCTGCGAGCAGGCCAAAGTGCTGGGCCTGGGCATTTCCATGGGACCGGTCACGTTCTACCACGCGCTGGAAGACGCCATGGGCAAGGCCTTTCCCGTCCCCGTCTGGGAGAACAGGACGGCGCTGCTGGCCTGCCTGGACCACGATGGCAAGCGCTGGCAAGTCCCCGTGCGCCCTTTCGATCCCGCCATCGCCCAGCGCCGCATCGACCATCCCGGCCGCGGCGACTTGCGCGACTATTTTCAAACAGAGTTCGACGCCGCCGGCCTGCGCGCCAGCGGACAAGTGGGCGAGGCGGCATCGTGGCTGATACCGGCGCAGGCGTTCTATGCGCACCTGCGCCTGCTGGCCAGCGAAAACGTGACGATCTACGCCACCGCCGCGCAGCTGGCGGCGCGCGCCCGTCCCGCTCACCGCGCCCACCCCGCTACGGCACGGCCGGTGAGGCTGGCAAGACCGCTGGCGCGGGCCGGCTGCCAGTGACGCCGCGCTGCAGATCGTAAATGCCGCCGCCGCTGGCGACAAAATACAAGGTGCCGCCATCGGCACTCACCGCATCCTCGATGGGACCGTCCGTACCCCGCTTGCGCACCGTCCACGTCCCCTCCTGCAAATCGGCCACCAGCACCTGCATGGACGCGCTGTGCGCCGGCAGCTCGACGGTGACCGTCCCGTCCAGCGGCAAGCCGCTCTTCGAGAACAGCACCACGCGGTCCTTGATCCGCACGCCGGCCAGCAAGGCCGAATCGATGGCCGTCGTCGGCAATGCGGGCAGCGGGCTGCTGGCATCCATCACCTGCATCACGTTGAGGAACAGGTCCGTTTCATTGGGGCCCGGCGGCGACACTTCCAGCCGCCAGGCGCCCGCTTCCTCGGTCGAATACTCGGCTTCCGGCTGGATGGCATAATTCGTCCCGCCGACACTGAACTCGTTGCCGCTGCCGCCCACCTTGGCCAGCACGGCATTTGCCGGCAGCACGGTGCGGTTCACCAGCTTGCCGTTGTACTGCAAGGTATGGTTATAGTCCCATTCCGTACGCCGGATGATCGCCGTGTCGCCGCTGATCTCCGGTTCATTCTGGCTGTGCAGCAGCCAGGTCTTCCTGAAGCCCGCGTCGCTGGCACTGACCTTGTCAAACACGACCAGCGCTGCCGGATGGTCCGCATCCTTCAGATTCAGGAATACGAACGAACGCTGGAACTGGCGCACCTTGGCGCTGTATGCGGCTGTCAGGTCGCCCTTGATGTAGCTGAAGTCGGGCGCCCCCGCCACGCCGCCGACCTGCTGCTGGCGCAGCACCGTGGCCACCTTGTAGCCATTGGCCAGTTCCGCCAGGCTTTGCGGCTCGTCGCCCGGGAAACGCTGGCCGCCGTCATTCGCATAACCGTCAAATTGTTCGTCCGGATCATGCACCAGCATGGTGTTGTGCGCGATGCTGCGCTTGTGATAATTCATGTCGTGCGCGCTGCCGTATTCGAGCACGATGGCGGGATCGGCGACATCCCGGCCGCTATAAATGCCCGAATCAATGGCAAGGGCGCCCTTGTAGTAAATCTGGAAATGCCCGGCATCATAATGCTCGTGGTTGCCGAACCAGTCGCCACCGAGCTTCATCGTCGCCACGACATCGCCTGACTGAACCTGAATGCGCTCGCCCTCCGTCCAGCCCGTGCGGGCGACCATCAGTCCGGCGGGGTCCGGGAAATACTTGGTCAACGGCAACGCCGTCGGGCCGGGCGTGCTGCCCATGGCCGTATTGCCCAGCAGAATGGGCCAGATGCTGTCCCTGGAATGGATAAAGCTGGCCGACTGCTGCTGCGACTGCTTCAAATACTCCTGCTTCAAGGTGGCATTGTTGTAATAGGTGGCGGGCAGCATGAAGGCCAGCGGTTCGCTCCAGTATTGCGTGCTGTTGGTGTAGGAAGAATGGTAGACGTCGCCATCGCGCATCCATTGCCCGTCGGGGCGGCGCGTGTACAGCCAATGATACGGCGTCATCTGCTGCACGGGATCGAACACGGGAGCGGCGCCCATGCGCCGGAATATCCATGCGGCGTACATATCCGCCAGGAAGCGTACCGTGCCGTAGGAGGCGCCCTGGTGATAGGCTTGCGCGGCGTAGGCGTAATTGCGCGGCGCGATATAGTCGGAAAAAAAGCGCCCGGCAACGATGTTGTAGACCAGCGGCGCCTCGTCATAAAAGGCGATGGCGGCGGCCAGCTGGTCGCGCAGCAGCTGGTTGTCGCTGCCATGGCCGACGACAGCGCCCTGCCGCGATGGCGGAAAGCCGATTTCCATCGTCGCCGCCAGCTGGCTAAAGCGCGTGACGACATACGCGCGCTGCTGCGCCGTCATCAGGGCGAAACACCAGTCGTACACCATGGCGCTGGCCAGGACGATATCGCCTTTCTCGTTCGGATGATTGTAGCCGGGCGCGAAACGCACGGCCGCCAGGTAATCGAGCAGCATCTTCACGGCTTCCTGGCCGCGCTGCGCCTGGTCCGCCGGGCCGCCATATTCATACAAAAGGGAGTGCAGCGCTTTCGCCTTGATCCTGCTCACCACATCGCCCTGGTGGTTGTTCCTGGCCGGACCACCGGGCACGAACACGGGCAGCGCCACCACCGCCGGCGCCTCGACAAACCCCTTCAGGACAGCGCGGTGCGGTGCCATTTCCTGCGCAGCCGATTCGAAACGGCCGCGTATCGCCGCCAGGTCCCCTGCCCTGGCAAACACGCGCGGATGCTCGCCAGCGGGCGGCAGCACGGTGGGCAGCGGATACACGCCATAACCTTGCGGCACGAAATCGGCCAGCGCCGTCACCAGCAGGCAATCGATGCCCAGGCCGCCCTCGCGGTACTGCAGCTTCAGTTCACGCTCGCCGGCGGCCAGCCAGCGCGTGACAGGCATCCACGTCCACTGCGCCGGCTGGCCGGCGGCAACCGGCACGGCGACGCTGGCATAGGCGGCATTGTCGAGCGCCAGGTACAGGGACGCGGCGTTCGCCGCCGGCGCCAGCACGCGCAGCCAGATGGTGTAGTGGCCGTCGCGGGGCACGGCCACGGTGTACGACAACTGTGCCGCCGCGCCTGGCGCCTCGGCGCGCGCCAGGTCGACGGGCGTACTCAGGTAAGCACCGCCAGAGACCACGTTGCGGCCCAGGCTTTCCGTCGCCCACGGTGCGCCAGGCGCCGTGGTTTCCGCTTCAAACATGGCCTCGACGGGAAAAGGCGCGGCATGGAGAACGGGACACGCCGCCAGCAAGGCAACATGGATAAAACCGTGCAAGGTGTGACGGCATCGCAGCGTGGACATGGATAGCACTCCAGTTTGTTGTATTTTAAATAGCACGAACAATACACCATCCAGCGCATTTTGATTTCATTTTTATAACAAATTGTGCCGCTGCCTGCCTGATACCCGCAAAAAAAAACGCCCGGTATGATCCGGGCGGTTTTCATTGGACAGGCCAAGACATCAGGCGGGCGGGCTATCCGTCTTCTTCTCGCGCGCCACGAGATACAGCAGCACGATGATGGCCGCATACGGCAGCAGCGACAGCGCATCCGACTGCAGGCCCGCGTAGAACGGATTGCCATGCTCGGCCCAGTCGGCCATCATCTGGTCGAAGTGCGTCAGCACGCCAGCCGTGATGGCGATGATGATGCCGGCCAGCGCACCGCCGGCGATGTAGCCGGAGGCCAGCAGCACGCCCGAACTGCGGTCGCCCGCCAGCTGGCGCTCTTCCTCGTTCAGCTTGGCGTTGTGTTCCAGCTTGTTGTTGCGGCGGTCGGCCAGCCAGCGCACCAGGCCACCGACGAAGATCGGCAAGGTGGACGACAGCGGCAGGTACACGCCCACGGAAAACGCCAGGGACGGGATGCCGGCCATTTCCAGCACCACGGCGATCATCACGCCAAACAGCACCAGGGTCCATGGCAGCTGCTGGTCGAGGATGCCCTTGATGATGTAGGACATCAGCACGGCCTTCGGCGCATCGTATTTCTTCACTTCCGTGCCGTCCGGGCGCTTGTTGTAATGGCCGTTGATGCCCGGGTCGACCAGGTAGGCCAGCTGGCCATCTTCCTTCACAAAATACTTGCCGGCCGGGCCGCCCACGGTATCGGTCTTTTGCCAGACTTTATACGTATTGTGGTCGGTATCGGCTTGCGGGCCATGCAGCTCGCCCGTCACCGTCAGCTTCGACGCGTCGACCGTCAGGCCAGGCGCCACTTGCGCGGCCGGCACGTAGACGGTGCTGGCATCATTGAGTTTCAGCAGGATCGGTCCCAGGATCAGGGCCGACGACAAGGCGCCCGCCAGAATCGCGTACTGCTGCAGGCGCGGCGTGGCGCCCACCAGGTAGCCCGTCTTCAAGTCTTGCGACGTGGTGCCGGCGTTGCTGGCGGCGATACACACGATGGCGCCGACCGACAGGGCTGTCACATAGTAGCGCCCGCCCGTCCAGCCCATGATCAGGAAGATCAGACAGGTAAACAGCAAGGTGGCCACGGCCATGCCGGAAATCGGGTTCGACGAGGAACCGATTTCACCGGTCAGGCGCGACGACACGGTGGCGAACAGGAAGCCGAAGACGAGGATCAGCAGCGCACCGAGGAAATTCATGTGCAGCGGCGTGGCAAAGGTGATCACGGCGATGATGGCCAGGCAGCCGATGACCACCCATTTCAGGGGAATATCCTGGTCGGTGCGCAGGGTGGACGTCGCCTTGACGCCCTTGCCCAGGCCCTTCAGGCCGGCCGACAGGCTGCGCCAGATCATCGGCATGGCGCGTACCAGCGAAATCAGGCCGCCGGCGGCGACGGCGCCCGCGCCGATGTACAGCACGTAGGCGCTGCGTACGTCGTCGGCGCCCATTTCGCTGATCAATTTGGTGCCCGGCGAAAGCACGGTGGTCAAGCTGTCGCCGAAGAACTTGATCATCGGGATCAGCACCAGGTACGACAGCACGCCGCCGGCCGCCATGGTGGCGGCGATGCGCGGGCCGATGATGTAGCCCACGCCCAGCAATTCAGGCGAAATCTCGGCGCCGATGGAGCCGCCCTTCAGCGGTGCGGCAAATTCCACGCCCGGCGTGTCCTTCCAGCCCTTGAACGAGATATTGAAGACCTTGTACAGCAGGCCGACGGCAAAGCCGCCGAAGATGATCTTGGCGCGGCGCTTGGCGTCCAGCGCGGCGGCCGAATCCTTGGCGATGCTTTCGCCGGCGGCCAGGCGCGATTCTTCCGTGGCGGCGGCCTTCAGCACTTCGGCGCAGGCCGTGCCTTCGGGGAATTTGAGTTCCTTGTGCTGGTCGACGATCATGGTGCGGCGCATCGGGATCATCATCAGGATGCCCAGCAGGCCACCAAGAATACCGACCAGCATGACACGCGAGATTTCCAGGTCGAAGCCGAGAATCAGGATGGCGGGCATGGTCACGCCCAGGCCGAAGGCCAGCGATTCGCCGGCCGAACCTGCCGTTTGCGTGATGCTGTTTTCCAGGATCGACGAATCCTTGCCGCCCACCTTCTTGGCCAGGCCGAACAGGGTGATGGCGATGACGGCGACGGGAATCGAGGCGCTGACGGTCAGGCCCACTTTCAGCACCAGGTACAGCGAGGAGGCGCCAAAGACCATCCCCAGGATGACGCCCATGAATAGCGCGCGGAAGGTCATCTCGGGCAGCTTCGCATCGGCCGGGATGTACGGCTTCACGACGCTCGGTGTTGCATCTTTTGCCATGGATATTTCCTTAATTTTTAAAAATAAACAGCCCGGATTGACGCCCGGGCTATTTTCTTGAAGCCGAGACTATCGCACAGCCGCGTTTCGATGAAAAGGTTTTTTGCTCCCGCCCCGGGTGCCTGGCCCGGCGCCCGCCAACGCCGGGGCGCCGGGCGCATTGGTCTATAATCGCTGCCACCGTGCCCTGCACGCTCACGCGAGACTGACTTGACTGCCAAACGATCCGGATTTCCCTGGCCTTCGCGCCGCGCCACCATGCGCGGCTTCATCATCGCCGGCTGCGCCGCGCTGGCCGCTGCCCTGCTGCTGGCCGCGTGGCTGTTCCTGTACGTGCGCCCGCGCCTGCCCGAGCTGGGCGTCATCACCGACTACCAGCCGAAGATCCCGCTGCGCGTCTACACGGCAGACAATGTGCTGATCGGCGAATTCGGCGAGGAACACCGCGACTTCGTGCCGATCGCGCAAGTGCCGGAAATGATGAAAAAGGCCCTGCTGGCCATCGAGGACAGCCGCTTCTATGAACACAACGGCATCGACTTCGTGCGCGCCGGCGGCGCCGTGCTGTCGAACCTGCGCCACGGCTTCGGCCACGGCGGCGGCTCGACCATCACCATGCAGGTGGCGCGCAACTTCTTCCTGACGCGCGAAAAAGTCGCCTCGCGCAAGCTCAATGAAATCATGCTGGCCCTCAAAATCGAGTCAGCCCTGTCGAAAGACCAGATTCTCGAGCTGTACATGAACCAGATGTACCTGGGCCAGCGCTCGTTCGGCTTCGGCAGCGCGGCGCAGACGTATTTCGGCAAGCCTTTGTCGGAACTGTCGATCGCCGAAATGGCCATGCTGGCCGGCCTGCCGCAAAATCCTTCGCGCCACAACCCGATCAGCAATCCGAAAAAAGCGCACGCGCGCCAGCAGCTGGTCTTGAAGCGCATGCGCGAACTCGATTACATCAGCGAAGGCCAGTATCGGCAGGCACTGGCCCAGCCGCTGCATGTCAACAGCCGCGGCAAGCAGGGCTTCGACACGCACGCCGAATACGTGGCTGAACTGGCGCGCCAGGCCGTCTACGCGCAATACAAGGAAGACAGCTATACCAAGGGCATCAGCGTCTACACGACGATCCTGAAAGCCGATCAGGACGCAGCCTACGCGTCGACGCGCCGCAACGTCATCGCCTATGACCAGCGCCACGGCTACCGCGGCCCGGAAACCTTCATCGACATGCCCGCCGATCCGGAGCAGCGCGACGACGCCATCGACGCCGCACTGCAAAAACGCCCGGACAGCGACGGCCTGATCGCCGCTGTCGTCACGGACGTCGCCAGCGGCAAGGTGATGGCCGACATCGGCGACGGCGACGCCAAGGCCATCACGGGAGACGGCTTGCGCTTCGCCGCCCCGGCGCTATCCGCCAAGGCCAGCGCCGGCATCAAGCTGCGCCCCGGCGCCGTGATCCGCATCAGCCAGGACGCCAAGGGCAACTGGGCCATCACGCAAGTGCCGCTGGTGGCCGCCGCCTTTGTCTCGCTCGACGCCGACACGGGCGCCTACCACGCCATGGTGGGCGGCTTCGACTACAACCTGCAAAAGTTCAACCACGTCACGCAAGCGTGGCGCCAGCCCGGTTCGGCCATGAAGCCCTTCGTGTATTCGGCGGCGCTGGAAAAAGGCTTTTCGCCGGCCACCCTGATCAACGACGTGCCTTTGGAAATGCAGGCGGGCGGCAAGGTATGGGCGCCGCAGAACGACGACTTCAAGTTCGATGGCCCGATCACCATGCGCTATGCGCTGGCGCAATCGAAGAACGTGGCCTCGGTGCGCATCCTGCGCGCGCTGGGCGTGTCGTACACCCACGATTTCCTGGAAAAATTCGGCTTTGATCCGGCGCGCCAGCCGAACAATCTGACCATGGCGCTGGGTACCGGCTCCGTTACGCCCGTGCAGATGGCGGGCGCCTACGCCCTGTTCGCCAACGGCGGCCACCAGGTGGAACCGTATCTGATCGACCGCATCGTCGACGCCAGGGGCACGGTGCTGATGCAGACCAAGCCACCTGCGCCTAACGATGACAAGACCCTGGCGCTGGACCCGCGCAACGCCTTCGTCATGGACAGCATGCTGCGCGAAGTGACGCGCTCGGGCACGGGTGCGGCGGCGACGAAAAAACTCGGACGCAATGACATCGCCGGCAAGACGGGCACCACCAGCGACGCCGTCGACGGCTGGTTCGCCGGCTATGGCGGCGGCATCGTGGCAGTGGCGTGGATGGGCTATGACGAGCCCAAGTCCCTGGGCGGAGGCGAATTCGGCTCCACCCTGGCCATGCCGATCTGGATCGACTACATGCGCACGGCCCTGTCGACCCGCCCGCAAGTGGCGCGCGCCGTGCCGGCGGGCCTGAGCCAGGTCGATGGCGAATGGATGTACGACGAATTCATCGACATGAATGGCGTGAGGACGCTGGACATGGAAGTGGAGACGCCGACGGATCCGGCGGCCGTGCCAGAGACGGTGCCGCCGGAAACCACGAACTGATGAACCCGTAGGTCGGGTTAGCCGGAACGGCGTAACCCGACAAGCCGCCGTCGGCAGCGTTTTTACGCCGCCTTGACCATGCTCAAATACCCGCGCACCGTACTGATGACACTGTCGGCGAAATCATCGACATTGACTTTCGCCGCGCGGTATTTCCAGCGTTTCACGTACCAGTCCTGGAACAGGGCCAGGCAATGCGCCGACAGCAGGGTCGGATCGCCTTGCGGCTTCGGTTCGATTTCCGCGATGGTGGTGGCGATCAGGGTCTGCACGAACAATTCGGAATTTTTCGCCATGCTGCGCTGCTCCACCTGCAGCACGCGCGAATCCATGAAGACAAAATAAAACCACGGCTGCAGCACCTCGGACAGGTAGATCGACGAGCGTATCATCGCCTCGATCCGGTCCAGCGGCGACTTCACGTCGGCGAACAGCAGCGGCATGGCCTGCGTGGCGTGGCGCACCACGTCCTCGATCATCTCGGCCAGTTGATCCTTGCTGGTGATGTAGCCATACAACCCGCCCATCGACAAACCCGTCTCGCGGCACAGGTCGCGCAAGCTCATGGCGCGGAAACCCACGTCATTGGCCAGGCGGAAAGTGGCACCGAAGATGCGTTCGAGATTTTCCAGTGCCGGCTTGCGGCGCTTGACGCCGATACGGCCCGCGTGGCGGTCAAGAATATATTCCCAGATATTTTCGCCATTCAAAGGCGTCATCTGCTGAAACTGTTCAAAATTAAAATGGGTCGACAAGTGCATTCCCAAGTAACGGTTATGAGCGGTGTAAATACAGCGCCGGAAAATGGCCCTGCAAGACGGCGGGACTGCGGATTTCGGGGCGATTATAGCTCAGGAAAACAACTATTTGACTTTTCAACTATGCAATGGGCGTATAAGCAACGAGGAATGCGCACAGTTATTGCGCTGCATCATGCAATTCAAATGCTTTTTCCATCCAGCAGTGCTACATTTCAAAAACCGAGCGCTCGCTATATTTAAGACATCAATAGAATGTAAGGCCCGCACGCGGTAATCGCTACAGCTTCGACATTTCCACTTATTTCCACTATTAACCGGTGAGTGATTTGGCCGGTCACAAATACATAACGGAGACAAAATGAAGAATCGCTTCTGGCAACTGCTATCGACCCTGCTGTTTTCCCTCGCCATGCTGCCCGGCAGCGCCAGCGCCGCCGGCTACACGCAAACCAAATACCCTATCGTCCTCGTGCACGGCCTGTTCGGCTTTGACAAGCTGGGTCCCGTCGAATATTTCTATGGCATCCCCGCCGCCCTGCGCAGCGGCGGCGCGCAAGTGTATGTGACCACCGTATCGGCTGCCAACAGCACCGAAGTGCGCGGCGAGCAGCTGCTGTCGCAGGTGCGGCAAATCCTCGCCGCCACGGGCGCGGCCAAGGTCAATTTGATCGGCCATAGCCACGGCGGCCCCACGGCCCGCTATGTCGCCTCCGTGCGCCCCGACCTGGTAGCGTCCGTCACCAGCGTGGCCGGCGTCAACAAGGGATCCAAGGTGGCCGATATCCTCAGCGGCGCCATTCCCAATACCAGCGGCGCGCTGGGCAATGCGCTCGCTTCCCTGATCGGTATTTTGTCAGGCAACAAGGGACTGCCGCAAAACGCGGGCGCCTCGCTGGCGTCCTTGTCCACGGCCGGTTCGCTGGCGTTCAACAGCCGCCATCCGCAAGGCATTCCCGCCAGCGCCTGCGGCGAAGGCGCCTACCAGGTGCAGGGCGTGCACTACTTTTCGTGGAGCGGCGCGCAGCCGTACACGAATGTGCTTGACGTGGGCGATCCGCTGCTGGCCGCCATCAGCCTGGCCTTCGGCGGCGCCAAGAACGATGGCCTGGTCAGCAGCTGCTCCAGCCACTTGGGCAAGGTGATCCGCGACGACTACGCCATGAACCACCTCGATGAAGTCAACCAGTTCGTTGGCATCGTCAACCTGTTCGAGACCAGCCCCGTGACGGTCTTCCGCCAGCAGGCCAACCGCCTGCAAGGCCTGGGACTGTAAGGAGAAGCGCATGCACGCGAAATGGATCATCGGCGCCAGCCTGGCGGCCCTGGCCCTTTATCTGGTCCTGCGGCCGGACGAGCCGCCGGCCCCGCCGCCGGAAAAGCCGGAGCCGGACCTGTTCGCGTTCGTGCGCTCGATGGAAGGCACGCGGCCCGATGGCAAGGTGACGGTGGCCGCCGGCGAGAAGCTGGTGGTCGACGCGGAACTGGGCCACCTGTTCGACTACTACCTGGCCGGCCTGGGCGAAAAGCCGCTGGCCGCCATCCGCAGCCAGATCGAGGCGGAACTGGACAAGCGCCTGTCCGCCGCCCCGGCGCGCGAGGCCAAGCGCCTGCTGGCTGCTTATTTGGCCTACAGGCAGGCGCTGGCCGGCGCGGAACAGGCCCTGCCCGCGCAGGCCGATGCCGCCACGGCGGCGCGCGCGCGGCTGCAAGCCATGCGCGGCCTGCGCGGCAATTACTTTACCCCCGAAGAAAGTGCGGGCCTGTTCGGCGCCAGTGACGCCCATGACGACGACGCCGTGGCGCGCATGGCCATACTCGGCGACGCCACGCTCGACGAAGCGCAGCGCCAGCAGAAACTGGCGGCGCTGGACCAGCTGCTGTCGCCGGCCCAGCGCGCCGCGCGCGACGCGCCCATGAAAGTGGCGCAGCTTGACGCGTCGGTGCAGGCGCTGCGCGCCCAGGGCGGCGGCGAGAATGAAGTCTACCGCCTGCGCGCCAGCACCTTCACGCCAGCGGCCGCGGCGCGCCTGGCGGAGCTGGACCGCGAGGAATCGCAGTGGCAGCAGCGCATCATCGCCTACCAGGCCGCCAGGGCGCAACAGGCCAGCCTGGCCGGCGGCGCACAGGATCCGGCGGCACTGCAGCAGCTGCGCGACGCCAGCTTCACGCCGGAGGAACAGCGCCGCCTGGGCGCCTACGAATAGGCGCCGCACCTGCGCAGCTACGTCAGGCGCGCCAGTAATTGCGCCGCCGCCATCACATCCGTGCTGCCCTGCCCCTGCTCAAAGCAGGCATGCACGGGCGCCAGCAGCGCCCTGGCCTCGGCACTGCGTCCCTGCGCATGCAGCAGCGTCGCCAGGCTGGTGGCGCAGCGCAGTTCCCAGCCCGGCACGCCCTGCTCGCGCGCCAGCGCCAGCGCCTCCTGCAGTTGCGCCGCCACTTGCGCCAGGCCCGCCTGGTCGTCTTCCTCCAGGGTGCGCCACTGGCGGTGCGCGGCGCGGCGCAGCACTTCCGGCATGCTCCACGGCGCCTGGCCCGTGCGGGCGCGCCGCACGGCCTGCGTATCAGCCGCGGCGTCATGCAAGGTGGCCATGACATCGATCTGCATGGGCCAGCTGCGCACCGTGGGCCAGGAAAATTCGCCGAGCCGTTCGTCCATGTCGAGCAGCTGCTGGTAGCCGGCGCCCCAGGCGCTCCAGTACAGCAGTCCGTAGCGCGCAGCATGCTCGCGCAGCAGACAGTTCCAGGCGCGCGCCAGTCCGTGCTGGCCGCACCACAGGGCCACGGGAATGGCGGAAAAGGCCAGCGCCACGCACAGCGAGGCGCCATTGTGCTCAAAGCCCAGCATCACCGCTTCGCGCGCGATATGCAGGGCTTCGTCGGGGCGCCCCAGCAGCCACAGGCAGCGCGACAGGTTGCCGCGCAAGCACACCTGGTGATCGGCCAGCAAGGCATTGTTCAGGGTCAGCTGGCCGGCGCCGTCGGGATGCGCCAGCACCATGCGCGCGAGTGCCGCCGATTCGCCGTGGCGCCCCTGCAGATGCTCGCCCGCCGAGCGCATGCGCGCCTGCACCAGCTGCATCGCCGTGCTGCCGCTGGCCTGGCACAGGGCGCCAAACTGCGCCACATAGGCGCCGGCGCCCGTGAAGTCGGCCAGCGCCATGCTGCAGATCCACATGCCGCAGATCGCCGCCGCACGCCGCGCGGTGCTGTCCGTCTGCATGGCCAGCGCATAACCGTGGCGGAAGGACAGCAGCATGGCGCCCGTCACGCCCTGCGTATGCATCAGCAGATGCGCCAGCGAGGCATGCAGCTGCATTTCGCTGTCGCGGTCATCGATCGCATGCAGCGCCAGCTGTTCCAGCGCCCGCTCCACGCGCACGCGGTATTCGTCCATCAGCGACAACTGGTAAAACAGGGTTTGCGCGGCCAGGGTCAGGGCGATGCCCAGCGCCGCATCGGCCGCATCGCCGAAGGCCCAGTCGATGGCGGCGCGCAGGTCGTCCACGTGGCGGCCATAGCAGGCGCTCCAGCTGGCGAACGACATGCGCTCCCAGTCGGCTGCCACGCGTTCGGCCAGCGCCAGGCAGTGGCGCGCATGGCGCAGGAACACGGCGTCGCCCTGCCCGCCCGCCTGCAGCTGCGTGGCCGCGTACGCGCGCGTCGTTTCCAGCAGCCGGTAATACACGTGCTCGCAGCAAAATTCAATGCTGACGAGGGATTTGGCGGCCAGGTCGGCCACCGTATCGAACACGTCGCGTCCCGCCACGGCGGTGGCCGACTGCATGCGGAAACGGCTGCTGAACGCGCTCAGCACCTGCAGCACCTCGCGCTCCTCGGCGTCCAGCAAACCATAGCTCCAGTCCAGGGTGGCGCGCAGGGTCTGGTGGCGCAGCGGCACATTGCGGGGGCCGCGCGTGAGCAGGCGGAAACGGTCGTCAAGCTGGCGCCGCAGTTCATGGATGCCAAAGTGGCCGCTGCGCCCGGCCGCCAGTTCCAGTGCCAGCGGGATGCCGTCGAGGCGGCGGCAGATTTCCGCCACCACGGGCACGTCGTCGTCGGCCAGCACGAAACTGTCATCAACGGCTGCGCAGCGCTCGCAAAACAGCTGCACGGCGGCGAAGTGCCGGGCCGCCTGCGCGTCGGGCACGACGTCGGCCGGCGGCAGTCCCAGCGCGGGCAGGCGCTGCAGATGTTCGCTGGTGATACGCAGCGGTTCGCGGCTGGTGGCCAGCACATGCAGCTGCGGCGCGCCCTTGAGCAAGGCATCGGCCAGCGCGGCCGCCGCGCCGATCACGTGTTCGCAGTTATCCAGCACGATCAGCATATGACGCTGGCGCAGATAAGCCAGCAGGCCGGGCATGGAATCGCCGGCCGGCACGGCCACGCCCAGCGCCGTGGCCAGGGCCAGCGGCACCAGGCGGCCTTCGCCCAGCGGCGCCAGGTCGACGAAGCAGACGCCATCGGCATAGCGGCGCAGCACGCGCGTGGCCAGCGCCACGGCTACCGTCGTCTTGCCGATACCGCCTGGTCCGACGATGCACAGCAGACGCAGTTGCAGCAGCTGGTTGGCCATCGCCTGCACGGTTTCGCCGCGGCCCACCATGCGCGTCAGCAGCACCGGCAGGTTGTGGCGCGGCTCGGGGGTGGCCGGGCCGGCCGCCGCCTGTCCCGTGTACGACAGGGGCGCCAGGAAGCCGTAGCCGCGTCCGGGGATGGTGGTGATGTAGCGCTGGCCGTCGCGGCCATCGCCCAGCACCTTGCGCAGCGCGGCCAGGTGCACGCGCAAGGTGGCGTCGTCGACAACGGCATGCGGCCAGACGATGGCCAGCAATTCATTCTTGTCGACCACCTCGCCGGCCCGCTCCAGCAATGCCAGCAGCAAGTCCATGGCGCGGCTCCCCAGGCGCAGCGCGCGCTCGCCATCGAACAGCAGGCGCTCGAGCGGCAATAGGCGAAACGGGCCGAAAACAAAGGCCGGAATGGAGCTGTTCATAGTTGATGCATGGGGAAAGAGTGAAAGCAAACGGCGTGCGGTGGCCATATTCTACTGAGCATCGGCGCCGGGCCGCATGGCGCCATGTATGCGTGCTGTTACAAGGCGCGCTCACATGGCCGTCGCCGGCGACGAATGCGGCGCGGCAGCGCCGGCCAGCAGCGCGCCGATGGACGCTGCCGGCGCCGGGCGGTGCAGGTAAAAGCCCTGCACCTGCTGGCAGCCCAGGCGGCGCAGGCGTTCGAGCTGCTCGCCGCTTTCCACGCCTTCTGCCACCACCTGCAAGCCCAGTCCGCGCGCCAGGGCGATGGTCGAGGCGACGATCATGGCGTCATTGCGGTCGATGGCAATGTCGCGGATAAAGGAGCGGTCGATCTTCAGCGTGTGGATCGGCAGCATCTTGATGTGGCTCAGGCCCGAATAACCGGTGCCGTAATCGTCGAGCGAAATGGCCACGCCCAGCGCGCGCAGGCGCACCAGCACATCCTTGGCCTGCGAGATATCGTCGATGAAGCAGCTTTCCGTCACTTCCAGTTCCAGCAGCCCTGGCGCCAGGCCGTACCTGTCCAGGCAGCGCGTCACGGTGGCCAGCAGCTGCGGGTCGCGCAGCTGCCGTGCCGAGATGTTGATCGCCACCGGCACCAGCGCCAGCCCCGCCATGCGCCACTGCGCCAGCTGGCGGCAGGCGGCGGCGATGCTCCAGTTGCCCAGCGCGATGATGGCCTGGGTTTCCTCGGCCAGGCCGATGAATTCATTCGGGAAGATCAGGCCATGCTGCGGATGGTCCCAGCGCAGCAGGGCTTCCAGGCCGACGATATGCCGGCGCGCCGTGTCGAACTTGCCCTGGTAATGCAGGCAGAATTCGTCGTCGCGCATGGCCAGCTCGAAGCGCCCCTGCAATTCCAGGCTGCGCGCCGACGACAGGTTCAGGGCCATGTCATGGAAACGGTAGCTGTCGCGCGCCGCCTTGGCGTTGTCCATGGCGCTGCCGGCACTGGCCAGCAAGGCGTCGACGCTTTGCCCGTCGCGCGGATACAGCGCGATGCCGATGCTGGCCGTGGCCGAGATCGCGGCGCCATCAGGCGCTGAAAATGGCTGGCGCAGCGCCGCGAGGGCGCTGCCGGCAACGGCTGCCAGGCGCTCCTCGCTGCCCACTTCGCACAGCAGCAGGACGAATTCATCGCCGCCGAAGCGCGCCAGCAGGTCGCCATCGCGCAACACGCGGCGCAGGCGCCCTGCCGCCTCCTGCAGCAAGGCGTCGCCGGCCAGGTGGCCCAGGCGCTCGTTGACGTGCTTGAAGCGGTCCATGTCGACCAGCAGCAGCGCATAATGGTTGCGGCTATGGCGCGCCTGCAGCAGCTTGGCGCCGGCGCTGTCATAGAAGCGGCGGCGGCTGGCCACCCCCCGTCAGTGCGTCGCAGGCGGCCAGCTGGTCGGCGCGCTGTTTTTCGCGCGCCAGCTGCAGGCTCAGGGTGATGTGCGCGCCTTCCGCCTGGC
>NZ_NRDQ01000106.1 GCF_002878455.1 Janthinobacterium sp. AD80
AGACTTGCTCGACGATGATCTGGCTGGCGTTGGCCGGATCGATGGCCAGTTGGTTCAGGTCGGCCCGGCGCGTCTCGCGCACCAGCGCCTTTTGCGTGCGGTCGGGAGTTGGAAGGGCGCCGTTACCGTCGCCCACGCCCATTTTTTTCAGTTTCAGGGTTTGGCCCAGGGCGATGGCGTTGGCCAGCTTGGCCTCGCCCACCTGCGTCAGAATGGCAAAGTATGTGCTCATGGATAGATGGTCATCGTGTCAGTGGTGTGGGATGCACCGGCCTGCAATAGCGTGCCGCGCACTTCGATTTCTTCGGCGATCCACGGATAAACCGTCATCGCATCGCCGTGGTAGGTGGCCAGGCCGATCTGCATCTGGCCACGCGTTTCCAGATACAGCGCCAGGCCCGTCAAATGCCGGCTGACGGGCTTGGCGTCAGCGATCAGGCGTTCCATTTCCTGAAACATCGCATCCGTGATGCCCGTGTCCAGCACGCCCACGTCAAGGCGGAAAGTGCCCGGCACGCCCGGCGGCGTGGTCTGCCACCATTCGGTGATGCGGATCAGATAGCCCAGGGACTCCACCACGCGGCGCACGGCGGCAATCGTGCCCTTGTGCTTGTGGATGAAATAGGACGCCTTGATCGTGCCGCGCTTGATCGACTCGGGCCAGGCGTCATCCCAGCGGTCGACGGACCAGGCCCAGGCCAGGAACGGCAGCAGATTGATGGGGCAGCGGTCGGCGTTCCACAGGTCGCGCAGCGGTACGGGCACGTTGACCAGCTCGGCGCATGCCACGGCAATGGCGCGTTCCAGCGCCGTGGTGTTGGGCGGCAGGGTCGGCACGATGCTATTCATCGAGCACCACCACGTTCAAGTTGATACCAGTGCAGCGCGCGGCCTGGGTGGCGTCCAGCTCGATATCAAACGCCGGGCTGGCTAGCTCGACCTTGCGCACGCCCTCGACGTGCACGGCGGCGCTGCAGGCGGAGCGGTAGATGCTGTGGCCCAGCGGGCGGCGCGGCTGCGACACGCGTATGGCGTTGGCGCGCGCTGCATCCAGCAGAATCGGCACTTCCGGGCCGACGCCGATATACAAGGTGGCCTCGATCTGGTAGTCGATGACCTGGGCGGCCTGCACCGTGAGGCGGTCGCCCAGGGGGCGCACGTCCTCGGCGTTGAGTGCGCGCGCCACGGTGGCCAGCAGCGCGGCGTCGGCGATGCCGGTGTCGTTGTTGGCCAGCACCGTGACGGTGACGTGTGCCGGCTCCGGGCTGGTGGCGCTTGCGTCCTTGACGCGGCCATCGCTACTCCGCGCATGGAATTCATACGACGCTTTCGGGCCGGCCACGGACAGGCCGTCCGGCGCTTCCTGGATGCGCAGGCGGTAGGCGTCGTTGTCTTCCATGACGGCCGCCACAGGTGGCAGGGCGTTGGGATTGGCCGGCGTGATGACCAGGCGCGCCACGTTGACGTTGGCGCCCAGCTGATCGAGGTCGCCGTCTAACGCAAACGCCAGCATGACGGCCTTGCCGGCGTCGTTGACGCGGTTGCGCAAGATGGTTTCCTGATACGCGTTCTCTTCCAGCAGCTTGGTGGCCGGCTCCGATTCCAGCTCCAGCAAAGCCGTGACGGCGGCGCGCTCGGCTTCCGGCAGCAAGCTCACCAGGTGGGCTTTGCGTGTGGCGAGGATGGCTTCGAAGTCCAGCACCTCGACCACGCTGGGCGCCGGCAATTGGGTCAGGTCGATGGGCGTGCTCATACTGTTCCCCCTTGCTTGACGGGCACGGCCATGGTGATGGCCTGGCCATTGGCCGTGCCATCGAGCAGCAGGGCGATGGCGCCGTCCGTGTCGCGCGTGAGCTGCACGCCGGCGAGCTGCAGGCGCGGTTCCCAGCGGCGCAGGGCAAAGGCGGTGGCGGCGTAGATGCGCAACTGCGTGGCGCTATTTAATGGCTGGTCGATCAGCTCGGGCACTTCGGAACCATAGCGGCGGCGCCGGATGCGCGAACCCATGGGCGTGGTGAGAATGTCGGTGACGGACTGGCGCAGATGGCCCAGGCCAGTCAGGCTGCGCCCGGTGGCGGCGTGCATGCCCATCATGCTTGCGGCCCGCCCGACTGGTCGCCGCCCGCCCTGACGCCGCCGTGCGGGTGCTTGGCCAGGCTGATGGCGCCGGCCAGCACGTCCTCGCTGGCTTTGACTGTCCCTTGCACGGCCATGGCCACGCCGCCAGCGGCGCCGGCTTTGGCGTTCACGCCGCCGTTCAGGGTGGTGGCGCCGTTGACGGTGGTCGATTGCAAGACGATCAGGTTTTTCATGACGGTCAGGTCGCCCGTGCAAATGGTGCTTGGTGCATTCGACGTCACCTTATCGGCGGTGATGGTGGCGGTGCCGCCGGGCAGGGTGGCCGTCAGGGCGTGGGTAGCGTGGTCGTACTGCACCACGGCGCCGTCGGGGTAGTGCGTTGTATGGATGCTGTCGCTGGTTTCGGGCGCGTCAAACGCCTGCGAGTACAGCGCCGGCACGATGATGCCGCGCGTCAGTTCCCCGCCGGGGGAAAAGACGATGACCTGTTCGCCGATGGTGGGCGCCGACCAGGTGCGCGTGCTGCCGGCGCGTGGCGTGGCCCATTTCAGCCACTCCGTGGTGAGAGTCGGCCCGAGCCGCACGCGCGCCTTGGCCCCTTTGACCTCGGCGATGGTGCCCAGGCGGATCAGATTTTGCAGCAAGCGGAGGAGGTCGGACAGGTCGGCGTTCATGCAATGCATGTTGCCGAAGTCCGCGTGCGGATGCACGCGGGGGCGGGTTGATATACATCTTAATAACTAGAGAATTTGATATCACTGAAAAGCTAATGAAGCAAAAGCTCTCGCTAGGGCATTTCCCAGCAAGAATTATTTTTTCATCCAATGATCAAGTCCTTGAGGCAAAATTTCTTCCTTCATTATTTTTTCATTAAGGAGTTGTATTTTTTTAAGAACTACAGCCCTCATATTTTCCACTACGTCAATGAAGTCTACCTCCCCGCTTTTAGCTACGAAAAAATCTGGTTGATTTAGTTCGCTATAAATTTCTGGATGAACGTAACCCTTCTTTAGTCTAGGAATGATGACTGCGATCTTCACATTTTCTATGTCTGTTGCTCCGCTGTGAGCAGCGAAATTGTTCCGGTAGTTTTGTAGCTGATCATGCTTTAGGCGATATTTTTCCTCGACTTGTTTTCTTTCCAGTTTTACTGGTCTTCCCTCGCATCTAGTAAAGCACTTGCCATAAAATGTAAGAGCAGCAACAAATAGACCTTTTATAACATTGTATGTCTTTCGATTTATCGCGTGCACACTGCCGCTGACGCTTGGCTCACTCGCACGGATAGAATCTATTTCTTTCAACCAGACAATGACGCTTCGTAAGTCTTTCTCAATTAGCACGTAACCTGCAAGTTGTTTGCTTAGCCTAGTGTCAACCATTACACGCTTACAGGGCTTTCCGTTATAGTAATAACGGTGTATTTTTCCTGATTCTGGCTCTACAATCTCTTTAACCTGAACTGTGTTTTTCATTGCTGTTTCATGGAACCTATTAAAGGGAAACAGTATCGGTTCCTTGCTGACAAGTGTCAATTATGTATTTCGGCAAGTTTGATATCTAGATATTTTTCATATGATGCAGCAACGATTCTCGTATCGTCCACCTGTCCGTTGTATTTAACCCCAAGAGTGATCGCATCGGATAAGTTTATTCTGTAGTGGTCAACCCATCCCGGACACTATGTTAAGTTTTTCTTCGACGACGGCCGGTGCCAGTCCCTGGTTGAACTGATGCGGCCGTATCCAGTTATACCGGTGCATCAGGTAATGGCTGATGTCCCGTTGTGCTTCTTGTACCGTCATGTAACCTGTTGACGGCAGCCATTCCGTTTTGAAGCTGCGGAACAGTCGTTCCATAGGTGAGTTATCCCAACAATTTCCCCGACGGCTCATACTCTGCCGTATCCGGTAGCGCCACAAGCGCTGACGGAATTTTCGGCTGGCGTACTGACTGCCCTGATCTGAATGAAACAGCAGTCCCTGCGGTCGACCACGCTGCTCGTAGGCCATTTCCAGCGCTTGCACAACAAGGTCGGCGTCGGGCCGTAGTGAGAATGCCCAGCCCACGGCTCGGCGAGCGAACAGATCCAACACCACAGCCAAGTAATACCATCGCCCCTGCGCCCAAACATAGGTGATATCGCCGCACCAGACCTGATTTGGCGCCACCACCGTGAACTCTCGGTTGAGATGATTCGGAATGTCGACACGCTCCACCGTGGCCTGCTTGTAGGCGTGCTTGCCAGGTTGCTTGCAGACCAGCCCCAACTCCTCCATCAGGCGACTAACTTTGAAGCGGCCAATGGCCGTGCCTTCCTCGCGCATCATGTCCATGATGCTACGGCTCCCCGCTGAACTTCGGCTCTCAACGAACAGCTCGTGGACGCGGCTACGTAATACCACGCGCTCAACATCAATGTGTCGCACGCGCTCCCGATGTGCATACAGGCATGACCGCGCGACATCGAACACCGCGCAAATCAACTCGATTGATTCGTCACCACAAATCTGATCGATTACCTGGTACGTTCTATCCCTTCCGACATCAAGAGCGCGGTAGCCTTTTTTAAAATGGATTTCTCCCGCTCAAGACGTTCAATGCGCGCCTCTAGTTCCTGTATTCGCTGCTGATCCGGTGTGATCGCCTTGCCCTGTGGCGTGACGCCTTGTCGCTCCAATTGAAGCTGCTGAACCCACCGGCGCATTAGCGATTCTCCGACGCCGATCGACCGACTGGCCTCCACGTGGCTGTATCCTGATCCAATACTAAGCATGCTGCCTGCTGTTTGAACTCAGGGGAAAATGTACGTCTTTGCTTGCTCATCAAACACCTCTCCATGGCGAGCATTCTCGCCTAAATTGGTGTCCGGGTACATTAAACCACTACATTCGGACCCTCGCTTATATACCTTATCCGTCAGCCCTTCCTGGTGTACCCGCGCTATGCGCGCGACCTTTCCTACAAAGCCCATGGACATCCGCCGCTGACGTTCAGCAGTTACCACTATTACGGTGGTAACTGTTTTCGATCCTTCGTGGGAGTGGAGCCTGTAGAAACTACCTCTTCTACTGCGGCTTGAGCGGCAGCCGCCATGGCAACTGTCATCGACCGAAGTTTAAGCTGATTTAACGCCTCAAGGTTCTCCACAATAGTACGGACAAGGTGCGGATCGTAGTCGTCCCGATTTGCCTCTTCGTGGATTCCTTTGTTTAGGTATAGCCATACATTAGAGGGGGCTGGTATACCAAGAACAGCGCCAAGTCCTGTCACAAGGGCGGCTTTGTCCTGATGTACAAATGTACGCGCGTCATCGAGTCGCTTCTTCAACGCTTCGCAGAGGTTCCGTAACGCCGGCTCTGCACCGCGCTTAGCCAACGGTAGGCTTAGTTGGCCCAGTTCGTGTTTGCCCAACCAGTTCCACACCCTATCCGTAAGCATTTCAAGGCTTTGCCTTGCTGCACCGAGGGCGTTGCGCCAATCTCCAATGTCCAAAGCTGTACGAGCCTGTGCTAAGTAATTCATGGTGTGCTCGTTACCTTTCACGCGCGGTCGGTTATCGCCGGCATGAGGCATTAAATAGTAGGCAGTCCATTGTCCGTCGCCGATGTGGTTTTGCAAGTCTTTAATAAACTCGCTGCTGTGGCACGTTACGATGATCTGAGTATTCGCGAAGCGGTCGCTTTGAAAGACCGTCTCGCGGATGCCCTCGCGGTGTTCCGTGTCTATTGCGTTGATTGCGTCGTCAAAAATTATGGTAGGCGTTCGCACGTCCAGTGCCTTGGCGAGCAGGATGGCGACGCCGAGACAACGTACATGCCCCTCGCTGAGAATGTGTAGTGCGTCTACGTTCGCCTGAGGCGCGGCACGGAAGGAAAGCTCGATCCGGCCGTCCTCGCTGGTAGGAAGGCGAAGTGCCGCAAGTTTGTCCCCATCGAGGTCGCGTCGGTTGAATTCATTGTAGATGCCTAGAGCCGTGGTATTGAGTCCTGCGATGAGTGTGCCCGGCAGCTCCGACCGAAACTGCCTTAGCAGTGGCAGGAACTCGTCGTAGGTCACCTTGATGCGGTGATCCCGGGCCATTAGTTCGGCTTCTTGGCTAACTGCCTCGATGAGTTGAGCGTTCGCATGGTCAAAGTTTGCGATGGCCTGTCTAGCCGTGGCAACTTGCCTTGCCAATTCAACGCGCTTCACCAGGAAGCCGGCGACGGCTTGGCCAGCCAGCACAAGTTTTGCGCGTTCTTGGGCCAGTTGAGCGCGGTTTGCTAACGCTGAGTTGGTCTGTAAATCGATTCCTTCACATTGGGAAGCCAAATCAACGATCTTCTGCGCCATTGACTTGGCTCCTTGAGGTTGCTCAAGACTCGCGCGCCACCATGCTTTGCTATGATCCACTCCAGGCGCCGAGAGATAGCAGAGTCGCTCGTCTTGGCTAAGGCCATCAGCGCCGACGCGTTGAGCAAAGTTGGATATGAGCGACTCCAGGTTACGGGATGCAACCTCCCACTCCCTTTGAACGTTACCTATCTCCGTCTGGAGGGCGGCGAGGTCTTTGAGCTTGGCCAGCCCTTGGTGAGCTTGGACGTATGGGTCGCGTGCGGCCCGATAGTCTCCTGCGAGCGGTGTTTCACATGCGGGGCATTTGTCAGGAATTTTGGCTTGCAGTCCTAGCACTGCGTTGTACAGGCTTTGGAACGAGGTTTCGGCAGTCTTCGTGGAGAGTCTCGCATTGACATCATCGAGCCGCTTCTGTTCGGCTTCCACCGCTTGGTATGCAGCAACCAGCTTTGCACTACTGACGCTATATAAGCTGGGTGCCGGGCCGTCCAGTTGCGCAGCGAGCTCTTGCTGGCGCCCCGGTTTCTGATCGCTACCAATAAGGTCGAGAAGCTGAGAATACGGCAGACCGACAGTGAAAGCACCAGCGTAGGTTTCTTCCTCGCTAGTGATGGCTTGGACTGCCTGGGCCTCGCCATCCACGGTTAATTGGTCGTGCTGGAGTGCGGCACGCCGAGTTGTAAGTTCTTGCTGCCGAGTCGCAACAAGGTTCAGCTGGCCGTCCAAAGATTCGTTGAAATTGGCGACAAAGTCATGGAATTGCTCCATGCCGAACAGCGACGCGATTAAATCTTTTTTCTCGCCGCTAGTCTTTGCCGCGATGCGTGAGAAATTGTCGATGCGATTCTTTTCGATGAAGCAGAACCGATATGCATCCGAATCTGCTCTTACGGCTGTAATTTGACCCTGTGCGTCGACAGCATCCAGCGCTGGGGTTTCGAAACGGTTCTCATGGAGATTTGCGAAATAACGTTGCGGCGGAATACGCTTGGAAGAAGCTTCGTCTACTGAACCCACCAACGCCAACTCAAGGGCCTCGCAGAGGCTCGTCTTGCCGCTGCCATTTGGGCCGTAAAACATAGTGATTCGCTGTGGGAAGTCGAAGGTCTCGGGCACTCGGAAGCCCCTAAAGGGGCCGACGGTCAAACTGTGCAGCCTAGTCCAAGCCCAAGCGCCGCTCTGGACTGTCCCCGTGACTGCAGGGAGCTCAAAGCTCGTGGCGTGCAAACTGTCCTTTGCGATTGCGGCAAGCACTATAGACCGTTGGCTTTTACTGCGCGAGCTTGCAGCCATTCGGTCGAAATTGGCCTCGACCAAGTTAGCTAAGCGCCGAGCATCTTCCGATACGCTGCGTTCCGGTCGATGTAGCCAATTGAGGAACTGCTGATAGTCATATCGTGCTGAGCTCATTTTGTCTTCCCCGTAGTCGTAATTCCGTCAAAACTTAACGTCTCTATATTTCCCTGCAAAATTGACGCAATCTCTATAGTGGTAGCAGAGGTGGGTCATCCGTGTGAAGTATTTCAACTTGACTGTATTCCCTAATGGACTTTCACATTCAAGTACACACGAGGTACTCTCTGGCAAATCGCTATGGTGATATTTCCATCCACAATCGCTTCGACAATCAGTTTCAGTTTTGAATTGACCTTTGGCGCAGTAAAGAAATCGGGGGTTCTCAGCCGATGGGTGTCATCCATGTGACTCTAACCCATTTGACAACTAATGTCAGTTAAAGTTTGCATTGAAGCATCTTAGTTTTTTTGCATGTGACGCAGCAGTGATTCGCGTATCAGCGTCCGATCCGGTTCACTCAAGCCTAACAGCGGCCGCTCCGGGTACTTGAACAGCGGCCCTTTTTTCGACAAGCGGTCTTGCCGGCCAAACTGATGCACATGCGCCACGCGCGCCACCCAGCCAAAGAACCCGACCTCGATCTGGTCGCCGGTCGCCTTTACTTTCAGGTGCTTGGCGGTGCGGATCTTGGCGAACATGGCCGCCTTCTGCCGCTTGATCCGCCCGTTCTTCCCCTTGAATTCCTTGCGCCGCTTGCGCGCCGGGTAGGCGGCGCCATCCGGCCCCTGCTGCGCCTTGATGCGTTGCGCTTGGCTGCGGCGCAGGTCGATGGCCACCTTGTGATTGATGGCGCGGCGCTGAGCCGGTTGCAGCTTGGCCAGCAGGGCGCCGGCCCAAGCTTCCAGCGCGTGCAGGTCGTCACTCATGCTGTCGCCTCGGGCGTGCGCCATTCAGCCAGCAGGGTGTCGCCGTCATACAGCTTCCAGAACTCGTCGGCGTAGGCTGGCATGTGCTGTATCTCGGCCAGGTGCTTGATGTCCAGGCGGCCCCCCTCGCCGGTCTTGACGGCCACGCGCTCGGTCAAGTCCAGCTTGATGGAAATATCGACCGTTTCATGGTTGTTAAAATCGACTTCGAAAGCGATCCCGTGCTTGCGCGTTTCCTCGTTGGCCATCAGGTCGAGCTGGTGGACTTTCAGCCAGGCAATCAGGGCCACCATGATGGCGTCGGCGTCGCCTGCGTAGTCGGTGACGATTAGGTTGAGCTTGAAGCGGTATTCGAAGGAGAGGGAGGCGGTGGCCGACGCCACGACGTTGCCTTCGTCGGCGAAGACCAGCAGGCGGTCGGGGTCGCGCTGCAGGTCGGGGATGGCGGCGGCGAGGTGCTGGCGCAGGCTATTCGGTTTGTACATGGTAGGTGTCTCGTACTAGGTTGTAGGCGTCGATGCAGGCGTTCAGCTGGCGGGTGGCGTCGTCGCCGTCGCCGGCAATGGCGTCAAGAGCTGCCGCAGTCGCTGGCTCAAGTTTGGCACGCGCTTCGTGCCAATGGCCTGCGGTAGCGGCGGTATCTGCAGTTGCGGCGCACTGGCCGCTGGCAACGGGGATTGACAGCCGCACAGCGCCGCTGCGCACGTCATCGTTAAAACGTTCGCGTTCAGTTTTCGCATGGGTTTGTTCCTGGGTAAGGTGGTCGGCGCGCTGCGCCAGGGCGGCGCCGGTGGCGCGCTCCAAGGTGAGCACGCGGGCGGTGGCCTGGGCCAGCGCGGTGGCGGCGGTGCTTTTTTGGGCGGCTGCCGCCCGCTGCAGGTCTGCAATGCTGGCGTCCTTGCGCCAGCCCTGCGCCGTCCAGCCTGCGATGGCGCCGCACAGGAGAACGACGGCCAGTGGGCGCCAGGTGGTCGCGGTCACATGGCCACCCGTTCCTTGATCCAGCCGAACAGGAAACGGCGCTGGCTCTTGTTTGCCTCGGTGATTTCCAGGTAGCGTGCCGCCTGCAGGCCGTTCAGGGCGCGCAGCAGCACGGCGGCGCCATCCTGGCCGCGCCATTTGAGGAAGGCCGCCAGCGCGCCCAGCGACTGCGTGCCCAAGCGGCCGTCGACGAACAGGGCGGAATAGCGGGGGCCCGTGTCATTGAAACCGTTCAGCCAGCGCTGCAGGAATTCAGCCGCGCGGTGCGGTCCCATGTTCACGCCCGTGTCGATCAGTTCGGCGCCGATGCCGGCATGCAGGGCCAGCACCCGGTCGAACTTCGGTTCCGTGATGTAGCGGGCCGTGTAGATGGCGCGCGCCACGGCCACGGACAGATCGCGCATCGGGCCTTGATAGCCGTTCGCGCGCGCCACGGCCACGGTGATGCCGTAATTGGTTTCACCACCCTTGTCTTGCGGGTCGTTCACATAGCCGCCTTCGGCGCGCAGGATGGCGTCGATCACGCGCGCGATCAAAGGGTTGTCGGTGGTGGCCATCAATGCTCCTTCGCGTCTTTGACCAGCTCGGCGATGTCCTTGTCGCTGCGGCGCTGGAACCACAGGGCCACGGCGCGCGATACCCACCAGCCGGGCGCGCCGACGATCAGGTCGATGGCGGAGGCGTTGACCATGGCCCCGATGGCCGGGAGCTGGGCGCACAGCAGCTGGTACACGGTGCCGCCCAGCAGGCACGAGAACACGCCAGCGCAGGCCAGGCGGGCGACGAATTCGCCCTTGTTGAAGGTGCCATCGCTGTTCAAGGGCGGCAGCACGATGTACAGCATGGCCGCACCGACCATGCCCAGCGCCGCCTTGAA
>NZ_NRDQ01000107.1 GCF_002878455.1 Janthinobacterium sp. AD80
GCCGTGGCCTGCGTTGCCGCCTGTCCCGCGGCACGGGCGCTGGCGGCCACCGCCTCGCCATTCAGGTCGGCGTCTACGGCGGAAGCGACCGGGGCGCCCTGCCGCTGGGCCAGTACGGCGCCCACCTGCGCCAGCACGTCCGTTCCCTGCTGCAAGGCATCCAGGGTGGCGGTGCTGTTGGCCGCGTAGGCCGCCTGCAAGGTGGCAGCATCGACGTCTTCGTTGCGCAAGTCGATGCCGATGCGGCCCAGGCCCGCTTGCGTGAGCAGATTGCCGTCCTGCGCCAGCGCGGCGGCCGCATCGGTCGTGCCGTCGCCCGCCAGCAAGTCGTAGCGCTGCGCCAGGCTGCCCGGCGTATCGCCAGCCGTCGCCAGCTGGCTGGCATCGATGCCGCTCGTTTGCAGCTGGGCAAACGACTCCGTCAGCTGCCGCGCCAGCGCCAGCAAGTCGTCGTTGACATTTACTGGCGTATTGGCCGCGCTGGCTTGCTCCGTGGCGCCCTGCAAGGCCAGCAATTGCCGACGCGACAAGGCCACGCCGGACAGGAACTGGCCCAGGGGCGAGATATCGACCTGGGTCGATGCCAGGATGGGAATGGGAGTTGCCGCGCCGGCAGCGGGCACGGGCGCCGCGCGGGCGACGGGTGCCGTTTCGCCCACACGTGTGGTTGCCGGTATGACATTAGGCAGAGTGGCGCGCGAGATCGGATCCATGACGTTCCTTCACTGCGGAAAGCTTCATAGTATGCGCGCCTGCCGGAAAAGCAACACACGCGAGGATATTTGCCGCGCCACCAGGCCGTCACAGGCCTGGAATTGCCGCCCCTGCACGCTGCATGCAGGGGCACATCGCTTAGGCTTTTTTGTCCAGCGACAACATGCGCTCGACATAGCGGGCGATCAGGTCGATCTCCAGGTTCACCTTGCCATCGACTGTCAGGTGCTTCAGGGTCGTCATGGCGATGGTGTGTGGGATCAGGTTGATCGAGAAACGGCAGCCATTCACGGCACCGGCACCCAGGTCTTCCACGCGATTGACGGTGAGGGAGACGCCATTGACGACGACGGAACCCTTGAAGGCCAGGTACTTCGCCAGCTCGTGCGGCGCCTCGATGACCAGCTCCCACGATTCGCCGACGGCTTCGAACTTGCGCACGATGCCCAGGCCGTCAACATGGCCCGACACCAGGTGGCCGCCCAGGCGCTCGGCCAGGGTCAGGGCTTTTTCCAGGTTCACTTCCGTGGTCGTGTCCAGGCCCACGGTGCAATTGAGGCTTTCACGCGAAACGTCGACGGCAAAGCCCGTCTCCGACTTTTCCACCACCGTCATGCAGGCGCCATTGATGGCGATCGAATCGCCCAGGGCCACGTCGGCCAGCGGCAAGCCGCCCGCGTGGATGGTCAGGCGCACGCCTGCGTCGAGGCCGCCTTCGAGTGCTTGCACGGTTTCAATCTTGCCAATGGCGGCAACAATTCCTGTAAACATGGAG
Source organism: Janthinobacterium sp. AD80 (assembly GCF_002878455.1). Taxonomy (GTDB): domain Bacteria; phylum Pseudomonadota; class Gammaproteobacteria; order Burkholderiales; family Burkholderiaceae_D; genus Janthinobacterium. The sequence goes on from NZ_NRDQ01000107.1 coordinate 1,490, forward strand.
CTAACCCTATCAAATTGTAAAAGTATTAATTTCGCTGGGCGAATCTTGCAAGGATACGCACATCTTCGCCCACTTGCTGAACCTGGTGAAATTGCAAAGTGCGCTGCTGCTTGATATCCGTCAATGCGGGCAAGTCAAACATGCCTTGCGCGTCGCCCAGCAAAGTGGGCGCCAGATATACCAGCAGCTCGTCGACGCAGCCTTCGCGGATCAGCGAACCGTTCAGCTTGGCACCCGCCTCGACGTGGACTTCATTGATTTGCCGGCGGCCCAGTTCCAGCATCAGGGCGGCCAGGTCGACCTTGCCGGCCGCGTTCGGCAACACGATGACTTCTGCGCCCAGCGCCAGCAGCTGCGCTTCCTTTTCCGGGTTGGCGACGGCCGCCACGATCCACGTGCCGCCGCCTTGCAAGATACGCGCGTCAAGGCTGATGTCGAGCCGGCTGTCGATGACGATGCGGCGCGGCTGGCGCGGCGTCTCGACGGCGCGCACATTTAATTGCGGATCATCGGCCTTGACCGTGCCGATACCCGTCAGGATGGCACAGGCGCGCGCGCGCCAGGCGTGGCCATCGGCACGCGCTTGCGGCCCCGTGATCCACTGGCTCTGGCCATTGTGCAAGGCCGTCATGCCGTCGAGGCTGGCCGCCGTTTTCATGCGCACCCAGGGCTTGCCGCGCTGCATGCGCGAAAAAAAGCCGATATTCATTTCATGGGCTTCGTCCGCCAGCACGCCAGTGGTGACGGCGATGCCGGCCGCTTCCAGCTTGGCCAGCCCCTGTCCCGCCACCAGCGGATTCGGGTCCGTCATGGCGGCCACGACACGGCCCAAGCCGGCGCGCACCAGCGCGTCCGAGCACGGCGGCGTACGGCCATGGTGGTTGCATGGTTCCAGGGTCACGTAGGCCGTGGCGCCGCGCACGTCGTTGCCGCGCGCCGCCGCATTGGCCAGCGCTTGCACCTCGGCATGATCCTGACCCGCCGCCTGCGTCACGCCGGCGCCGATGACCTGGCCATCCCTGACGATGACGCAGCCGATGCGGGGATTGGGCGAGGTCGTGTATAAACCGCGCGCCGCCCATTCCAGCGCCAGGCGCATGCCATCTATATCGTTGAGTATGTCCACAGGCTTCTTTGCTCTTGGTTATTACGCATCCATTGACGAAATGCCGCTTCCACATCGACGGAGCGGCTGCGGCACGCTGGCCACCCTGCCCTGCCCTGCCCTGCCCGCGCGTCGCACACAGCATGGGCACATGCATAGGCACACGCATGGGCACTACAGGGGGGCACGGCATGCCGCGCGCCTGCCATTATAGGCAATATCGGGCAAATCGCGGGAGCGACGATCGCCGCCTAGTTGTGAAGTTGCAAGAGGTTATTCTGGCCGGATCTGAGCCGTGACATTGGGGCCTTGCCAGCAATGCCCTGATGCGGCCGGTGCCAGTTGTAGTGATGGTTCCATTCTTTGAGCATGTTGGCCCGCTCCAGTGAGTTGTTATAAACAAAGCCGTAAGCCCATTCGCGCAAGGCTGACTGGATGAAGCGTTCGGCCTTGCCATTGGTCTGTGGTCGATAGGGCCGTGTAAAGCGGTGCTTCAATGCTAATCTGGCTACAAGTG
>NZ_NRDQ01000108.1 GCF_002878455.1 Janthinobacterium sp. AD80
GTGGCGCTGTTCACGGTAAAGCCGGAGGCTGCCGTGGTACGCCGAAGGTCACCGCCGTGGTGCCGCCAAACCCGGTCACCGCCGTGGTGCCGCCAAACCCCGTACCGGTGATGATGACGGTGGTACCGCCGCCGACCGGCCCCGCCGTTGGCGAAATGCCCGTCACCGTCGGTGCCGGCACATAGGTAAATTGATCGGCGGCGCTGGTGGCGCTGGTGCCGCCAGCCGTGGTGACGCGCACGTCTACCGTACCTGTGCCGGCTGGCGCCGTCGCCGTGATCTGCGTGGCACTGTTGACGGTGTAACCGCTCGCCGCCGTGGCGCCGAACGTCACCGCCGTCGTGCTGCCAAAGCCCGTGCCCGTGATGATGACGGTGGTACCGCCGGTGGCCGGCCCCGCCGTTGGCGAAATGCTGGTGACCGTGGGTACCTGCGCGTAGGTAAACTGATCGGCCCCGCTGGTAGCGCTGGTGCCGCCCGCCGTCGTCACGCGCACGTCCACCGTGCCCGTGCCCGGCGGTGCCGTCGCCGTGATCTGCGTGGCGCTGTTGACGGTATAGCCGGTGGCGGGCGTGGCGCCGAAGGTCACCGCCGTGGCACCGGTAAAGCCCGTTCCCGTGATGGTGATGCTGGTACCGCCGGCGGTCGGGCCGGCCGTGGGCGAAATGCTGCTGACAACTGGCGCGGGGATGTAGGTGAACTGGTTCGCGGGGCCGGTGGCGCTGGTGCCGCCGCTCGCGGTCACCACCACGTTCACGACGCCGGCACTGCCGGCTGGCGAGGTGGCGGTCATGGTCGTGGCATTGACGACGGTCACGGCGAAGCCATTGTTGCTGCCGAACTTCAGCGCCGTGACACCCGTAAAGCCCGTGCCGGTAATGGTCACGGCAGTGCCGCCGCTGCTGGGGCCGGTGGCCGGCGTCACGGCGGTGATGGTCGGTGGCGGCTGGGCGTTGATGGCCAGGGCATAGCTGCGCGAGGTGTTGTATGGTCCGTTGCCGCCCGTAACATCTGTCGATTTGATGACAAAGTTATAGTTACCCAGCGCGGTGGGTGTACCCGCGAGCAAGCCGCTGCCCGACAGGGTGATGCCAGGCGGCAAGCTGCCCGACTCCACCACGTAAGTGAAGGGGGCGGTGCCGTTGGCGGTCGACATCTGCTGGCTGTAGGGCGTCGACAGTCCGCCGGCCGACAGCGTACTCGGCGTGATGGACAGGATCGGTACGGCAATCGACACGGAATAGTTCTTGGTGACGGTCAGCGGCGTGCCTGCCGTCGAATCCGTAACCTTGACGCCGAACGTATAGGCGCCAGTCGCCGTCACGGTGCCGGAAATCACGCCGCTCGACGAGACGGTGATGCCAGGTGGCAAGGTGCCGGAATCGAGCACATAGGTGTAGGGAGCCACACCGCCGCTGGCCGACATGGTCTGGCTGTACGGCACGCCAATCACGGGCGCGGGCACGCTGCCGGGCGACACCGTGAAAGCGCTGGCAGCAGGCAAGACAGTCACCGTAAAAGTGATGGCCTGGCTGTCTTCATCCCACAGGATAAAACTGTCGGACAGCGCGCCGTCGCCGTTATTGATATAGGTGGCAATACCGCTACCGTTATTGACGAGACCAGTAATCGTGCCGTGCAATGCGGTCGCGCCATTGTCTACCAGGCCGAAACTGCTGCAAGCCGACAGGTCGATCTGGTACGACGCGCCGGAGGCAACGGTAAAACTCTGATTGGGATTGCATTTCGTACTCGGATCACCGGGTGCCGCTTGCGCCGGAGTGGCACCGAACGCCAGCATCAGCAGGCATAGGGACGCGAACCAGAGTCCAAAACGGCAGGATGCCGCTGCCCGGCCTGCCCTTGCGCTGGCTATTCGCTGCCATGTTCCAGCGCAGTAAGACAGCAGGAAAGAATATGCCGGACGACCGACGAAAGCGTTGCAAGTACGCAACATAACTTCTCCAATACAGAGGATTTTTTAGACAAAAATGAAAGTAAATTCAGGCCGCAAGCGTTGCCAGTTGCAGGTTCTACAGAGTGCCAACAAATATTGACGCTTGCCATACGACAACGTATGCTACTCCGAGATTTCAATAAAGTAACTATAACAAAAAGGGTTTTTTAAAACACAATATTGATTTCAAATGGAAAATATTACTTATTTGGCATTTTATTGCATTCCAACCGTGGGAGAACGACGATGGCTGATGTGTACCTAGGACAAATCATGATGGGCGGATTCAATTTTGCGCCACGTGGATTTGCAGCATGTAACGGGCAATTGCTGCCCGTGGCCCAGAACCAGGCCCTGTTTGCATTGCTGGGCACCTATTATGGCGGCAACGGCAGCACCACTTTTGCCCTGCCTAACTTGCAAGGCTGTACCCCCGTTGGCGCGGGTGCGTCGGTCGATGCTTCTTGGCAACCTTCCCCTTACCAGATCGGCACGCGGGCGGGGTCGGAGAATATCACCTTGATATCGACCGAGATTCCGCCGCATACGCATGCGGCCAATACGGTGACGACGGGCGGCACCTCGAAAAACCCCACGAATACCCTGTTTGGCGGCAGCGGCGCGGAATCCATCTATGGCTCGGCGGGCCCGCAAGTCACCCTGGCTCCGCAAACCCTGGGGCTGACGGGCGGCAATCTGGCGCATAACAATATGCAGCCGTTTTCGGTCATCAACTTCAATATCGCCCTGAGCGGTATCTTCCCATCGCGCAACTAACGAATCCGCCACTTCTTACGGAGCATAGTCATGACCACACCCTATGTCGGCGAAATTCGCCTGTTTTCCTTTCCCCGCATTCCCAGCGGCTGGTTCGCCTGCGATGGCAGCCTGAAACCGATCTCAGAATACGAAGTTCTGTTCGTCCTGCTGGGCACCACCTACGGCGGCGACGGCGTCAACACCTTTGCCGTGCCTGACCTGCGCGGCCAGGTTCCCCTGCACATGGGAACCGGCCCCGGCCTGAGCAACCGCCCCCTCGGACAACGTAGCGGCAGCGAAGCGGTGACCTTGCTGCCGACCCAGATTCCCGCGCACACGCACCCATTCAATGTGAACAGCACGCTGGCCACGGCGAATGCGCCGGCGAACAATCTGCTGTTGGCAGCCCCGTCGAATAACGACAAGATGTACACCAGCGACCTGACCGGCCTGACCGCCTATCCGCTGTCCACCAGCGCCGTAGGCGCCACAGGGGGCAACCTGCCGCACCCGAACACCATGCCGACACTGACCGCCTCCTTTTGCATCGCATGGGCAGGCATTTTCCCATCGCAGCAATAACCGCCGGCACGCAAGCGCAGCCCACAAAATCGATCAGGAGAACCTACCGTGACATCACCATACCTTGGCGAAATACAAGTCTTTGGCTTCAATTTCACACCCTACGGGTGGGCCAGCTGTAATGGCGCCACCCTGCAGATACAGCAATATTCAGCCCTGTTTTCATTGATCGGCACGCAGTATGGCGGGAATGGGACCACCACCTTCCAGCTGCCCAATTTCACGGGACGTGCGCCCTGCAGCCAGGGCACGGGACCGGGACTGACGCCGCGCACGATGGGCGAGACGTTCGGCAGCAACAGTGTCACGTTGAACGTCACGGAGCTGCCCAATCACACCCATCAGCTCAATGTGTACCGCCAGCCCACCCCCGCCCTGCAGCACAACACGCCGCTCGCTGGCGATGCCTTGATTGCGCTTGGCGGGACTTCGGCGTTCGTGCCATCGACACCGCCCAACGGAACGCTGTCGCCGGCGGCAATCGGCTCCGCCGGTGGTGGCCAGCCGCATGAAAACCGCCAGCCGATGCTGGCGCTCAATTTCTGCATCGCCCTGCAAGGCGAATTCCCGCAGTTTGATTAATCCAGGTCGCGCGACCTGACAGTCCAGGCGGGCCGCGCCATCATGGCGTCCGCCCTGCCCTGGATACCCTCCGCTATCGACTGGCCACTTGCGCGCTCAGTTGAATATTGCCTGGTACAGAAAGCCGTGACTGTCACGCGCCACCGGCACTAAAAAAATACCCACCTCGCCAAACGCCTCGTGTTGCATCTGGAAGATTTTCTGGCTGAACAGGATGGCGGAACTATTGTGAAACATCAGGCTGAACGGCTTGCGCAGCATGCCCTCCAGGGTCGCTGACGGCAGCGGGCGCACTTCCTTCAGGACAAAGGCGGCATTGCCGTCACTGAGCGAAATAAACGTCTCGTTGACGCGCGCGGCAAAATGTTCAAGGGTCAGGACATTCATCATTCCAGGTATTCCATTCCGTGTGCAGTGAGGTTGAAACAAGGCTTGATTCTAATGGAATCATGGCCGCCCTGGCACGGCATTTGGCAGGAAAAATCCGGGCAATCCAGCCCTGCATTTCGCAGTCCCCAAATGCGCCGCGGGGCGGGAGCAATCTGCCCCCGCCCCGCGGCGTTACTTCCCTGATGTGCGGCGTTTACTTGAGCGGCATGGCCACGCCGAAGATCACCGACTGGGTACGTCCGCTATCGATGTTCAGATTGCTGTTGTAGTCCAGCGTCAATGTCATGCCGTTCGACAGCAGCAGCTTCACGCCGAGGCCCGCCGTCCAGTTGCCCGTCTGCTGCGGCACCGTGCGGATCACGTACACGGGGCCGTCCGCCGCCAGGTCGGCATACGCCAGGCGCGCATTGTCGGCGCCCTCGAACTGGTGGCGGTACTCGAGGCGCGCACGCGGGAACCACGTGCCCAGGCCACCCACATAGATGCCCTCGGCGCGCACGCCCAGCGCGCCGATGCGCGAACGCACGGTCTGCTTGAAGTAGCTGAGCGCATTGATGCCCGTCGCCGTTTCCGTGTACGGATCGAGCTTGGCCGACATCAGTTCCACGCGGCCGTACGGCGACCACATCCACGTTTCATGGCGCATTTCCATGCCACCCACCAGCGCGCCAAACACTTGCTTGCCGTCGCGTTCGCCCGTGGCGAAACCGCTGCCATCGGTCAGGTAGCGCGAGGCGTCGTACTGCAAGGTGCCATAGCCGAGCACGCCATCGAGGAAGACGCCCTTGCTCGGACGCAGGCTGCCATACACGGCCGCCACGGCGCTGTCGGCCGTGCTGCGGCTGCCGTTCTGGCCCACGTCGCTGCGGTCATGGCTGAAACCGGCACCCACGCCCAGGGTCGCCAGGTCGCTGATACGGTAGTCGCCACCCACGCTCACGCCATTGGTGCGGAAGCGGAAGCCCGTCTCGCGGCCGTTCACATAGTGCTGGCCAAAGTCCACCGCGCCACCCAGCCACAGCGACAGGGCCTGCTTCTGCGACTCCGGACGCTGCGGCATGTCCGGCAAGCCGTTTGCTGCCTGGCCTACATCCGCGCCCGCCTTGTCGCCGCTGAAACCGGCATCGGGCTGGCGCAGGGAAGCCTTGCGCATATACGGCTTCACGGCCGTGCCGAACACGCGGTCCGCTTCCTGTTCCTGCCAGCGCGCCAGGGCCGCCGTCGGGTTGCCGCTGTCGTTCGACGGCGTCAGGTTCAGGCCAAAGTTCGAGCGGCCCCAGCCGTCGCCGTGCAGGCTTTCCAGGCGCTGCGTGAAGTTCGACAGCTGCGCCGTGGCGAAGCGCCGCGCCGCATCGGCTTGCGCCGCCTGCAGGCCGATCACTTCCGGATCGGTCGACGGGTCGGCACGCGCCGTCACCGTCACGTTGACCACGCCCGGCTTCGAGGTGGCGTAGGCGTTGCTCAGGGTGTAGCTGACCACGGCCGCGCCGGCAAACTTGCCCGACGCCGTAAAGCTCAGCTGATACAGCGGCTTGCCGGCCGTGCCGACATCGCGCACCACCGCCTTGCCCGCGCTCTCCGGCGCCACGCTCAGCACATTGGCCGCCGTGAACGGTCCGCCCGTGGCGCCCGCCGTCAGGTCGACATTCACCGCCAGGCCGGCTACCACCGTGGCGCTCAGGCTCACCACTTGCGGCATCGGGTTGACGTTGATACTGGCCTTGATCGGCGCCGAGGTGCCGAACACGTTCGACAGGGTGTAGCCGATGCTGATATCACCGCTGCTATCGACGCCTGGCGTGTAGACAATCTTCAGGCCGCTGACCACCGCCGTGCCGCTCGTCGGCTGCGTGGTGATGGCCACTGCCGTGAACGGGCCGCCGGTGGCGCCTTCCGTCACGTTCAGGGTGACGGATCCACCAGGTTCCGCCGTGGCAGTCTTGACCACGGGCACTGGCGGCGGCAAGGGCGCGACGGTCAGGCTGACGGTGGCGGGCGCCGACGTGCCGCCCGGGCCCGTTGCCGTGTAGGCGAAACTGTCCGCACCGAAGTAATCGGCATTCGGCACATATGTCACCTTGAAGCTGGCGCCGGTGGCGGCGCGCGCCATGCGCGCCGATGCAGCCGTCGTCGTCACCGTGACGCGGCCATGCTGCGGCGGCGTGACGATGGTGACATCCGTGATCGGGCTGCCATCGGTGGAAGCGATATTCAGGCTCACTTCCTGGTTTGCCGGCGTAATCGCCGTTTCATTGGCCACCGGTGGCGGCGCCTGGGTCACCTGCAGGGTCAAGGCGTGCTGCACCGTGAACTGGTTGGCATCTTTTGCCTGCAGGGTGAAGGTGAAGCTGCCCGCCGCTGTCGGCGTGCCGCTCAGCACGCCCGTGGCCACATCGAGCGCCAAGCCCGTGGGCAAGGTACCGCTGCTCAGCGTGTACACATACGGTGCCACGCCGCCGCCAGCCGTGAAGGCCTGGCTGTAGGCTTCGGCGATACGGATGCCGGCCAGGCTGGCTGGCGTCAGGGTCAGGGTCGGCGCGGCCACCACCATGGTATAGCTGCTGGTGGCGCTGAATGGCGCCCCCGTGCCGGTGCTGCTGTCGCTCACCTTGATGCTGAACGGGAAGCTGCCGGCCACATTCGTCGTGCCCGACAGCACGCCGGTGGCGGCGTTCAGGCTCAGGCCAGGTGGCAAGCTGCCGCTGCTGATGCTGTAGCTGTACGGCGCCGTGCCGCCCGCCGCCGTGAAGGTGGCGCTGTACGGGCTTGCCGCCGTGGGATTAGGCAAGCTCGGCAAGGTCAGGTTGACGTTGGCCGACGACACCGCGAAGGTATAGCTTTGCGCGCCAGTAAACAGGTGCGCATCCTGTGCTTGCACGGTCAAGCTGAAGCTGCCGGCCGCCGTTGGCGTACCGCTGAGCAAACCGCTGCCGTTCAAGGTCAGGCCCGTCGGCAGGCTGCCACTCGCTACCGTATAGACATACGGTCCGACGCCACCGGTAGCCGTCAGTTGCTGGCTGTACGGCGTGGCCGCCGCTGCAGCAGGCAAGCTGGCAGGCGTCACGGCGATCGTCGGTGCGGCAATGCTCAGGGTATAGCTGTTGGTCGCGCTGAATGGCGCGCCCACGCCCGTACTGCTGTCGCTGGCCCGCAGGCTGAAGCTGAAACTGCCGGCCACGGTCGGCGTACCGGACAGCACGCCGGTGGCCGTATTCAGGCTCAGGCCGGCAGGCAGGCTGCCGGCGCTGACGCTGTAGGTATACGGTGACGTGCCGCCCGCCGCCGTGATGGTCGCGCTATACGGCGTTTCCGCCGTTGGATTGGGCAAGCTGGCCGGCGCCAGGCTGACCGTGGGCACGCCCACGGTAACGCTCACGGTAGCCGGTGCCGAGGTACCCACGCCGTTGCTGGCCGTGTAGGTAAAGCTGTCCGGCCCGCCGTAACCTGGCGTCGGTGTATAGGTGATGCTGGTGCCGCTGGCCGTCGCCGTGCCGTGCGAGGCGCCGGAAGCGACGGCAACCGAGGTCGCCCCGCCGCCGCCCAGGTTCAGGGTGATCGGGTTGGCGCTGCTGCCAAACGCCACCGTGGCGCTGACAGCTCCAGCGGTCGGCGCACCGGCCGCTACCGTGCCGGAATACGCGAGCGAAGCCGAGAATGGCGCGCCGATGCCGGTGCTGCTATCAGTGGCAGTCACGGTAAAGCTGTAGGCACCAGCAGTTGTGGGCGTGCCGGACAGGGTACCGTTCGCCGCCAGGGTCAAGCCCGCAGGCACGCTGCCGGCGGTGACGGCATAGCTGTACGCTGCCGTGCCGCCGCTGGCGGTAATGGCCTGGCTGTAGGCCACGCCCACTGTCGGCGCCGGTAGGGTCGACGGGGCGACGCTGAGCGCCGGCGCCGCCACCGTCAGCGAGTAGGCGCGCGCACCCGAATACGGGCCGCTGCCCGTCGAACTGTCCGTGGCGCGCACGGTAAAGTTGAAGACGCCGCCGGCCGTCGGTGTACCCGACAGCGTACCGGTAGCCGTATTCAGGCTGAGTCCGGCCGGCAGGGATCCGGCGCTGATGGCATAAGTGTACGGCCCCGTGCCGTTCGCGGCCGTCACGTTCTGGCTGTAGGCCACGCCGACGGCTCCCGCCGGCACCGTGGTGGGCGTCAGCGTCACAGTTGGCACGCCAACCGTGATCGTCACGGTGGCCGGCGTCGAGGTGCCGACGCCGTTGCTGGCCGTGTAGGTAAAGCTGTCCGGCCCGCCGTAACCTGCCGTCGGCGTATACGTGATGCTGGTACCGCTGGCGGTCGCCGTGCCATGGCTGGCGGCGGACGCCACCGCTACCGATGTTGCGGCACCGCCGCTCAGGTTCAGGGTGATCGGGTTGGCGCTGCTGCCGTAGGCCACCGTGGCGCTGACGGCGCCGGCCGTCGGCGCACCGGCCGCTACCGTGCCGGAATACGCGCGCCCCCCCGTATAGGGGCCGGCGCCGCCACTGCTGTCGGTCGCGGTGACCGTAAAGCTGTAGGCGCCAGCAGTTGTGGGCGTGCCGGACAAGGTACCGTTCGCCGCCAGGGTCAAGCCCGCAGGCACGCTGCCGGCGGTGACGGCATAGCTGTACGCTGCCGTGCCGCCGCTGGCGGTAATGGCCTGGCTATAGGCCACGCCCACTGTCGGCACAGGCAGGGTCGACGGGGCGACGCCGAGCGTCGGCGACGCCACCGTCAGCGAGTAGGCGCGCGCGCCCGCGTACGGACCGTCGCCCGTCGAACTGTCCGTGGCGCGCACTGTGAAGTTAAAGACGCCGCCGGCCGTCGGCGTACCCGACAGCGTACCGGTAGCCGTATTCAGGCTGAGTCCGGTCGGCAGGGAGCCGGCGCTGATGGCGTAAGTGTAGGGACCCGTGCCGTTCGCGGCCGTCACAGTCTGGCTGTAGGCTAGCGCGACGGTTGCCGCCGGCACGGTGCTCGGTGCAAGGACGATGGTGGGGCTGGCAACCGTGATCGTCACGGTGGCCGGCGTCGAAGTGCCGACGCCGTTGCTGGCCGTATAGGTAAAGCTGTCCGGCCCGCCGTAACCTGCCGTCGGCGTATAGGTGATGCTGGTGCCGCTGGCCGTCGCCGTGCCGTGCGAGGCGGCAGACGCCACCGCCACGGACGTCGCCGCACCGCCGCTCAGGTTCAGGGTAATCGGGTTGGCGCTGCTGCCGTAGGCCACCGTGGCGCTGGCGGCGCCGGCCGTCGGTGCACCAGGCGCTACCGTGCCGGAATAGGCGCGCGCGCCCGAATAGGGGCCGGCGCCGGTACTGCTGTCGGTCGCGGTGACAGTAAAACTGTAGGCTCCGGCCGCCGTGGGCGTGCCGGACAGGGTGCCGTTCGATGCCAGGGTCAAGCCTGCGGGCAGACTGCCGGCCGTTCTGGCATAGGTGTACGTGCCGGCGCCGCCGCTGGCGGCTATCGTCTGGCTGTAGGCGACACCGGATGTCATTGCCGGCAGGGTCGTCGGCAAGATGGCGATGGTGGGCGCGGAGACCGTCAGTGTATAAGGGCGCGTGCCGTTCACGGCCAGCGAGTCGGTGGCGCGCACGGTGAAGTTGAAGGTACCGCCCGCCGTCGGCGTACCCGACAGCACGCCGCCAGCACTCAGGCTCATGCCAGCCGGCAAGGCGCCAGCGCTGATGGCGTAAGTGTATGGCGCCGCGCCACCCGTCGATGTAAACGTTGTCGTGGGGTATGCCTGGGCCACCGTAGCATTTGGCACGGTGGCCGGCGCCACCACGATGGCCGAGGTGATCGTGACGTTGTAGACGATGGGCTGCCCCACATCATCCCGGACGGTAAATGTATCCGAAGTCGCGCTGAGATTGGTATTCCGGTAGCGCACGGCATTCGTCGCATTGGAATCTTCCAGCGTGCCATACAGCGGCGCCACCAGGGTGCCCGTCAGGCCAAACTGGGAGCAAGGCGCATTGGTGTAATCCTCGTAATATTCCCCCCCCGCTACGATGCTGACGGCGCGCGGACTCGGACAGGTACTCGCCGCCGAAGCCTGGTACGAGCACAGGGACAGCACGGCAAACAGCAGGGCCGCCGTCATGCGCATCAGCCACGTCGGTGGCCGCAGCATGGCAGGCGGCGTGCTGCGCGCACCAGCGCCGGAATGGTCAACGGCGCCGGCAGGCGCGGTCAACCATCCAAATTTCGCGAAATTTAGGGACATTATTTTCTTTCAGTACATTTTTAAAACCGGATCTCGCCCGAATATGGCAACGTCGACACCCATTGCCAGCCGCATCTGAACAAGCGTCACAGCACGCTTAAACCTTGCTTTGAGTCAATATATGCTACTACGAGCGACAAAAAACGCAACTCCAGACTGTTGTTAAAAATAACCACATTTAACAATAATCAATTGTCGTGCGTAAATGTACTCATTGATAGCGCATTTAACAACGATCAAGGCGTGACGGTGCCGTAACAAAGCGTATCTTTGCTGGACCGTGTCATGGATATTGACGAGCATGGGCATCGCAGCACCATATTTTGTATAGCGGCAATGGGGAATCACCGCGCATTCCGCAGGTGCGGATAGCATTTGCCTGACAAACACCCAGTCTCCCGGCGGCGTGCCGTTGCACTGCCGCCGGGGTGCGGCACTGTTGCGTGCAGACAACATCAAGGCGCGTAACTCTGCCGCGCGCGCTGCGGGCAATGTTGCCACCCGCTTCGACTCACGCGCCGGAGGCTGTCACCTTGCTAGCGACCGTGTCCGGCGCCATGCGCCGGGTCCACAGGCGGCGGCACGGCGCGCCGGGCATGGCGCCCGGCCAGCCACGCCGCTGGCACTGCGGGGTTAGCGCATCGCTTCCTTCAGCCCCGGCGCAAACTCTGCGCCGTGCTTGACCTGCGCGGTCGATGCCTTCAAGGTGGCGCCGATCGGCTCGGCCCTCCCGTTGAGGCACTGGCCCAGGAAGTTTTCCGTCACCGCGTTGAAGGCGATGTTGTTGACGGGGCGCGCAAAGCCATGGCCTTCGTCCGGGAACAGCACATAGGTGACGGGGATATTCTTTGCCGCCATGGCCGCCACGATCTGGTCCGATTCGGCCACGTTGACGCGCGGGTCGTTCGCGCCCTGCCCGATCAGCAATGGACGCTGGATATTCTGCGCGAAGTTCAGCGGCGAGCGTTCCTTCAGCAGTGCGCGGCCCTCTTCCGTGGTCGGGTCGCCCATGCGCTTGTAGAACTGCTGCTTGCCCGCTTCCCAGTACGGCGGGATGGTTTGCAGCAGCGTAAACAGGTTGGACGGGCCGACGATGTCGACGCCGCAGGCAAATGTCGTGGGGGTGAACGCCATGCCGGCCAGGGTGGCGTAGCCGCCGTACGAGCCGCCCATGATGGCTACCTTGTCGGCCGTCGTCACGCCGCTCTTCACGGCCCACTGCACCGCATCGAGCAAGTCGTCATGCATCTTGCGGCCCCACTGCAGGTCGCCGGCCGAGATGAACTGCTTGCCGAAACCAGTCGAACCACGGTAGTTCACCGACAGCACCGCGTAGCCGCGGTTGGCCAGCCACTGGTGGTAGCCGTTGTAGCCGTAGGTATCGCGCGCCCACGGGCCGCCATGCACCAGCAGCACCATCGGCACCGCCTGGGTGGCCTTGCCGCCGGCGCCCGCCTTCGATGCGTGCGGCAAGGTCAGGTAGGACACCAGCGTCAGGCCGTCGCGCGCCTTGATTTCCTGCGGATACATGGGCACCAGCGGCGCGCCCACCAGCTCGGGCCGCGTGACGTACAGCTGCGTCAGCTTCTTGCTCTTGCGGTCATACAGCCAGCTTGACGCGGGCGCCGTGACGGCATCCACGCCGACCAGCCATTTGTCGTCCGCTTCCGTGCGCGACGTAATATTGAACTGGCCCTCGGTGTTCTTCTTCAGGAAGGCCAGGTCGGCCTTCAGGTCGTCCGTCAGCGGCAGGTATTCCTGCTGCAGGTAGTCGACCGTGTAGGCTTGCACCTTGCCCGTGCGCGTATCGTACAGCGCGTCCGAAATGTCGGCGCGCGGGTCTTGCGCCACCACCGTGGTCTTGCCGCTGGCGACGTCCTGCGCCAGCAGCGCCGAGGTATTGCGGCCGCGCGAATCGGTCCAGTACAAAGTCTTGCCATCGGCCGTGAAGGCCAGCGGCGACGTCGTCTGCGAGTCTTCCAGCCCCACTTCGGCCAGCGGCGCACTCTCGGCCTTGCCATCGCTCATGCGGAAATACTGCATGCCGCCATCGGCGCGCGCCTTGCTGGCGATGCGCAGCTTGAGCTGCTCGTCGGCCAGGAAACCTGCATAGCCATCATTCTGCTGCACCAGGGTCAGCTTGCCGCTGGCCAGGTCCAGGCTGTACACATCGTGCCAGCGCGCATCGCGGTTATTGATGCCCACGAGGATGCGGTCCTTGACCTTGCTGCTGATCTGGATCACCCGTGCGCGGGTTTTCTCGAACGGCGTGTAATTGATCTGCTTGCCCGTCGCCACATTGACGCCGTACAGCAGGAAGTTTTCATCGCCGCCCTTGTCCTGGATGAACAGCAGGGTACTGGAATCGGGCGACCAGAAGCTGCTGCGGATGGGGCGTACTGTCTCTTGCGTCAACGGCCGCGCCTGCGCCAGGTCGCTGGCCGGCGCCACCCACACATTGAGCACGCCATCGCGCGGCGCGATCCACGACAGCCACTTGCCATCCGGGCTGATGCGCCCGCCAGACTTGCTGGGGTTGCCAAAGATCTTCGCCCGCTCGATCAGCGGCGTGTCATTGGCAGGGACTTGGGCATGCGCCGGCAGGGCGGCGGCAAACAACAGGGCAGGCAGGGCATAGCGAATCATGGACACCTCATGGTTGGGGATGAAGGGAAAAGATCATAAATATGTACGTGCCAGCAAATCATAGGCCAAGATGAAGTTGCCAGGTTGATTACAGCGACGGGGCACGGAAATACGCGGATAGGCGGGCGGAAACGGGGGATGAAATGCGCGGGCGTCGCCGCGCAGGCGTGGCTGCGACGCAGCGCGCACCGCCAATACCGGCGGCGCACGTCCAGGAACAGCCATGCAAGGCATGGTAATGCAGGAGGCGCGTGCGTCATGCGGTAGTACCGCCGGGCCTGCCCAACGGTACGCCTGGGGCCGCTCCGCACAGCCCTCGTGCAGCATTGCCAGCGTCCGCCAACTGCCGGGGGTCAGCCCACCGGCACTTCGCGTTGCGGGCTGGCCGATGCAACGCACACCAGCGCGGCGAACGCGGCCGCGCCGGCGGCGATGCCAGCGCCCAGGAATGCCGCCTGAAAACCGGCCAGCATGCCTTCGGCGGCATGGCCGCCGCCAGGGCCGCTACCGGAGGTCGAAAGCGCAACCATGATGGCGAGACCGATGGCGGAGCCGACCTGGTAGCTCGTATTGATCAGGCCTGAAGCGAGGCCCGTTTCCTCGGGCCTGGCGCCGGCCATGCCGGTCATGGTCGTCGGAATATACGCCAGGGCCATGCCCAGGGCGGCAAGCATGGAGGCCGGGAGCACGTGCGCCACGTAGGAACCGTTGAGCGGCAAGTTGGCAAACATCACCAGCGCGCCAGCCATCAGCAACAAGCCAAGCACGAGATTCGTCTTGGCGCCAAAGCGGCCAATCAGCTTGCCAGAAAATCCCACCATCACGAGCATGATCGTGATGGTCATCGGCAGGAGCGCCAGGCCGCTGGCCAGCGCCGAGAGGCCAAGAATCTGCTGTAGATACAAGTTCAGGAAGAACCAGAGCGGAATCCAGGCGGCCCCCAGCAACGCCATCACAAAATTGCCTGCCGCCAAATTCTTCGCCTTGAAGATGCTCAGGGGAAGCAGCGGTTCGCGCCGCACAAACTGGCTGATCAGGAAGACGGCGAACAGTCCGGCGGAAACGGGCAAAAGCGGCACGGAACCAAGGCTGGCAGATTCGATGGTGACGATGGCATACACCAGGGTGACCAGCGCACCAGTGACGCTGATCGCGCCAAACCAGTCGACGGCCCCACTGCTGCACGCGGACTTGCGGAGCACGGCGGGAACCAGGGCCAGCACGAGCAGGCCGAGCGGCACGTTGATCAGGAAGGTCCACTGCCACGTCATCCATTCGGTGATGACGCCGCCTAGAAACACGCCAGCGGAGCCGCCTGCGGCAGCCGCGGCGCCCCACAAGCCGAATGCCTTGCCAAGTTCGGCACCATCATGGCCGAAAAGGCGCATGATGATTGCCAGTGCGGACGGCGCGATCAATGCGGCGCCCACTCCCTGCAGGGCGCGGCCGGCCAGCAGCATGTCCTGGCTGTGTGCCAGGCCGGCCAGCAGCGAAGCGGCGGTGAGGATGGCAAATCCGCTGGCAAAGATGCGGCGGGCGCCAAGCAGGTCGCCCAGCCGTCCACCCAGCAGCAGCAAGCCGCCAAAGGCGATGACATAGGCATTGAAAATCCAACTCAGCCCGCTGGCGCTGAAGCCCAGGTCGCGCTGCATGGCAGGCAGTGCCACGCCGATGATGGAGGTATCAAGGATCACGATGAACTGCGCGGCGCACAGCAAGGCCAGCGCCGCCCACCTCTTCGGATCAGGTATCAATTGTTGCATTAGAGTTCTCCAGATCAATTTCCCGCTGATTGCGATTGATCAGGAGTGTTCGGCTTACAACGCTGGCATGGTCAATAGGGAAAACCGAATCAGATGCACAAGCCGTTCATCGTTCAACAGGAACGGCGGCGCTTGCCCGGTTCATGAATGGGGAACCAGGGCGGCGCGCTGGCATGATGATGCCGGCGTATCGAGGCCGAACCGGGGTTTGCGATGCGGCGCCTGCGGCCCCTGTTCCGTCTCGGCCATCGGCTCGGCCAGACGCCTGGCGACGTGCTGCTACTTCTGCGGACGTCAGCCCGGCATGCAGCCGCTCCGGGCGCGGGCCGCCTGCGATACGCATCCGCCTGGCGGCCTGCTTCATCGATGGCGGTCCGGCGGCATGAACTTTGCAGCCATAAAATCCTGCAGGCCCCGGGCATGGCATCGCCCGACACGGCGCCGCCGGTGAGCACCGCTTGCCTATGGACGAGTAGTCGATTCAATGCCGCCGCGGCAAGGTCAAGGCCTGCCGGCCAGCTATTGCGACAGACCCGAGCGCGCCAGCGCTGCGGCGCTGCCACAGTCGTCACCTGCCTGCGCGCAGACCTCCCAGCCGCCGCCCAGCGCCTTGTAGATGCTGACAACGGCAAGCCGCTGGTTGGTGCGGGCCACCGCCAGCGCACGCCGGCTGGCAAAGTCGGCCCGTTCCGCTTCGAGCACATCCAGGTAGAGGCCTGCGCCTGCCGAAAACTGCAGCCTGGCAAGACGCGCAGCCTCGCGGTTTGCCGCCGACTCCAGCAGCCGCAAGCCGAGCGTGCTGCCTGCGGTGCCGTAGGCTTTGAAGGCATCGTCCGTTTCCTGCAGCGCCCGCAAGACGGTCTGGTCGTAGGCGATCAAGGCTTCCCGGGTACGCGCCTCGCTGGCGGCGATGCGGGCGCGCACGCGCCCGGCATCGAACAGATTCCAGCGGATGACGGGGCCGACAAAGCCCGACTGCATGCCAGCGTCGCCCAGCGCATCGAGACTGCCCGCGACGAGTCCGATGGAACCCGCCACCTGCACTTCCGGATACAGGCCAGCCGTGGCGATGCCGATGCGGGCGGTCGCGGCGGCAAGGTTGCGCTCGGCCGCCGCGATATCGGCGCGCCGCGCGAGCAGCGTGGCAGGATCGCCCACAGCGATCGTGCGCAACGTCAGCGCCTCACTTGCCGGCGTGGCGGCGGGAAGGCTGAACGTCTGCGGCACTTCGCCAAGCAGGACGGCCAGCGCGTTGACGGAAGCCGCGCGGCGGCGCTCCAGCTCGGGCGCGGCCACCTCCACCGAGCGCAGCAAGGCCTCGGCACGGAGCCGGTCGAGTTCGCTGGCAGCGCCGGCGCTCACCAGGCGTTCGACCAGCGCCAGGCTGTCGCGCTGGCTT
>NZ_NRDQ01000109.1 GCF_002878455.1 Janthinobacterium sp. AD80
GCTGGCGCCCACGCTCGATGCCACGGGCAGCGTGGTGCGCACCAGCCAGCAGTCGGCGCAACCCGGTGGCACCACATCGCAGGCGGCGCTGCAGGCGTCGTGGGAAATCGACGTGTTCGGCGCCAACCGCGCCACGCGTGACGCCGCGCAGGAGCGCTACGACAGCGCCCGCGCTGGCTGGCACGACGCGCGCGTCTCCGTCGCCGCCGAAGTGGCGAACCAGTACTACGCCTTGCGCGCCTGCCGGCAATTGCAGGACGTGGCCGAACAGGATGCCGCCTCGCGCCGCGATACGGCGCGCCTGACGGAGCTGAGCGCCGGCGCCGGCTTTCAGGCACCCGCCAACGCGTCACTGGCCCGCGCCAGCGCCGCCGAAGGCGCCAGCCGCGCCATCGAACAGCGCGCCGCCTGCGACGTCAGCGTGAAAGCCCTGGTGGCCCTGTCGGCCATGCCGGAAGACAGCCTGCGCCAGAAGCTGGCCGCCAGCCCCTTTGTCGCGCCCTCGCCGGTGGCCATCGCGGCACTGCCGGCGCAGACGCTGGGCCAGCGCCCTGACATCTACAGCGCCGAGCGGGAAGTGGCGGCCGCCAGCTTTGAAGTGCGCGGCGCGCAGGCGCAGCGCTATCCGCGCCTGAGCCTTGCCGGCTCCATCGGCAAGGGCAATATCCGTTCCGGCGGCACCAGCATCACGGCCAGCACCTGGAGCATCGGCCCGCTGGCCGTCAGCCTGCCCATCTTCGACGGCGGCACGCGCCGCGCGCAGGTCGACGCCGCCACGGCGCGCTACGACGAGGCGGTGGTGAAATACCGCGCCGGCGTGCGCCAGGCCGTGCGTGAAGTGGAAGAGGCGCTGGTCAACCTGGCCAGCACGGACGCGCGCAGCGGCCACGCAAAGACGGCCCTCGAAGGCTACCGCGTCTCGTTCGTCGCCACCGAAGACCGCTACAAGAATGGCCTGGCCAGCCTGATCGAACTGGAAGACGCGCGCCGCACGCGCCTGGCCGCCGAAAACACGGTGGTCAACCTCGAGCGCGAACGCAGCGCCGCCTGGGTGGCGCTGTACCGCGCCGCCGGCGGCGGCTGGAACAGCAGCAGCGCCATCGCCAACAACGCACCCTGACGGATAGACAACATGAAAAAACTGACCTTGAAACCGATGGCCTTCGCGCTGGCCACCCTCTGCCTGGCGCTGGGCGCGGGCGTTGCCCTGTATGCCCCGTCGTCCACGGCGGCCGACGACGCCAAAGACAAGAACGCGGCGCAAAAGCCGGCGCTGACCGTCACCACGGCCAAGCCGCAGACGGCCAGCCTGCCCATCAAGCTGAGCGCCAACGGCAACGTGGCCGCCTGGCAGGAAGCCGTCATCGGCAGCGAATCGAACGGCTTGCGCCTGACGGAAGTGCGCGTGAATGTCGGCGACGTGGTGCGCGCCGGCCAGGTGCTGGCCGTGTTCTCGAACGACACCGTGAACGCCGACGTGGCGCAGGCCAGGGCCGCCGTGCTGGAAGCGGAAGCGAATGCCGCCGAAGCTTCCGCCAACGCGCAGCGCGCCCGCTCGCTGCAAAGCACGGGCGCCATCAGCGCCCAGCAGATCAGCCAGTACCTGACGGCCGAACAGACGGCCAACGCGCGCATCGCGTCCGCCAAGGCGCAGCTGGCGTCGCAGCAGCTGCGCCTGAAATACACGCAGGTGCTGGCGCCCGACAGCGGCGTCATCTCCTCGCGCTCGGCCACCGTCGGCTCGGTCGTGGGCGCCGGCACGGAACTGTTCCGCATGATCCGCCAGGGCCGCCTGGAATGGCGCGCCGAAGTAACTGCCACCGAGCTGCTGAATCTGAAGCCAGGTACTCTGGCGCAGGTAAAGGCGGCCAATGGCAGCGTCCTGACGGGCAAGGTGCGCATGATCGCCCCGACCGTCGACCCGCAGACCCGCTCGGCCCTCGTCTATGTCGACCTGCCGGCCAGCACGGGCACCAACGCGCCGTTCAAGGCCGGCATGTACGCCAGCGGCGAATTTGAACTGGGCACCTCGGGCGCGCTGACCGTGCCGCAGCAAGCCATTGCCGTGCGCGATGGCTTCAGCTATGTCTTCCGCCTCAATCCCGACCAGCGCGTCAGCCAGATCAAGGTGCAGCCGGGCCGGCGCCTGACGGACCGCATCGAGATCCTCGGCGGCATCACGGCCGATACCACCATCGTCGTCAGCGGTGCCGGTTTCCTCAATGACGGCGACCTGGTACGGAATGTACAGGCACCGGCAGCAGCCAAGCCGGCCGCGGCGAAAAAATAAGGAGAGGCCATGAATTTTTCCTCCCTCTCGATCAAGAACCCGATCCCGGCCATCATGCTGTTCGCGCTGCTGACCCTGGCCGGCCTGCTGGCCTACAAGGCCAATCCGGTGCAGGATTTCCCCGACATCGAACTGCCCATCGTCACCGTCAGCGCCGTGCTGCCCGGTGCCGCGCCGGCGCAGCTGGAAACGGAAGTGGCGCGCAAGATCGAAGACTCCGTCGCCACCCTGCAAGGCGTCAAGAACATCTATACCAAGGTGCTCGATGGCGTGGTCACGGTGACCGTCGAATTCATCCTGGAAAAGCAGATCGCCGAAGCCGTCAACGATGTGCGCGACGCCGTCGCCCGCGTCAAGGCGGACATGCCGGCCGAGCTGCGCGACCCCACCGTCACCAAGGCATCCACGGCCGGACGTGTGGTGCTGACCTTCATCGCCACGGCGAAACCGGGCGTCGACAATCCCCTCGACGCACCCGACCTGTCCTGGTACGTCGACAACACGGTGGCCAAGCGCCTGTTGACGGTGCCCGGCGTGGGCGCCGTCACCCGCGTCGGTGGCGTGTACCGCGAGATCCAGGTGGAACTCGACGAGGCCCGCATGGCGGCGCTGAAGGTGTCGGCGCTCGACGTGTCGCGCCAGCTGCGCCTGGTACAGCGCGAAGCGCCTGGCGGCCGGGGCGACGTCAGCGGCGCCGAGCAGTCGGTGCGCACCATCGCCACCGTCAAGACGGCCGATGAACTGGCCAAGGTCGACATCCCCCTGCCGGACGGGCGCCACGTGCGCCTGGAGCAGGTGGCCACGGTGCGCGATACCATCGCCGAACCGCGCGCGCTGGCCGAGCAGGATGGCAAGACGGTCGTCGCCTTTGAGGTGTTCCGCACCAAGGGCGCCAGCGAAGTGGCCGTCGCCAACGGCGCGCGCGCCGCCATCGCCGACCTGCAGAAGGAAAACCCCAGCGTGGTGCTGCAGCAGTCGATCGACAATGCCTTCCCCGTCGAGGAAAACTTCGACGGTTCGATGGAGCTGCTGTACGAAGGCGCGCTGCTGGCCGTGCTGGTGGTGTGGTGGTTCCTGCGCGACTGGCGCGCCACCCTGGTGGCTGCCGCCGCCCTGCCCCTGTCCGTGATGCCGGCTTTCCTCGGCATCTACTGGTTCGGCTACACGCTCAACACCGTCACCCTGCTGTCGCTGGCCCTGGTCGTCGGCGTGCTGGTCGACGACGCCATCGTGGAAATCGAAAACATCGAGCGCCATCTGCGCATGGGCAAGTCGCCGATGGAAGCGGCGATGGAAGCGGCCGATGAAATCGGCATGGCGGTGATCGCCACCACCTTCGCGCTGGTGGCCGTGTTCCTGCCGACGGCCTTCATGAGCGGCATTCCCGGGCTGTTCTTCAAACAGTTCGGCTGGACCGCCGTGCTGGCCGTGCTGGCGTCGCTGGTGGTGGCGCGGCTGCTCACGCCAATGATGGCGGCCTACATCTTGAAGCCGCTGCCGCACAAGGAAGAACAGGATGGCTGGCTGATGACGCGCTACCTGCGCGTCATGCGCTGGTGCCTGCGACACCGTGGCATCACGGCCATCGCCTCGGCCCTGTTCTTTGTCGGCTCCATCGCGCTCGTGCCGCTGCTGCCGACGGGCTTCGTGCCGGCCGCCGACCGCGCGCAGACGCAGATCAACCTGGAACTGCCGCCCGGCTCCACCCTGGCGGAAACGCAGGCCGTGGCGGCGATGGCGCGCGATGCAGCCATGCAGATTCCCGGCATCAAGGGAGTCTTCAGTTCGATCGGCGGCGGCTCCAGCGGCGACGCCTTCGCTCCCGGCGCCGCAGCCGAGGCGCGCCGTGCCGTGCTGACCCTGACCACCGTGCACCGCACGGATCGCAAGGAATCGATGGCCGGCCTGGAAACGCAGCTGCGCCACAAGCTCGACAGCATTCCCGGCGCCCGCTTCACCGTCGGTCCGCCCGACACGGGCGTCAAGATGCAGCTGGTGCTGCGCTCGGAAGATCCGGTGGCGTTGATGGCGGCGGCGCAAAAGGTGGAGCGCGAACTGCGCGGCCTGAAAGGCATCGGCAACGTCAACTCCAGCGCCTCGCTGGTGCGCCCGGAAATCATCGTGCGCCCCGACTTTGCGAAAGCGGCCGACCTGGGCGTGACGGCGGCGGCCATCGGCGAAACCGTGCGCGTCGCCACGGCCGGCGACTACGATACGGACCTGACGAAAATGAACCTGCCGGAGCGGCAGGTACCGATCCGCGTCAAGCTGCCCGACAGCGTGCGCGCCGACCTGGCCGCCATCGAGCGCCTGACGGTGCCCGGCAAGAACGGCCCCGTGCGCCTGGCGAATGTGGCGACCGTGACGATGGAAAGCGGCCCGGCGCAGATCGACCGCCTGAACCGCAGCCGCAACGTGACCCTGGACGTGGAACTCGGCTCGCGCACCCTGGGCGAATTGAACGAGGAAGCACGCGCATTGCCGTCGATGAAGAACCTGCCGCCTGCCGTGAAGATCGCGGAACTGGGCGACGCGCAGGAAATGGCCTCGCTGTTCGCCAGCTTCGGCCTGGCCATGCTGATTGGCGTGCTATGCATCTACTGCGTGCTGGTGCTGCTGTTCAAGGACTTCATGCAGCCGATCACCATCCTGGCGGCGCTGCCGCTGTCGATCGGTGGCGCCTTCGTGGCCCTATTGATCACGGGCAGCGCCCTGTCGATGCCGTCGATGATCGGCCTGATCATGCTGATGGGGATCGTCACGAAGAACTCGATCCTGCTGGTCGACTATGCGATCCTGGCGCGCCAGGCGGGCATGAACCGCTTCGACGCGCTGGTCGACGCCTGCCACAAGCGCAGCCGGCCGATTTTGATGACGACGATCGCCATGGGCGCCGGCATGATGCCGCTGGCGCTGGGCTGGGGCGCCGACCCGAGCTTCCGTTCGCCGATGGCCATTACCGTCATCGGTGGCCTGATCACCTCGACCTTATTGAGCCTGCTGGTGGTGCCTGCCGTGTTCACTTACATCGACGACCTCGAGCACCTGCTCAAGCGCGGCGTGGCGGCACTGCGCCGCCACAAGGCGCCGGCGCATGACGACGGCAAGGTGGCGCTGGAAAAGTAAGCGCCGCATCTGATTGTAAAATCGCCCCCTGCGGGCAAGGAAGCGAGGGACCGGCCAGCAGGCCGCGCTCCCTCGCTTGCGTCTATCTGGCATACTGCGCCCATCGTTAATGAATGCACGCTGCCCTGCCTATGAAATACCGTACCCCGCTCGCCCTGCTATTGGCCACGACCCTGCTCGGCGCCTGTTCGGATAAAACCGCTCCCGCCGGCGCCGCGCCGCCGACACGGCTGCCGACGTCGCCGCCAGTTCCCCTGCCGCTGACGCTGCCGCAGCGGCGGCATCGGACGCATCGTCCGAGTCAGTGCGCCCGCCGTCCGCCACCGCCCCAAAGACGGAAGAGATGAACACGCCCCAGGCGCGCGAGCGCGAGGCGGGCATGATGCGCGCCGTCTTCGGCAAGGATTACCGCGACGACAGCGACGATGCGCTGGCCGACCTGCCCGACCCGGACAAGCATATCGACAAGCTCAGTTACGTGGTCAGTGCGGTCAGCCACAAGCTGCTGCCCGATGGCCGCGCCATCCTGGTGGCGAATGCGGAAACGGCAAACACGGAAGGCACGGCCGAATCGGCGCATGCCTCGCCGGGACTGTTGAACGTCTTTTTCCTGGCGCCCAAGGGCCAGCCGGGAGACGGCCAGTGGCAGGTCGTGAAACGCCTGGAAAACATCGCCGGCCTCGGTTCATCGGGGCAGCTCGGCGAAGTCCACTGGGTCACGCTGGGCGCGAACAAGCCGGGCCTGGCGATCCGCCACGGCTACACGGGCCAGGGCTACACCATCACGCAACTGGCGCTGTTTGAAATCGGCGACGGCAAGGTGACCGCGCTCGATGGCGGCATCGACCTGTACTCGGACAATATGGGCGCCTGCGGACCGGACACGGATGAATGCTGGATGGTCGACGGCAAGTGGCGCTTCGCCGCCGCGCGCGATGGCGGCGCCTACGATGACCTGCTGATCGACTTCAAGGGTGCGTCAGAGAAGATCAAGCCCGGCGTCACGGTCAAGCCGGACGAAGACCCGCCGCGCATCGCCACGCCGCTGAACGGCCACGCGCGCTATGGCTACGATGGCAAGGCATATAAATTGGTCGAGGGAAAGAACCCGGTGCCTGGCATTTAGCAGGACCAGGCCAGGGGTCAGACCCGCCGGGTCAGACCCCACGCAAGCGAGCTACCTGCGTGCCGCCTCCAGGCGCGCCAGCAGCGGCCCATACATCGAACGCGTATGGCTGCTCCAGCGGGCCATGGCGCTGTCGATGTCCGCGCACAGGCGCTCGGCCAGCACCTTGTCGCCCTGCTGCAGTGCCCAGATCGCGCACTCGGCGCGGCACTCGAAGCTGTTATAGCGCGTCAGCGCATCGTCGAATTCCGCCTTCGCCTCCGCCTGGCGCCCGCTTTGCGCCAGCGCACGCGCCGTCAGCAGCGATACCATCTCCGGGCGAAAATGCATATCGCTGCGGCGGATGAATGCCAGGTGCGTCAGCGCTTCGGCGCCCCGTTCGCTTTCCAGGTAGGCGCGCGCCGCGCCCAGGCGGATTTCCAGGTCCGATGAAAACGCCCCCTGCAAACATGCTTCATACGTCGCTGCCGCTTCCTGCGGGTTGCCCGCTTCAAGCTGCGCGCTGGCCAGGCGCATCTGGTTCTGCGCCGTCGGCGTGTACTCGAAGGCGGCTTTCGCCTCGCGCAGTTCGCGGTTCGGGTCGAGCACCTGCACCGCCACTGACGCCACCTTGCGCGCGCCTTGCGGCAGACGCGAGTTGGGCAGGTAGATGGCGAAGAAATACACCACGCTGCCCAGCAGCGGGAACATGAATAAAATGAGCAGCCAGTACAGCTGCTGCCCGTTGCGCACCACATGGATCGCAAAGAACAATGCGATCAGAATGTGAATGCCTATGCCAAAAATCGTCATGCCGCAACCTCGTTCGTGATGGGAGCGGCCGGCACCATGCCGCCGCTATCCCTGGTGAGAATATTACACTGGCCGCCCCCGGGCGTCATGCCGGGACGCGTGTGCTATGGCGCGCTGGCCTGCCAGCCGCCCCCCATGGCGCGGTACAGGTCAACCGAGGCGACAAGGATGCGCGTCTTCAGTTGCAGCAGTCCCACGTCGGCGCTGTACAGGGTGCGCTGGGCGTCGAGTTCTTCCAGATAGGATGCGTAGCCATTGCGGTAGCGGTTGTGCGCGATGCGCAGCGTATCGGCCGCAGTGGCGCGGCGCGCATCGTTTTCCACCGCTTGCTGCTGCAGGCGGTAGATGGCGCCCAGGCTGTTTTCCGTTTCGGCGAAGGCATTGCGCACCACGTTTTCATAGGTGTACACCAGCTGGTCGCGCTGCGCGCCGGCCGCATCCGTCTGCGCCTGCACGCGCCCGCCATCGAACAATGGGCCAGCCGCCAATGCCGTCAGGCGCCACAGGGCCGTGGGCCCATGCAGGAAATCGGTGAGTGTCGTGGCCTGGCCGCCGCCCACCGCCGTCAGCTTGAACGACGGCAGCAGCTGGTCGCGCGTGGCAGCCAGGCTGGCGTTGGCGGCCGCCAGGTTGTGTTCCGCGCGCGCGATGTCGCGGCCGGCGCGCGTTTGTGCCTGGGCGTTGATCAGCGCGCCATCGGCAGCGCTCACGTGCACGGCCGGCAGCACGTGCGGATCGGACACCAGGCCGATGCCCGTGTCGACCAGCACCATGCCGGCGCCGCCCGCTTCCAGCACGGCGACGCCCTTGTCGGTGCGCGCCGTGGTGCCGCGCAGGCAGCTGACGACCTTGCCTGCAACCTTGGCCGGATCCAGCAGCGCCACGCCGCCGTTGTCGCCGGCGCGGTAGCACAGGGCCAGTTTTTGCGCGTCGGCGCCGGGCAGGCCCGCATCCTGTGCGCGGATCAGGGTGGTCGCCGGCAGCGGGTCGTAGTTGAGCGAGGCGCCCGTGTAGCTGGCGCCGTTGCTCAAGGTCACGTTGGCCTGGTTGGCGCGGTTATGCGTCGAGGCGGCCACGGTGGTGATCCAGGGGCTGACGTGGGCCACGGTGTTGGCCGGTCCCGAGTTGCCGGCGGAGGCCGCAACGAACACGCCTGCATTCGAGGCATGCAAAAAGGCTTGTTCGACGGGATCGTTGACGGTGCCGCCGCCGCTGATCGAATAGTTGATCACGTGCACGCCATCCTGCACGGCTTTTTCGATCGCCGCCACGCTGTCGCCGCCATAGCAGCCGTTCTTCGCGCCCGTCGGCTGGGTGGCCAGGTTGTACGACCAGCAGACCTTGTAGACGGACAGGCGGGCACGTGGCGCCACGCCGGCAATCGCGCCCAGGCGCGCGCCGTTCGCCGTCACGGGCACGCCCGCATTGCCGCCCGCGGTGGACGAGGTGTGCGTGCCGTGGCCGCCTTCGCCGCTCGGGTCGCCCACGGAATCGCGCGGCGAGGTGAATTCGCTCCAGTGCTGGATCTTGTCCGTCTCGGTCAGGCGCACGGCATTGAAGTATTGCGCGCCCAGCAGCTTGTTGTTGCAGTGGTCGGAGCTAAAGCCTTCGCCCGTCTGGCAGATGCCTTTCCAGGCGGCCGGCGGCGCGCCATAGGCCAGGCTGGCGTTCGGATCGAAGGTGGGGGTGCCGTTGGCGTCGACCCTGTCCGCATACGACAGGTTTTCCGGCCACACGCCGCCATCGACGATGCCGATGATGATGTCTTCGCCCGCGTGCTGCTTGCCGCCCAGCTGGCTCCACAGCCCGCCCGGCTGGTCCAGGCCCAGGAAGGTTGGCGTGTAGTTCGTTTGCAGGGTGCGCGGCTCGTCGGGAGCGATGCTGGCCACGTCGCCGCTGGCCTGCAGCTGGCGCACTTCGGCGTCGGTCAGCAGGGCGGAAAAGCCATTGAGGACGATCTTGTACTGGTATTGCACCGGGGCGGCGGCGACCAGGGCTTGGACCCGGGCTTGCTTTTGTTCGAGGTAGTCGCCGTACAGCTGCACTTCCGCGCTGGCCAGGTCGAGGCGGCCGCCGGCGGCCGGCTGGGTGGCGCCCAGGCCTTCCACCGATCCGGCGTAGGAAGCGATTGGTTTATCGGTCAGCTGCACGATGTAGGGGCGGCGCAGGTCATCGGCGTGGGCCTGGATGCTCAGGCTGGCAAACAGGCTCAGCACGGCTAGCGAAATGGGACGCAAAGCGGGACGGAATGTCATGGAATTTCCTGGTAAACGGGTAGAGGTACGGGTGCGGGAGGCGAACGGTGGATCAGGCTTGACGGCGGCGGCGCGCCACGAAGCCGATGCCTGCCAGGCCCAGCAGCATCATCGCGTAGGTCGATGGCTCCGGTACCGAGGCAACGATATTGTCGAGCGCAAACTGGCCCTTGTTGCTGTTGAAGGCGTTACAGCTGCCGGCCGTGTTGCAAGTGAAACCGAAGAAGGCCAGCGAGGCGAACTGCTGGCTGCCGAAACTGGCGCTGGTGTTGTAGCGCTGGAACTGGAAGTCGCCGCCGAGCGGGCCGCCCAGCTGGTATGTTTCATACAGGGAAGAGCCATCCGCATAGAAGCCTTGCACGCGCAGCAGGCCGGCCACGGCCGGGTAGCTGGCGCCCTGGGCGTAGCCGATGAAGCTGGCGTCGAAACCCTGCAGGCTGACGCTGCCGCCCGCGCGCAGCGGGTCGAGGTAGACGATGCCATCGTTGAGGGCCGCGTAGTAATTGCTCGTATTGTTGGTCGGGCAAGCCATGCCGCAGGCGGCAGGGTCCGTTCCGTCCAGCACCGCGCCCACCAGGTCGCCATAGGCGGCGCCGGCCGCATTGGAAGCGCCCGTCAGCACGAAGTTGCCAAGTTCAAAGGCATCGCCATGGCCGACAAACTGGTTATCGACATTATTAAAGTTGATCACGTCCGCGATAGCGGCGGGGGCGCAGGCGGCGGACAGGGCCAGGATGGCGGCACCAGTCAGCTGCTTGGCGGAGAAAGGGCCAGCTTTGGCAGCGGCCTTCGAATGCACAATACGAGTCATGAATTTTCCCTTGGTGATTATGTCGGATGCAATATGTTTTGCGTCTTGGATGCTCTTTTCTGCGCAGCTGGGCAAGACCAATGCGTAGAAAATTGATTTTTACTATAGCAAAAGAGGCAATTGCATTGTTTGAAATTATTTCAAATTTAATTTGAAAGTTACAAATAATGAATGAATAAAATTCATCAATCACTATGGGATAGTAACCAACAGTAGTTAGTTTCCGCACTGAAAATAGTTGAAAAATACATCAGGTTGTTCAGAACGGCGCCGTGTGGCGGTTTCGCCCTTCGCTGATGGTTTCCCCGGGAATTTGTTGTTCACAGTACAAAGAAAAGATTGTATTAACCATAATCGGCATGGTAGGCTGACATGCATCGGGCAAGCGCGTGCCGTCAGTGCGTGGCCATCAGCGGCGTACAGCGGCGCAATGAATTAAAGGTAGGCAATAAGGAGTTACCGGATGCATGCAGCACACAGGCAGGACTTGGCGGCAACGCGCAAGGCGCGTGGCTTTACATTGCTAGAATTGCTGGTGGTCATTGTGATCATCGGCTTGCTTGCCGCCTACGTGGGGCCGAAGTATTTCGCCCAGCTGGGCAAGTCGGAAGTGACGGTGGCCAAGGCGCAGATCGAGGCGTTTGAAAAATCGCTCGACACCTACCGCCTCGACGTGGGCCGCTACCCGACCACGGAAGAGGGCCTGGCCGCGCTGCTGGTCGCGCCGCCCACCGCCGGCACGCGCTGGAATGGTCCCTACCTGAAAAAGGCCGTGCCGCTCGACCCATGGGGCCATGCCTACCAATACCGCGCGCCCGGCAGCAAGGGCGAGTACGACATCGTCTCGATGGGCAAGGATGGCCAGCCGGGCGGCAGCGGCGAGAACGCCGACATCAGCTCGCAATAGCGCCAGCGCCTATTTTCTCCAGACGGATACGCCATCATGCAGTTTGAAGTGCGCGCGCTCTCCACGGACCAGGCCGTTGCTACCCTGACGACGTGCGTGATCGATGGCCGCGACGAAGCCGACGCGCGCCGCCAGGCCGAGGCGCGCGGCCTGTTCGTCAGCGCCATCCGGCCGCTGCGGGCCACGCCCTTCAGTGCCGCCGGACGCCAGCGCGCGCGCGCCTTGCCGCTGCTGCTGTTCAGTCAGGAACTGCTGGCCTTGCTGCACGCGGGCCTGGGCATTGTCGAGGCGCTCGAAGCGCTGCTGGAAAAGGAGGCGTCGCCCGCCACGCGCAGCGTGCTCACGCGCCTGCTGGAAGGCTTGCGCGAAGGCAAACGCTTTTCCAGCGTGCTCGGCGAACAGGCCGAACTGTTTCCCCCTTTGTATATCGGCATCGTCAAGGCGGCCGAGGGCACCAGCGACCTGCCGCGCGCCCTGTCGCGCTATATCGACTACCAGCAGCGCATCGACACGGTGCGCGCCAAGATCGTCAGCGCCGCCATCTATCCCGCCATCCTGCTGGCCGTGGGCGGCGGCGTCAGCGCCTTCCTGATCAGCTACGTGGTGCCGCGCTTCGCCGAGGTCTACCAGGGCGCCGGGCGCAACCTGCCGTGGATGTCGCAAGTCATGCTCACTTGGGGCCAGTTCGTCACCGAACACGGCCTGCTGCTGTTGCTGGGTCTGCTTATCGCCGGCAGTATCGTGGTGACGGCCGTGCGCCGCGTGCTGCGCAATGGCGGTGTGGCGCGCCTGCTGGCGGCACTGCCCGGCATCGGTGAGCGCGTGCGCATCTATGAACTGTCGCGCCTGTACCTGACCCTGGGCATGCTGTCCGAAGGAGGCATCACCATCGTGCAAGCCATTTCCACCGTGCAGGCAATGGTTTCGCCGCGCATGCAGGCGTCCTTGCAGCAGGCGCGCGCGGCCATCGAGGCGGGCCAGCCCCTGTCGTCCGCGTTTGAACAGCATCAATTGACGACGCCGATTTCCCTGCGCATGCTGCGCGTGGGCGAGCGCACGGGCGACATGGGGCCCATGCTGACGCAGTCGGCGGCCTTTTATGACGGCGAAATCAGCCGCTGGATCGACCGTTTCACGCGCACCTTCGAACCCTTGCTGATGGCCGCCATCGGCCTGATCGTGGGCGCCATCGTGATCCTGCTGTACATGCCCATCTTTGATCTTGCCGGCGATATTTCATGAACCAGACTGCCTCCGTTCCCATCGCCATCGACCCCGCGCTGATGCAGCGCGCGCGCGCCCTGTGCTTGCAATCGAAGCGCAGCCTGGTCGAAGAATTGCAGCAACTGAGCGGCATCGAGGCGCGCGCCGTGGTGCAGGAGCTGGCGCGCCCGTTTGGCCTGGCCGTGCTGGAAACGGCCGACATGCTGGCGTTTTCTCCCGCCTTCGACCTGCTGCCCTTGTCGCTGGCGCTGGCGCGCCACAGCGTACTGCTGCGCGCCGCCGATGGCCAGCTGGTGGGCGTGATCGCCGACCCGTTCGACCTCGACCTGCAAACCTGGCTGGGCGCGCGCGCGGGGCGCAGCGCCCTGGGCATCCGCCTGGCGCTGCAGGCCGACATCGGCGCCTACCTGTCGAAGCAGGAGGAGTCGGCGCGCGCCGTCGACAACCTGCTGCCCGGCGCGGCGAACGATGCGCGGCGCGACGGCAAGACGGCCGCCGTGCTGTCGTTTGCCAGCGTCTCGGAAGCGGCCAGCCCGGCGGTCAAGCTGGTCAACTCGACCCTGTACGACGCCCTGAAGGCGGGCGCCTCGGACATCCACCTGGAAAGCACGGCCGGCGGCCTGGCCGTCAAGTACCGGGTCGACGGGGTGCTCGATCACGCCACGTCCGTCAACGGCATCGAAGTGGCCGAGCACATCATCTCGCGCCTGAAAGTGCTGGCCGAACTCGATATCGCCGAGCGCCGCGTGCCGCAGGACGGCAGCTTCCGCGTCGAGGCGGGCGGTCGCGAAATCGATTTGCGCGTCTCCATCATGCCCAGCATCCATGGCGAGGACGCCGTCATCCGTATCCTCGACAAGCGCGCCATGATCGAGGCCTACGGCGCCCTGACGCTCGAGGCACTGGGCTTTGATTCGCCTTCGCTGGTCGCCTTGCGCGCGCTGGCGCAGGAGGCCTACGGCATGCTGCTCGTCACCGGCCCCACCGGCTCGGGCAAGACCACGACCCTGTACGCGGCGCTGACGGAAATCCATAACGGGCGCGAAAAGATCATCACCATCGAAGACCCGGTCGAATACCAGCTGCCCGGCATCTTGCAGATACCGGTGAATGAAAAGAAGGGGCTGACGTTTGCCAAGGGCTTGCGTTCCATCCTGCGCCACGACCCGGACAAAATCATGGTGGGCGAGATCCGCGACCGCGAGACGGCGGAAATCGCCGTGCAGTCGGCGCTTACGGGCCATCTGGTGCTGACCACCGTGCACGCGAACAATGTGTTCGACGTCTTCGGCCGGTTTACGCACATGGGCATCGATCCGTATGCGTTCGTCTCGGCCCTGAACGGCATCTGGGCGCAGCGCCTGATCCGCACCAACTGCCCCCATTGCGCCACCGACTACACGCCCGACGATGCGGAACTGGCCAGCGTGGGCCTGGCGCGCGCCGACGTGGCGGGCTTCCAGTTCAAGCAGGGCAAGGGTTGCGGCGACTGCCGCGGCACGGGCTACAAGGGACGGCGTTCGATCGCCGAGATCCTCGTGCTGACGGATGAAATCCGCGAACTCATCGTCGACAAGAAACCGATCCGCCAGATCAAGGCGGCCGCGTATGCGAACGGCACGCGCAGCCTGCGCGTGGCGGCGCTGGAACTGGTCAGGCGGGGCGCCACCACCATCACGGAAATCAAGAGGGTCACCCTGCATGCGTAGAGGTATCGGAAAGTTCAGCCTGGGACAGGGCTTGCGGCTGGGCGTGGCGCCGGATGGCTTGAGCCTGTGGCGCGCCAGCCGCTGGCGCGCACCTGCCTGGACCTTGCTGGGCGAGGCGGCGCATGCGCCAGACCTCGGTCAGCACGGCGATTTTGCCGCGCTGGGGCAGGCGCTGGAACAGCTATTGCCGGCGGGCGAACATGCGGGCTGGCCCTTGTCCGTGGTGCTTGACGATGCGCTCGTGCGCCTGTGGCAGGTGGACCTGCCGCACGGTGCCACGCGCCTGGCCGATATCGAGGCGGCCGCCGCGCTGCGTTTCCACGCCCTGTATGGCGATGCGCCGGGACTGTGGCACAGCAGCCGCGCCTGGGAAGCGCGCGCGCCGTTCTTTTGCGCCGTGCCGCGCGCGCTGCTGGCGCAGCTGACGCGCGTGGCCGCGCAGCGCAAGCTGCCGCTGCTCTTTATCACGCCGCAGTTCGTGCGCCACTGGAACCGCTGGCAAGGCGCGCTCAGGCCGGGCGCCTGGCTGGGGCAGTTGCAGGACTCTACCCTGACCCTGGGCGTGGTGCATGCCGGCAGCCTGCTTGCCGTGCGCGCGCTGCCCGTGCCGCCGGACGCGGATCACGGCTGGCTGGCGCAGGCTGTGGCGCGCGAGCTCGCGTCCGATGCGGCCACGTCGGCCTATACGCGGGCCGATATCAATACGAAACTGGCGTATCTGTTGCCGGAAAGCCTGGAAACGGTCTTGCTGCGCTTGCGCTCGAACCAGT